>NZ_JBFAID010000040.1:0-66862 GCF_040654475.1 Micromonospora sp. NPDC050686
GGGTGTCGAGGTCTTGCGTCACAACATGATCATCGACACCCTCTCTTCATGCCCAGACATCGACCCCTGACATCGGAACTACTCGTCTAGGCGCCGACGCGCTGCTCGGGAACGGTCAGGCCGTAGAGCAGCATCAGCTCCGGGCTGTCCACCCGGCTGCCGTCGGCCACCGAGTCGCAGGCGATGTCGACGATCTGGTCCTTGTGCGCCAGCAGGTACGGCCGGGCGCCGACGTCGGCGCTGGCCAGCGTGGCGATGCCGGACCAGTGCCGGCGACCGAAGAGCATCGGGTAGCCGCGCAACCCGTTGTAGGTGGCGCAGACCAGCACGTCCGGGTAGGGCAGCGCGGCGACCCGGCGTACCGCGGCGGCGGTCAGGCCCGGCATGTCCACCGGCACCACCACGACCGCCTCGACGTCGTCGTCGGTGAGCGCGGCCAGCCCGGCGCGGATCGACGAGCCGACCCCGGTGCCCCAGGCGCGGTTGACCACGACGGTGGCCCCGGTCAGGTCGGCCGTCTGGCGGACCCGGTCCGCGGCGGCACCCAGCACGACCACGATCTGTGCGCAGCCCGCCTCGGTCATCGTGTCAATCATCCGGTTCACCAGCGGCTTCTCGCCCTGGTGCAGCAGCGCCTCGGGTCCACCGATCCGGCGTCCGCCACCCGCTGCGATGATCATTGCTGCGATCCGGTTCAGCTGCGCCCCCTCGACCGTGGGGGCGGACCGGGCACGCTGTCGTCTGGTCCGTCCCTTCGTACGCACACCGGGACCAACGACCACCCGCCTGCCGGGGTAGCGGGGCAAAACGGAAATAATGCCGATCAGGTGGCGTCGGCGTAATGATCCACGACGGACAGATCCAGCGGAAACCGGACCGGCGTGTCCCCGAACAGCAGCGCCGTGGCCCGCTCGCCGCAGCGCGTCACCACCTCGGCCACCGCGTCCGCCCGCTCCGCCGGGCAGTGCACCACCACCTCGTCGTGCTGGAAGAAGACCAACTCGGCGCCGGTGCCGACCAACTCCGTACGCACCATCGCCAGCAGCGTCGACGCCCACTCCGCGGCGGTGGCCTGGATGACGAAGTTGCGGGTGAACCGGCCACGGGAGCGCGCCGCCCGCGCCCGCGGACTCTGCGGATCGGCCGCCGGCTCCGGATCCAGCCCCGGCAGCCCGTCGCCGAACCCAGCCGACGACGGCGGGCAGGTGCGCCCCAACCAGGACCGGACCAGCCCACCCGCCTCGCCGGTGCGGGCCGCCGCCTCCACATAGCCGAAGGCGGTCGGGTAGCTGCGCTTCAACACCGCCAGCGCCGGCAACGCCGCCCCGCCCGTCTGCCCGTACATCGCGCCCAGCAGGGCCACCTTGGCCCGCGCCCGGTCACCGCCGAACGCGTCCCGGGCCAGCGCGGCATACAGGTCGCCGGCGCCACCCGCGGCGGCCAGCCGCTCGTCGCCGGAGACCGCGGCGAGCACCCGCGGTTCGAGCTGGCCCGCGTCGGCCACCACGAACCGCCAACCCGGGTCGGCCACCGCCGCCCGCCGGATCACCTTCGGGATCTGCAACGCGCCGCCGCCCCGGGTGGCCCACCGGCCGGAAACCACGCCACCCGGCACGTACTCCGGGTGGAACCGGCCGCCGGAGACCCAGGCGTCGAGCCACGCCCAGCCGTGCGCCGTCCAGATCCGGTAGAGCTCCTTGTATTCCAGCACCAGCGGCACCGCCGGATGGTCCACCCCGCGCAGCACCCACGCCCGGGTGTTCGGCAGCTCCACCCCGGCCCGGGCGAACGCCTTGATCAACTCGGCCGGGGAGTCGGCATGCAGCCCCGGCACGCCGAGCAGGTCGGCGATCCGGGCCGACAGCTCGGCCAACCGGCGCGGCGGCCCGCCGACCGGGGACGCCTCACCGAGCAACTCGGCCAGGACCGCCTCGTGCACGTCGACCCGCCACGGCAGGCCGGCCGCGCCCATCTCGGCCGCGACCAGCGCACCGGCCGACTCGGCGGCGACCAGCAACCGGAACCGGCCGGGGTGCTCGGTCGCGGCGACACGGGCGAGCTGATCGGCGTACACCCGGGTCAACGCCGCGATGCCCGGGCCCGGCGGCCCGGCCGGGGTGTCGAAGAGCGCGACCTGGGCGTGCCCGGGCGGCTCGGCCGGCCGGGGCGGCGGATCCGCCGGCACCGCGGCGCCGGTGAGCCGCGCCCACGCCGCGGCGAACGACCGCGGCTCACCCCACCGGCCGGCGTGGCCCAGCAGCAACGACTCCGTCAGCTCCACGTCGTGACAGCGGTCCAGGCGTACGCCGGCGCGCAGCAGCGGCGGATAGCTCGTCGCGCCGGTGGCCCAGACCCAGCGCGGATGGGCGGCGGCCTCCCGGGCGGCCACCGCGGCGGCCAGGTCGGCGACCGGCTCGGCCGGGCCGCACGGCGCCCCGGCCGGGTCGAGGGGTTGCAGCACTCCCCCGCCCCGGTCGTCCGCCTCCACCGCCACCAGCACGAACGTGATTCTGCCTCGCCGGTGCGACAACGTCGCCGCAGCCACCGGGGCGGACCTGACAGCGGCTCAGGCCGGGCGGGTCACCGGCCAGAGCGCGGCCACCCGGGCGGCGTGCGCCGCGCCCACCGCGCGACCGGCACGGGCCGACGCCGGGCGGGTGGCGGGCGACAGCGCGTTGGCGCCGAACGCCGCCACCGACGCCTGGTCCGCGCTGATCACGTGCACCTTCGCCGGCGCCAGCGTCTCGATCTCCTCGGCGAGGTCGCCCCACAGGTCCGGCGCACCCTCCAGGGCAGGCCGCACCACCAGCACGTGCTCCGCCCCGACGGCCAGGTCGGCGTTCGCCGTCGACCAGGCACCCCCGTCCATGTACCGGTGGCCGTCGATGGTGACCGGCGGCCAGACGCCGGGCACGGCGGCGCTCGCGGCGACGGCGTCGAGCAGGGAAACCCCCGAGTCGCGGGTGAAGGCGACCCGGTCGCCGGTCTCGACGTCCACCGCCGCCAGCACGAGACTGCGGTCCGGCCACTGCTTCACCGGCAGCCGCGCGTCGACCGCGGCGAGGCGCACCGCCGGATCGACCGTCTCCGCGGCCGACGCCACCGCGCCGACCCGGCGGCGGGACTCCTCCGGCGTCGACGCGCCGGCCACCGCCTCACCGAGCCGGGCGAGGAGCTGCTCGGTGTCGACTTCGACCGCCACCTCGGCGGTCTCCGAACTCAGCTGGGCGGCGTACAGGTCGTCGAGCGGGGTGCCGCTGGTGATCTGGGCCGCGACGGAGGCGCCGGCCGACGTGCCGACGACCAGGTCGGCGGCGAGGATGCGGCCGGCCAGGGCGGGCTCGGCGTCGGCGAGTCCGCGCAGGACACCGAGCTCCCAGGCGATCCCGGCGACGCCACCACCGGCGAGGACGAGTGCAGTGGTCACCCGCAGCAGTCTTCCACGCGGCAGCCGAGCCCGCGGCGTTACGGACAGCGGGACCGCTGGCCGGTCGTCCACCACCACGACGACCTCCTCGCCCTCACCCTCGGGCCGTTCGAAGGCGTCGAGGTAGTGGTCGAGCAGCTCCCCGGTCACCGGAAAGGCGGCGTTGGCGTCGAACCGGCCGGCCCGGACGCCGAGCCGCCGCCGCAACAGCGCCGGGTCGGCGTCGAGGTGAACCAGCCGCCACCGCGCCCCGGCCCGCTCGACCAGTTCCTTCACCTCGTCGCGCCGGGCCCGTTGCCACAGGCTGGAGTCGAGCACCACGTCCCGGCCGTCCGCCAGCAGCGCGCGCAGCCGCTGATCCACCGCCTGCCTGGCGACCCGGGTGTGCTGCTCGTACCGCTGCGGCGGATAGTCGACGCCGTACCGGCCGAACCGGCGCCAGATCTCCTCGTCGACGCTGAGCCGGACATACCCCTCGGCCTCAAGGGCCTTCGCGTAGGTGGTCTTGCCCGAACCGGCCACCCCGCACAGCAGCACCACCTCGGGCCGACCCGACGAGCCGATCTCCATGCCCGGAGGATGCACCGCCGGAGGATCCGTTGTCACCCGAGATCCGGCCAACGCGGCGGCGGCACCCGGGTCGGCCATGGATTCCTCATGGTCAGGAGATGACATCGCGGGGGTGGGCCCGGTGACAACTCCGCCCGCATCGTCAGGGGCATGGAAGACGTCGTGATCGACGTGGCTGGCCTGCGGCACAGCTACGGAAAGTTCGAAGCCGTCCGCGGGGTGTCACTGCGGATCCACCGGGGCGAGCTGTTCGCCCTGCTCGGCACCAACGGCGCCGGCAAGACCACCACCATCGAAGTGCTGGAAGGGCTCCAGACGGCGACCGCCGGCCGGGTCCGGGTGCTCGGGCTGGACCCGGTGCGCGACCGGACCACCCTGCGCCGGCGGACCGGGGTGATGCTCCAGCACGGCGGGTTCACCGGCTCGCTGACCGTACGGGAGACCGTCGAGGTCTGGCGCCGTCTCACCGTACGGCCACGCCCCGCCCGCGAGGTGCTGGAGCTGGTCGAACTCGCCGACCGGGAGACGGTAGCGGTGGACCAACTCTCCGGCGGCGAGGGCCGGCGACTGGAACTGGCGCTGGCGGTGCTCGGCCGGCCCGAGGTGCTCTTCCTCGACGAGCCGACCACTGGCATGGACCCGGCCTCCCGACGCCGCACCTGGGACATCGTCCGCGAACTCCAGCGGGCCGGCACCACCGTCCTGCTCACCACCCACTACCTGGAGGAGGCGGAGGTGCTCGCCGACCGGGTCGCGGTGCTGCGCGGCGGGCACGTCGTCGCCACCGGCACCCCCGAGGACGTGGTGGCCGCCCTGCCCGCCCGGATCACCTTCCGGCTACCGGCCGAGCCGGCCCCGCCCGACCTGCCGCACGCCACCCGGTCGGTGCGAGGCGACCGGGTCAGCTACCAGACCCGGGACCTCCAGGGCGACCTGGCCCGGCTGCTGAGCTGGGCCGCCGCCCGCCAGATCCGACTGGCCGGGCTCTCCGCCCGCCCCGCCACCCTCGAGGACGTCTTCCTCGACCTCGCCGCCGACCAGCAGCCGCGCGTGCCGCAGCAGGAACGGGAGACCGCCCGATGAGCCGTACGACGACGACCGGCCCGGCCACCGCGGCCCGCGACCGGGCGACCCGACCGACCTGGCAGATCCTGGCCCTGCTGCGGATGGAACTGCTGGTGCTGCGGCACAACTGGACCGCCACCGGGATGTCCGTGGTCACCCCGCTGCTGGTGGCCATCCTGCTCACCAGCGGGTACGGCGGCCAGCCGGTCCCCGGCGTCCGCCGGGTCGCCACCGTCAGCGCCGTGCTGCTGACCTTCGTGGTGCACCACCACCTGACCACCGTGTACGCGGCACGCCGGCAGGAGATGGTGCTCAAGCGGCTGCGCACCGGCCTGCCCGCGGACCGCACCATCCTGCTCGGCACGGCCAGCGGCACCCTGCTGACCTTCCTGGGGCAGGCCCTCGCGCTGGTCCTCTACGCCGTCGTGGTGCTCGACCTACCCGTACCGGTCAACCCGCTGATCATGCTGGTGGCGCTGCTGCTGGGCGCCGCGGTGATGGCCGCGTACTCCGCGGCGCTGTCCGCCGTCACCCGCAGCTCCGAAGCGGCCATGCTGACCACCCTGCCCTCCATGGTGGTCTTCCTGGCCGCGCCGGGCGCGCTGCTGCCGCTGGACACCCTGCCACCGGCGCTGGACCGGATCCTGTGGTTCCTGCCGACGGGGCCGTTCACCGAACTGCTCCGCGTGGGCTGGCTGGGCCAGGACGACCAGGGCAACGGGCTGGACCTCGCGGCCAGCGTCGTGGCGGCGCTGCCGGCGGTCGGCGTACTGGTCGGCTGGCTGGTGCTCGGGCTGCTGGCGGCCCGGCAGTGGTTCCGCTGGGAGCCCCGCAACGGCTGACCCGGCCAGGCGTGGAGGCAGGTCAGCAGGACGGGGGCTGGCCTGCCGCCAGGCGTTCCGCCCGCCGGCGCAGGCGGGCCAGGGCAAGCAGTGGCAGCAGGTGAGGGTTGTCCGGCGCCGCGTTATCCGTCGACCGAGTCGGCAATGCCCTTTCGAGAGCCGCCCGCAACGAATCCATTGTCACGGCCAGAACCTACCGGCCCCGCACGAGGCGCTCGAGGCGCATTTTCGGCTGCTCGTCGGGCTGCCCGACCCTTGCCCTGCCTCAGCGGCGGGAGTGGCCGCGTGACGCCTTGCCGATCCGGCCGAGGTGGGTGTGCTCGAACCCCTCGCTGGCCTTCAGCCCGTAGCCGAGCGCGCGGTCGACGGCGATGTGGAAGAACCACGCGACGGCGAGGACGCCGAGCCAGTCGATCGGGTCGCCGAGCGCCGCCGCGATCACCGCCACCGCGCCGACCAGCGCCGGCAGCGCGTAGGAGTGCCCGAGGTTGTAGCAGAACGCGCCGGCCCGGGGACCGCGCAGGTAGCCGAGCATGGAGAGGTCGAAGGCGAGGAAGAGAACCAGCAGCCACCACCACGGGTAGCCGACGGCGACGGTCACCACGACGGCGAGGGCCGCGACGACGCCCGCCTCGATGCGCTGCACCGCAACCGGATTCACCGGACCACCTTAACGACCGGCATACCGGCTCGACCGAGTGCCGCGACCGTTGCTACTGTTCCGGCGCGTCCTCGATCACGACCGGCAAGGAGGTGAGCGCCATGACCCGCACGACCGTCATGTGCTCCCACCCGGCCGAGAGGACACCGGGTTACTGAACCGGGAGCACAGAGCTTTCCCCGGAAGGAACCCCATGACCGATCTGGTCATCCGCCCGCTCGTCGCGGGTGAGGAACACCTCTTCGACTCCCTGCCCGACCCGGGCCTCGTCGGCCGGGCGATCTTCGGCGAGACGTACGCCGAGGGCCACTACCGCCCCGAATGGTCCTGGGTCGCCCTGCGCGACGGCGTCGTCGTCGCCCGGGCCGCCTGGTGGGCCGGGCCGGACGACCCGGCCCCGCTCGCCCTGAACTGGTTCGACTTCACCGACGCCGAGGCGGCCGTCGAACTGCTGCGCACCGCGCCGTTCCGCACCGAGTACTCGATCGCGCTGCCGGCGGGCTGGCGGGAGGACGAGACGGTCCGTGCCCAGGCGCAGGCCCGCATCGACGCCGCCGTCGCCGCCGGGATGCGGGTGCTGGTCCATCGGTACCGTTACCGCTGGACGCCCGACCAGGGTCTGCCGGAACGGCCCGGCCGGCTCGAGTTCCGACCCGAACCCGACGACACAGTGATCCTGGACCTGCTGCGTCGGATCGGCGAGGGCAGCCTGGACGCCCACTTCCGGCACGCGGCCGACCGGCACGGCCCCGAGGCGGCGGCCCAGGAGGACCTGGACCTCCTGCGCTGGCTGCCGGGCCCGCGCGACTGGTGGCGGCTCGCCTTCGCCCCCGACGGAGAGCTCGTCGGGCTCACCGTGCCGAGCCGCAACCTGGCCGATCCCATCGTGGCGTTCATCGGCGTCCTGCCCGCGCAGCGCGGCCACGGGTACGCCTACGACCTGCTCGTCGAGGCCACCCACATGCTCGTCGCGGAGGGCGCGGACCGGATCGTGGCGGCCACGGACCAGCCCAACAAGCCGATGGCGGCGACCTTCGCCCGCGCCGGGTACCCGGTCGAGAGCGAGCGCGTCGACCTGGTGTGACGCCCGCCCTCCCGGCCCGTCCCAACGGGCGGGCCGGGAGGGCCGGCAGGTCCGATCATGGTGGTCGGGGGCATCCATGGAATGAGGTACGTCGTGACGCAACCCGGGCAGGACGACCGGCACGTGGACGTGTCGCTGGTGCGCCGGCTGCTGGCCGCCCAGTTCCCGGAGTGGGCCGACCTGCCGGTCCGGCCGGTCGACGCGGACGGCCGGGACAACAGTATCTTCCGGCTCGGCGCCGACCTCGGCGTACGGCTCCCCCGCCGCGAACTCGGCGCCCGGCACCTGGACGCCGAGATCCGGTGGCTGCCGGTGCTGGCGCCGCACCTGCCGCTGCCGGTGCCGGAGCCCGTGGGCCGGGGCGTGCCGTCGGCGGAGTACCCGTGGCACTGGGCCGTTACCCGGTGGCTACCCGGAGCGGTCGCGGCGCTCGAGCCCGTACGCGACGAGGCCCGGACCGCCGACGAGCTCGCCCGGTTCCTCGCCGCGCTCCGGGCCGTCGACCCCCAAGGCGGCCCGCCCAGCCACCTGCGCGGCCGGCCCCTCGCCGAACGGGACGCCGCCGTCCGCACGGCGATCGCGGCCACAACCGACTCGGAGCCGGCGGCCCTGACGGCGGTGTGGGAGTCGGCCCTCGCCGCACCGCCGTGGTCCGGCGCGGGCGGGTGGACCCACGGGGACCTGCATCCGGCGAACCTGCTCGTCGTCGGCGGCCGGTTGAGCGCCGTCCTCGACTTCGGCCTGCTCGGCGTCGGTGACCCGGCCGTCGACGTGGTCGTGGCCTGGACGGTGCTCTCCCCGCCGGCCCGCGAGCACTTCCGCGCCGCGTCCGGCACCGACGAGGCGACCTGGCGGCGGGCCCGGGGCCGGGCGCTCGGCTTCGGGCTGATGTGCGCCCACGCCTGCGCCGGATCGCTGGTCGGCCGGATCGGTCGGCGCACCGTCGACCAGGTCCTCGCCGACCGCCGATAGCCGTCGACGGTCGCCACCCACGGCTACCAATCCGGTCACCTCATCGACCCTGCGCTCCGCGCTTCTCGATGGCGTCGGCGGCGGCCTGGGGTCCGCCGGAGGCGTGGAAGGCGTCCCGGATGCGGTGGGCGCCGTCGGCACAGTCGCGGGCCTGGAGGATGGCCGACCGGAGCCGTTCGGGGGTGAGCCGGGCGGGCTTGACGCTGGTGCCGGCGCCGCTGGCCCGGACCCGCTGGGCGACCTCGTGCTGGTCGCGTCCGAAGGGCACGACGCACACCGGCACGCCGCGGGCGAGGGCCTTCTGGGTCGCCCCCATGCCGCCATGGGTGACCGCGACCACGCTGCGGGTCAGGACGGCGGAGTGCGGGACGAACTCCTCGACGTGGGCGTTGGCCGGGATCCGGTACGAGTCCCGGATGCCGGCCGGTAGGGTCGCCACCACCTGGACGGGCTCATCGGCGAGGGCGTCCAGGGCGACCTGCACGAGGCGGCCGTCGTCCTGGGCCTCGGACGAGGTGGTGACGAGCACCACGGGGTCGGTGAGGTCGGCCAGCCAGCTCGGCTCCGCGACGGGCGGCTCCCACTCGCACGGCCCGACCAGGACGGTCTGCTCGGGCCAGTCGCGGCGCGGATATTCGAACGGCTCGGCCGTGGTGACCAGCATCAACTGGGCCCGGGTGAACATGTCCCGGGCGTCGGCGAGGTCGCTGAGGCCGAGGTCGCGACGCACCTTGTTGAGCATCGGGAGCACGGCCCGCTCCAGGGTGCCGAAGACCAGCGGCCGCAACGCCAGGTCGCGCAGTCGACCGAGCGGGCCGCGGGCCGGTGGCAGTCCGGGGCCGAACGGGGGCGCGTCCCGGGACGGGATCGCCGGCGTGTAGGGGGAGAACTCGACGAACAGGCCGCCGGTCGCCGCGGCCCAGCGTTCGGCCTCGGCGAGGCCACCCCAGGAGTTCACGTCGACGAGGACGACGTCCGGCTGGTGCTCCGCGATGGCCTGGCGCAGGTCGGCGGCCTCGTGCGGGGCGCGTTGGGCGAAGACGCCGATCCCGGCCCGCAGCGCGGCGACGGTCCCCCGCGGCAGTCGGGTGGGCTCCACGATCGCCGGGACGCGAGGATCGATCGGCGCCGCGTCGAAGCCGAGCCGGCGCATCGTCTCCACCTCGGAGGCGAGGGTGCGCAGCACGATCCTGTGTCCACGGCGACGAAGTTCGAGGAGCAGGGCCGCGGCGGGGAACAGGTGTCCCTTCGCGGGTGAGGTGTAGGCGAGCACCGTTGCCATCAGGTCTCCTCGGTGAGGGGGGCGAGCATCTCGGTGAGCGCCAGCTCAGTCTGGCCTCGGCTCAGGCCCGCGTCCCGGCGCAGCAGTTTCCAGGTGGAGACATCACAGATCGCGACGAGCTGGGCCAGCCGCCGCTGCCGGGTCGAGCCGGTCAACCGGTCCAGCGCGGACGCGAACGCGGTCTCGCACCACCTGCGGTGCACCTCCCGCCCGATGTCGGCGATCGAGCGCCCGGACGGGTCGAACGGTTCCTCCGCCAGGAGCTTGAGCGACAGGTCGCCCGCCTTTTCGTAGTGCTCGACCAGGTTCGCCACGGCCGCGCCCACATCGCCGGGCGGCACGGTGGCGCGCGTCGTGGCGATCTCGGCGCTGACCCGTTCGACCGCGGCGGCGACGAGGCCGTTCTTGTTGTCGAACCGGCGGATCACGGTCTGCACCGTCACCCCGGCACGCTGCGCGACGTCGGCGAGCCGAATCTCGCTCAGTGGCTGTTCGAGGAAGAGCGAGACCAGCGCATCGATGATGCGCTCGCCGGTGAGCCGGGCCGTGACGGCCCGCGCACCCTGGCGGTACTCTCGCCGGTTCATGTTAGTCATATTAACATGAAAATGCCGCCGGCACGGCCACACCACCCGGCCCGGAACGGAAGGGCCGGCCCCGCCCCGACCGGCGCACGGCGGAATCCCGCCCGAGCCGTACCGCCCGCCCGGGCGGGCCAGCCCCTTGCGCGTACGCGATCAGCCGAGCCAGCGGCCGTCGCGCATCAGGTCGCGGCCGGGCAGCTCGTTCGCCTCCCGCCAGGCCTGGATGCGCCGGGGCCGAATCAGGAAATATTGATAGGACTCGGCGAGCCCGGCCGGGTCGAACCCGGTCTTGGCGGCGAACGCCTCCCGCATCGACGGGGTGAGGTCGGCGGGGCCCAGCGCCTCGGCGATGCCGTCGATCATGACGACGTCGCGGGTCGGCCCGAGACCGAGCCGCACCCGGCCGTCGGCCCGCAGGTTGCGGCCGGTGACCGAGTCACGCGGCGTCGAGACGAGCAACGCCGTCCCGTCCCAGAGGTACGACAGCGGCACGAGGTGGACGCCGCCCCGGGGGCCCGACGTGGCGACCCAGAGATCGACGTCGTTCTCCAGTCTGGCGCGGGTGTCCCGCAGCCTCTCCGCAATGCCTCGCGGCGGCGCGTCCCTCATGTCTCCCCCGTTCATCTCGTCGAAACTCGTCGCGGCGTACGTGGTCACGCCGGCTGCGGCTCGGCCACCCGTGCCTCCTGCTTCCGCAGCGGCCTGGTGACCTGTTTCGCCACGCACGACGGCATCCCCGCGGTGGCGCGGACCGCCTCCCGGCGGTAGGCGCTGGGCGACATCCCGACCAGCTCGGTGAAGCGGGTACTGAAGGTGCCCAGCGACGCGCAGCCCACCGCGAAACACACCTCGGTCACGCTCAGGTCGCCCCGGCGCAGCAACGCCATCGCCCGCTCGATGCGCCGCGTCATCAGGTACGCGTACGGCGACTCGCCGTACGCCAGCCGGAACTGGCGGCTGAGGTGCCCGGCGGACACGTGTGCGCCACGGGCCAGCGCCTCGACGTCCAGCGGCTGCGCGTACTCCCGGTCGATGCGGTCCCGCACCCGGCGCAGCCGGGCGAGGTCGTCCAGGTGCCGGGCCGCGCTGCGGGCGCGACCCCAGGAGGGGTGGCACATGATCAGCTCCCTACGTCCGTCAGCCGCCGCTCAACGCAGCTCCTGGATACGGATCAGGTTGCCGGCGGGGTCGCGGAAGGCGCAGTCGCGGATGCCGTACGGCTGCTCGGTCGGCTCCTGGACGACCTCGGCGTCGCCGGCCCGTACCTTCTCGAAGGTGCCGTCCAGGTCCGGCGTGGCCAGCAGGATCCAGCCGTAGGTGCCCTTGGCCATCATCTCGGCGATGATGCGGCGCTCGTCGTCGGTGATCCCGGGGTCGACGGCCGGCGGCGCCAGCAGGATCGACGTGTCGGGCTGGCCGGCGGGGCCGACGGTGATCCAGCGCATCCGGCCCTGGCCGACGTCGTTGCGCACCTCGAAGCCGAGGACGTCCCGGTAGAAGGCCAGCGAGGCGTCCGGGTCGACGTGCGGGAGGGCGGTGGTGTGAATGGTGAGGTTCATGACGATCAGGCTAGTAGCAGCCCGGTGACCTGGGCTTCTTGATTCCTGATCGACTGCCGGGTCACCGGTGGCGACCCGCGAGACGGGTCGCCACCGCACGGGTGCGCCCGCTACTTCCCCACGCCCGCCGTCAGGCCCGACTGCACCTGCCGCTGGAACACGATGTAGACGATCAGCACCGGCAGCATCGCCATGGTCACCCCGGCGAAGAGCCCCGACCAGTCCGACTTGTAGCCCTGGTTGACCGACAGCTCGATCAGCCCCTGCGAGATCACCTGGTGCTTCGGCTCCCCCGCCACCGACTGCATGAGCAGCGTCGGCAGGTACCACTGGTTCCACTGGCCGAGCACGTTGAAGATGCCGATGCTGATCAGGCCGGGCTTGGCCATCGGCAGCATCACGCTGAAGAACAGCCGGCTGTGCGAGGCCCCGTCGACCAGGGCCGCCTCGGCGATCGAGTCGGGCAGCGTCCGGAAGAACGAGTGCATGAAGAAGATCGTGAACGACAGCGACCAGGCCACGTAGACCACGATCAGCATCAGGTGCTTGTTCGGCCCGAGCAGCGGGAAGACCACGCCCATGTTGTAGACGCCCTTGAACAGGGGCACCGCCGCCAGGTAGATCGGCAGGGTCAGGCCGGTCAGGAACATGTAGTAGATCGCCCGGTTGCCCGGGAAGTCGTACCGGGCCAGCACGTAGGCGGCCATCGAGCCGAGCAGCATGGTGAGGGTGACGCTGCCGGCCAGCACCAGAACGGTGTTCAGGAAGAACGCCCCGAGGTGCCCCTCCCCCCAGGCCCGGCCGAAGTTGTCGAAGTGCAGCTTGTCGGGGATCAACGACAGCGGCTTGCGGATCACCTCCGAGTCGCTCTTGAGCGCCGACATCACCACCCAGACCAGCGGGTAGATCACCATGACCGCCCACACCAGCAGGAACAGGTGGGAGAAGCCGTTGAAGACGCGTCCGCCCAGGCCGGCGCCGGGGGTCCGGGCGGCGCCGTCGGAGTCCCGGCCGGCGGGCGGTGGGGCCTGATCGGTACGGGGATGGGTCGTGGTGCTCATCGTCCAGGCCTCCTCAGAACTCGATCCGCTCACGGCGGGTGATCCTCAGCTGCGCCGCGGCGAGCAGGATCGTGAAGATCGCCAGCGCCACGCCCATCGCGCAGGCGTAGCCGAACTGGCCCTTCTGGAACGCGGTGAAGTTCAGCACCGAGGCGAAGATCTCGCTGGCGTGGTCGGGACCGCCCTGGCTGGGTGTCATGACGAAGACCAGGGCGTACATGTCCAGCGCGATGAACCCCAGGTAGACCCAGGCCACCGAGATGGTGTCGCGCAGCAGCGGCAGGGTGATCCGGAAGAAGGTGTGCACCCGGCTGGCCCCGTCGAGGATGGCCGCCTCGTAGATGTCCTTCGGGATGGACTGCATGGCCGCCGAGAAGAGCACCATGTAGAAGCCCGCCCCGCTCCACACCGCGATCAGCAGCAGCCACCACAGCACCGCCGGCACGCCCAGGAACGGCTCCGGGTCGGCGGTGAAGGCGATCGGGTTGTCCGCGTCGACCAGCCCGATCTTGATGAGCAGGCCGTTGATCAGGCCCTGGTTGTCGGAGCGGTAGATCTGCTGCCACATCACGGCGATGACCACCAGCGACAGCACCTGCGGGAAGAAGAAAATGATTTTGTAGACGCCGGAGCCGAACACCCCGCGGATGCCCGCCCTGTCCTCGCGTCCGCCCACGTTGAGCAGGAACGCGAGGAACAGGGCCAGCGCGATGGTGAACAGCGGCACGGTGACCAGGAAGAACACGTTGTGCCAGAACGCCTTCCGGATCAGCTCGTCGGAGAGCAGCCGGACGTAGTTGTCCAGCCCGACGAAGTTCTGCCGGTCGGAGTACCCTCCCCAGTCGGTCAGCGAGTAGCCGGCCGCCTGGGCGAAGGGCCACACCACGTAGAAGAGGTACAGCGCGACGGGCAGGGCCAGGAACCCCGTCACGAAACGCGCGACACCGTGCCGCATGGGACTCACTTCCTCGTACGGATCAGGCGGTGCGGGTCTGCTTCTTGATGGACGAGTCCTTGGCGACCTTGTCGGCGGCCGCCTGCATCTTGTCGACGAACTGCTGCGCGGTGATGCGCCCCGCCATCAGCTCCTCGGAGAGGTTCTGGCTCTCCTTGTCCAGGTCGGCGTAGAAGTCCCAGAACTTGGTCTTGATCAGGGTCTTCGGGGCGTTCTTCATCAGCTCGTTGGCGGTGGTCAGCGCCGAGTCCTGCACATTGTCGCCCGAGCCCTTGGTGGAGGCCAGGGACTTGGTCAGCTCGGCGTACTTGGCCGCGCCGGCCTTGGAGAGCACCGCGCGCAGGAACTCCTTGGCCGCCGCCTTGTTCGGGGCCTTGCTGGGCACCACGAGGCCCTCGCCGGCGCCGGCGAAGACGTCGCCGGGCGCCTTGTCGCTCGCGCCCAGACCCCAGTAGTCGGAGAGCTTCATCTCGAAGCCCGGCGGGATGGTCGCCGCCATCTCGTTCTTCAGCCAGGTGCCGACCTGGATGAAGGCCGCCTTGCCGTCCAGCCACGCCTGCTGCGACTGGGTGTGGTTGAGGTTGCCGGGCAGCAGCAGCTTGTCCTTGACCATCTTCTCCCAGACCTGCAGGGCCGGCAGGACACCGTCGGCCTTCCAGGCGTTCTCCTTCAGGTTGTCGATGTCGACCACCACCTGCTTGCCGGCGGACTTCCAGATGGTCGCCATCAGCGCCCAGCGCGGGTAGTAGCCGTGCACCGCGTCGTGCACGTACGGGGCGATGCCCTTGGCCTTGATCTTCGGCGCGAGGGCGAAGAACTCGTCGAACGTCTTCGGCGGCTGCCAGCCCTCCTTGTCGAACAGGGCGCCGTTGTACCAGTTGCCCCAGACCGTGAAGGCCACGTTGACCACGTAGAACTTGTCCTGGAAGGTGCCGTCCTCGACGGTGCCCGGCAGCAGCGTGTCGGCCACCGTGCCCTCGCCCTCCCAGGCGGGGGCCTTGAGCAGGTCGTCCAGCGGCTCGATGGCGCCCTCGTTGACCAGGGTGCTGATGTCCATCATGTCGGCGCCGGAGTTCATCACCAGGTCGCTCGGCTGGGTGGCCATCTTCGGCTGTTCTTCGGTCTTGATCTTCTGGGTGGAGCTCATGTTGACCGTGACGTTCGGGTGCTTGGCCTTGAAGACGGTCTGGTCCTCCTTGGCCCACTGGTCGCCGAGGCCGCCGTTGAAGATCACCACCTTGACGGCGCTGCCGTCCTTGACGCCGAACGGGTTGTCCGCGCTCGTCGACCCCCCGGTGTCGGTGGACTTGCTGGGCTCGCTGCCGGCGCAGGCGCTGAGCAGGCCGGCGGCCGGGGTGACGAGCAGGCCCGCGGCGGCGGCGCGCCGCAGCAGGGTCCGGCGGCTCAGGTCGGCCGGGTTGGTGTCCGCCATGTCATCTCTCCTTGTGAGGTGGGGCGAGGTGGAGTGCGTCCGCGATCACGGGGTGGCCCCCTTCGCGGCCTTGTGCCCGTCGACGGCCTGGGCGGTACGCCGGAAGGCCGCGTGGGCGCGGTCGTGAGTGCGTTGCGCGACCGCGATGTAGAGCAGGTCGAGAACGACCAGCTGCGGGTGCCGGGCCGACAGGGCGTCCGGCCGGAAGGTGGTGGCCTGGCTGGCGGTGAGCAGCACGACATCGGCCAGCTCGGCCAGGGGTGAGCGGGGGAAACCGGTGACGGCGATGGTGGTGGCGCCCCGGCTGCCGGCCTCGGCGACCATCTCGATGGTCTCCCGGGTCTGCCCGGTGTGCGAGACGCCGAGCCCGACATCCCCCGTGCCGAGCAGCGCGGCGCTGGCCAGCCCCTCGTGCACCTCGCTCCACGACCACGCGGCCACCCCGATCCGGTGCAGGCTGAACTGCATCTCCCGGCCGACCAGAGCGCTGCCGCTGGCGCCGAAGATGTTCACCCGGGACGCCCCGGCGATGGCGACCGCGGCCCGTTCCACCTCGGTGAGGTCGAGCAGGGCGGCGGTGTCGTGCATGGCTCGGGTGTCGGCGGCCATGATCTGGTCGAGCACCCGGGACAGCGGGTCGCCGGGCTGGATCTCACGTCCGATGTCGACCGTCCACCCGGCGGAGCGGGCCCGGCCGGTCTCAGCGGCGATGCCGAGCCGCAGGTCGGCGTAGCCGTCGAAGCCCATCGCCCGGCAGAACCGGGTGATGGTGGCCGGCGACGTGCCGCTGCGCTCGGCCAGTTCCACGATGGTCGCCCGGGCCGCCGCCTCCGGGTCGCTCAGCACGTGCTCGGCGACCCGGCGCAGCGCGCCGGTCAGCTCCTCCGTCCCGGCCCGGACCCGGGCCAGCACGCCCTCGGCGGCGACCCCGGCCGCCGTCCGCCGATCAGCCGTGTCGGCGTCGACCACCGCGGTGCCCGCACCGGTGTCGAGCTCGTGATCGGCCATCGACAGCCTTTCGGAAAGAGTGTTAACTGTTAGTGGTAAAAGTTCTTACTACGGGGCCCTTCCTGTCAAGGGTGTGGG
Source organism: Micromonospora sp. NPDC050686 (assembly GCF_040654475.1). Classification (NCBI taxonomy): domain Bacteria; kingdom Bacillati; phylum Actinomycetota; class Actinomycetes; order Micromonosporales; family Micromonosporaceae; genus Micromonospora; species Micromonospora sp. NPDC050686. The sequence continues at coordinate 16,581 of NZ_JBFAID010000040.1, forward strand.
CGAAGTTTTCAAACCGTTACCTGCCGCGCACCGCCCGCCGCGGCCCGGGCCTTGCCCCGCGACGGCCGGCCCACCAGCATGGATGCGCCCGCACCGTCGACCTTGGGGAGGCCGCAGCGATGCCCGGCGACGTCGTGGTCGGTCTCGACATCGGAGGTACGTCCACGCGGGCGGCCGCGTTCACCCTGGACGGAACCCGCGTCGGCACCGGCCGGGCCGGCGGCGGCAACCCGACCACCCATGGCGCCGACCGCGCCGCCGGCGAACTGCTCGCCGCCCTGCGCGAGGCACTCACCAGCGTGGATCCCGCCCGGGCCCGCGCGGGCACCATCGGGCTGGCCGGGGCAGGCCGGCTGCTCGCCGACCCGGACGGCCGGGCCGCCTTCGACCGGGCCTGGCGCGAGGCGGGCCTGCGCTGCCCGTACGCGGTGCACGGCGACGCCCTCGTCGCGTACGCCTCGGGGACCCCGGCCCCGGACGGCACGGTGTTGATCGCCGGCACCGGCGCGATCGCCGCCCAGGTCCGCGACCTGCGACTGGACCGGGTGGCGGACGGACACGGCTGGCTGCTCGGCGACGCCGGCTCCGGGTTCTGGCTGGGCCGGGAGGCGGTCCGCCGACTGCTGGCCACCCTGGACGCCGCCGGGTCCCCCGGCCCGCTGGACCGGCGGGTGCTCACCGAACTGCTCGGCGCCGACGAGGTGGCCGCCCGCCCCCGGCACACCGTCGACGCGGCGATCCAGGCGGTGACCCGACGCCCGCCGGTGGAACTGGCCCGGCTGGCGCCACTGGTGGTCGACGCCGCCCGCCGGGACGAGCCCGCCGCCGTGGCGCTGATCGCCGAGGCGGCCGAGCACCTCGCCGAGACGGCGAGCCGGATCCGCCCCGCCGGCTCCACGGCGCCGCTGGTGCTCGGCGGCGGCCTGCTCACCGCCGACACCCCGCTGGCCACCGCGGTACGCGCCGAGGCGACCCACCGCTGGCCGAGCGCGCCGGTCCACCCGGCCGGCGACGGCGCCGCCGCGGCGGCCTGGCTCGCCGCCCGGGACCTGCCCGAGGTGACGGATCCGGCCGCCCTACATGCCCGGCTGCTTCCCGGCCCCGCCGCCCGGCCCGGTTGACGGCCCGCCGCCGGCCGTGCCGGGCCACACGAACCGGCGCCGACCGGCACACGCGGTGGCCCCGATCGCCGCGCGCGCCGAACTCACCGACCGCCAACCGGCGGCAGCCCCGCTCGCTGTGCGCACCGAACTCACCCGACCGCCACTGGCCGGCGACCGGCGGTAGGCCCGGTCACTGCCTACCAACTTGATGTCACAGACGAGTCAGGCAGCCACCCAGAGCGACGACTTTGCCCGCTTTGCCCGCCCCGGTGATTCGTTTACGACATCAAGTTGGTAGGCGTCCGAGAGGCCATCCTCACCCCTCGGCCGCCGGCGCGCCCCGACCGCCGCCGCACCCCGCCACACCCCCGCCCACCGACGCAACCCGCCGCCGGTCCCGACGACACCGACCCGACGCCGCCGACCCGACACCGCGGGTCAGGGGGCGAGCGACCGTACCGCCTCGGCCAGGCGGCGCCAGACGTGTGAGCGCCAGCCGCCGCCGAGCAGGGTGGCGGTGCGCTGCTGGAGTGGGTCGTCCGGGTCGAAGCCGGAGTGTTCCAGAAAGAGCCGGGTGCCCCGCCCCTCGGCCGCCAGCGTCCAGGCGACCTCGGTGTCGAGCGGGCCGCCCCGCCAGGACCAGCGCAGCCGGCACGGCGGGTCGATCTCCAGCACCGAGCAGTGGATCACCCCGTCGAAGCCCTGGTCGGGGCGGGGCGTGGTGCGGAAGGTGAACCGGTGACCGAGCACCGGCGCGAAGTCGGTCGACATCAGCCACCGGCTGAGCAGCTCGGGCTCGGTGAGCGCCCGCCACACCTTGGCCGGCGGGTGGGGCAGGAAGCCGTCGACTCGGACGACGGTGGTGGGCTCAGTCATCCGGCAACCCGTCCAGCACCTCGCGCAGGCCGGCCATCCGCTCGCGCCAGAACCGCTCGTACGGGGTGAGCCAGTCGGCCACCTCGCGCAGCGGCTCCGGCCGTAGCGAGTAGAGCCGCTGCCGGCCGGCCGGCCGTTCCGTCACCAGGCCGGCGTCCTTGAGCACCCGCAGGTGCTCGGAGAGGCTGGGCCGGCGCATGGCGAAGTGGTCGGCGAGCAGCTGCACCGGCTGCTCGCCCCGTTCCCGCAGCAGCCGGAGCACCTCCCGGCGGGTGGGGCTGGCCAGCGCCGCGAAGACGTCCATGTCAGACCCGGGTGGACTGGAGGACGATGCCGTTGCCGTCCGGGTCGTCGAAGGTGGCGTACCGGCCCCAGGGCGCGGTCTGGATCCCCCCGTCGGCGAGGTCGACGCCCCGCTCGCGCAGCCGGGCCACGTCGGCGTCCAGGTCGTCGGTCTCCAGCACCAGCCCCTTGAGCGAGCCGGGTGGCATGCTCGGGAACCAGGTGACCAGGGTCAGCGCGGTGTCGCTGCCCTTCGGCGCGACCTGTACCCAGCGGCCGCCGGGCCCCATCGGGTTGTCGAAGACCAGGTCGAAGTCGAGGACGTCGAGGTAGAAGTCACGGGCCCGGTCCTGGTCGGCGACGGGCACGGAGACGAGCTTCACGTGGGTGACGGTCATGCCACCCACAATAGGTAGGATATTTCCTACCGGTCAAGCGCCCCCGCCCACCTCACTTCAGCTGGCCGGCGGTCAGGCCGGCCTGGATCTGCCGCTGGAACGTCACGTAGACCACCAGCACCGGCAGGGTCGCGATGGCCAGCCCGGCGAAGAGCTGGGCGTAGTCCCCGGCGTAGCCCTGGTTGACCGCGAGCGCGTTCAACCCCTGGGCCAGCACCCACTTCGACTCGTCGCCCTGCATCAGCACCTGGGGCAGCAGGAACTGGTTCCAGTGGTGGAGGAAGTTGAAGATCCCGACACTGATCAGGCCCGGCCGGGCCATCGGCAGCATCACCCGGAAGAACAACCGGAAGTGGCCGCAGCCGTCGATCATGGCGGCCTCCGCGACCGAGGTGGGCAGGGTCCGGAAGAACGCGGTCAGGAAGAACACCGTGAACGGCAGCGAGTACGCCGAGTAGACCAGGATCAGCCCGGTCCAGGTGCCGAAGAGCCCGGCGTTGCGCACCACGAAGAAGAGCGGCACCAGGGCGAGGAAGACGGGGAACATCATGCCGCCGACGAACAGGTAGTAGACCACCTGCCGGAAGCGGAACTCGTACCGGGCGAAGACGTACGCGGCGGTCGCGCCGAAGAGCATGGTCAGCGTCAGCGAGCCGGCCACCACCACCGCGCTGTTGACGAAGTACCGGCCGATGTGCGCCTTCGTCCAGGCGCGCGTCCAGTTTTCCAGCCGCAGCGCCTCGGGCAGCGCCCACGGGTCGGCCAGGATCTCGCCGTTGGTCTTCAGCGAGCTGACCACCATCCAGAGCAGCGGCAGCACCGTCATGGCCGCCCAGAGCAGCAGGAAGCCGTGCGAGAAGACGTTCGCCACGCCCAGTTCGCGGCGCAGTGGCCGGTCGGCCGTCCGGGCCGGCGCGTCGACCGCCGCGCCGGCGGTTTCGTCCACTGTGGTCACGAGTACTCGATCCGATCGCGCCGGGCGGCCCGCAGCGCCAGCACCGCCACCGAGAGGGTCAGGAAGAACATCACCACGCCGATCGCCGAGGCGTACCCGAACTTGGTCTCGCTGCCGAACGCGGTGTCGTACATCCGGTTGCCGATCACGTCCGAGGAGAAGTTCGGGCCACCGTTGGTCATCAGCTGCACCAGGATGAACCCGTCCAGCGCGGCGATGGCCAGATAGATCCAGGCGACCTGCACGGTGTCCCAGAGCAGCGGGATGGTGATCTTCCGCAGCATCACCGTGCGGGACGCGCCGTCGAGCAGCACCGCCTCGTAGATGTCGCGCGGGATGGCCTGCATGGCGGCGCCGAAGAGCACCACGTAGAAGCCGACGTTGCTCCAGACCATCACCGCGAGCACACACCAGAAGGCGAACCGGGGGTCACCCAGCCAGGCCGGGGTGGGCAGGCCCAGGGCGCCGAGCGCGCCGTTGAGCAGGCCGCTGCGCGGGTTGTAGATCTCCTTCCAGAGCAGCGCGATGATCACCACCGAGAGCACCTGCGGGAAGAAGTAGACCAGCCGGTAGACCGCCGTCCCGCGCACGCCGCGCACGCCGGCCCGCCCCTTCCGTCCGCCCATGGCGAGCATGGTGGCGAAGAAGAGGCCGAGGGCGATGGTCAGCACCGGTACCAGGGCCAGCAGGATCGCGTTGTTCTTCAACGCGTTCCAGACGTACCCGTCGTGCAGCAGGGTGCGGAAGTTGGCCAGGCCGACCGGGTCGGCCTGCGCGGAGTAGCCCAGCCAGCCGGTGGTCGAGATCTGAAAGGCCTGGAGGTACGGCGAGAGCACGAAGACGCCGTACAGCGCCAGCGGCGGCAGCAGGAAGCTGATGATCAGCGGTAGTCGGCCCTGTCGCACCTGCGCGACCCTCCCTGGTTCGGCCGGTGGGGGCGGGTGTCTCCCGCCCCCACCGGGTACGTCACGCGGCCCGCTTGTACTTCTTGACCGAGCTGTCCTGGGCGATCGAGTCGGCGCCCTTCTGGCACTGGTCGAGGAACTCGGCCGGGCCGATCCGCCCGCTGAAGAACTCGCCGCAGGCGGCGTCGACCAGGTTGCGCTCCAGCTTGCGGTAGTAGTTGTTGTAGACCCAGTTGAAACCGTTGGCGCCGGACGCCTCCAGGGCCTTGACCACGGTGTTCAGTCCGTACGGCAGCTCGACGCCCTCGGTCGCGCCGGCCACCACGGTGAGGCTGGCGACCTTCTTGGTGAAGTCCTGTGCGCCCTTCTTGGACAGCATGGTCCGGAAGAACTCCAGCCCGCCGGCTACGTTCTTCGCCTTGGCCGGGACCATGAACGGCTCACCGGCGGTGCCGCGGACCGCCTCGAACGGCAGCTTGTCGCCGCTGCCCAGGCTCGGGGTGGGCTGCACGGTCATGTCGAACCCGGCCGGGGTGACATCGGCCTGCTCGCTCTCCAGCCAGGAGCCGCAGGAGATGAAGGCCGCCTTGCCCTGGCACCACGCGGTCTGCGACTGCTTGTGGTCCAGGCCCGGCGAGCCCTCCAGGATGTACTTGTCCTTGACGATCTGGTGCCAGGCGTCGGCGGCGGCCTTCATCGCGTCGGACTTCCAGGCGTTCGGCTCCAGGTTGTCGATGGCCAGGGCGACCTGCGGGCCACCGAACTTGATCGCGGTGGAGATCAGCGGCCAGCTCATGTAACGCGGATGCACGCCGGCGTACGTCCAGGGGGCGATGCCGGCGGCCTTGATCTGCTTGCAGAGCGCGATGTGGTCGTCCCAGGTCTTCGCGTACTGCCAGCCGCGGTCGGCGAAGAGCTTGGTGGAGTGCCAGATGCCGTAGACGGTGTAGGTGTAGTTCATCACCAGGAACTTGCCGTCGTACGAGCCGACGTCGACGGCGCCAGGCAGCAGGGTGTCCCGCACCGTCTTGCCCGGGATGTCGAGGCTCGGCGCGGCGAGCAGGTCGCCCAGGTCGGCGAGGGCGTTCTGGGAGACCAGGCCGTTGAAGTCGATCTGCCCGGCCCCGGAGTTGTTCACCACGTCCGGCGGGGTGCCGTCGACGAAGCGGGGCTGCAGGGTCTTGCTGATCTCCTGGGTGGCGGAGTGCCTGATCTCCGCCTTGGGGTACTTCTCGCGGTACATGGCCTCGTGGGCCTTGGCGTACTCCTCGCCGAAGCCGCCGTTGAAGATCACCACCTCGAGCGGGGCGTCCTCCTTGACGCCCAGCGGGTTCTGCTCGCTCTTGGTGCCCTGGTAGGTGTCGCCGTCCTTCTTGTCGTCACCACCGCCGGCGGTGGCGCAGCCGGCGAGCAGACCGGCGGCGGGAGTGGCCAGCAGTCCGGCGGCGGCGGTGCGCCGGAGGATGTCACGCCTGTTCATCACAGCTCCTCGGTGTCGGTACCGGTGCGGGCCGCCCGGGGGACGGCGGCCGCTGGATCGAGGCACGGGGGTGTCGCCTGATGCTTGTCTTCAGTGCAACAAAGGTTTCCGAAGATTTTCTACGGCAGTGGGGTGCCCACCACAAGACCCGACGACCGAACCGTTATCAGCACCGGCCGGCCGCCGCTGCCATAGCCTGGGCCCATGCGCCGCCTGCGCCAGCTCGCCGAACGCACCCCGGCTGGTCGGGAGCGCTACGTCGACCTGCTCCGGGCGCTCGCGATCACCATGGTCGTCCTCGGTCACTGGGGCATCACGGTGATCACCCACGACCGGGCCGGGCGGCCGAGCGGGCACTCCGCGCTGGGCGACCTGCCGTGGGTCTGGCCGCTGACCTGGGTGGCCCAGGTGATGCCGGTGTTCTTCCTGGTCGGCGGCTTCGCCAACGCCGCCTCGCTGACCGCCCACCGGGCTCGCGGCGGCGATCCCACCGGCTGGCTGGTCGACCGCAGCGCCCGGCTGGTCCGCCCCACCACGGCGCTGCTGGTCGTGCTCGCCGCCGGCGCCACCGTGGCCTGGCTGCGACACGCCGACCCCACCCAGATCCGTACGGCGGCCTGGTTCGCCACCATCCCGCTCTGGTTCCTCGTCGCCTACCTGGTGGTGGTCCCGCTGACCCCGCCGATGTACGCGCTGCACCGCCGCTTCGGGCTGGCCGTGCCGGCGGTGCTTGTCGGCCTCGTCGCCCTCGGCGACCTGGGCCGGCTGCTCGGGCCCGAGGCGCTGGCCACCGGCAACTACCTGTTCGGCTGGCTGGCCGTGCACCAGATCGGCTTCGCCTGGTACGACACCCGCGACCCGGACACCCCGCGCCGGCGGCGGCTGCCGCTCACCCGCCGGGCCGGCGCGCTGCTGCTGGCCGCCGGGCTGGTGCTGCTGGTCCTGCTGACCGTCGTCGGGCCGTACCCGGTGGTGATGCTGAACGTGCCCGGCGAGCGGCTGGACAACGCCGCCCCGCCCAGCCTGGCGCTGCTCGCCGCGGCCACCGCCCAGCTCGGGCTGCTCCTGCTGCTGCGCGGGCCGGCCGAACGCTGGCTGCGCCGCTGCCGCCCCTGGCAGGCGGTGATCGCGGTGAACGCGGTGGTGCTGACCGTCTTCCTCTGGCACCTCACCGCCGCGATCCTGCTGATCGGGCTGCTCGACGCCCTCGGCGTGCTGCCCACCCCGACCGTGGGCACCGCGGCCTGGTGGGCCTGGCGGGTCCCCTGGCTGCTCGCCCTGGCCGTGATGCTGTCCGCTCTGGTCGCCGTCTTCGGCCCGATCGAGGCGCGCAGCCGCCGCAGCCGGACCCGGGACGCCCCGTCCACGCCGTGGCGGACCGTCCTCGCGGCCGCCGGGTACGGGGGCGTGGTCGCCGGGCTGCTGGTCAACAGCCTCACCGGCAAGACCGCCGCCGAGCCGCTCGGGCTGCCCGCCCCGGCGCTGCTGGCGTACCTGGCCGGGGCGGGACTGCTGCGGCTGCTCAGGTCTGGGTGGGGAAGCCGAGGTTGACCCCGCCGTGACGCGGGTCCAGCCAGCGGCTGGTGACCACCTTGCCCCGGGTGAAGAACGCCACCCCGTCGGCGCCGTGCGCGTGCAGGTCGCCGAAGAGCGACGCCTTCCACCCGCCGAACGAGTAGTAGGCCATCGGCACCGGGATGGGCACGTTGATCCCGACCATGCCCACCTCCACCTCGTGCTGGTAGCGCCGGGCGGCGCCGCCGTCGTTGGTGAAGATCGCCGTGCCGTTGCCGTACGGGTTGGCGTTGACCAGCTCGACCGCCTCGTCGTACGAGCCGACCCGGACGACGCTCAGCACCGGGCCGAAGATCTCCTCGGTGTAGACCGACATGTCCGGGGTGACGTCGTCGAAGAGGGTCGGGCCGAGCCAGAACCCGCCCGGGTCCCCGTCCGGCTCGACGTCCCGGCCGTCCACCACCGGCCGCGCCCCGGCGGCCACCCCCGCCTCGACGTACCCGCGGACCTTCGCCGCGTGCGCGGCGGTGACCAGCGGTCCCATGTCGCAGCCGCGCCGGCCGTCGCCGGTGCGCAGCCCGGCCATCCGCTCGGCGATCCGCGCGACCAGGGCGTCGGCCACCGGCTCCACCGCGACCAGCGCGGAGATCGCCATGCACCGCTCCCCCGCCGACCCGAACCCGGCGTTGACCGCGGCGTCGGCGGCCAGGTCCAGGTCCGCGTCGGGGAGCACCACCATGTGGTTCTTCGCGCCGCCGAGCGCCTGCACCCGCTTGCCGGCCAGCGAGCCGCGCTGGTGCACGTACCGGGCCACCGGGGTGGAGCCGACGAAGGACACCGCCCGCACCGCCGGGTGGTCCAGCAGCGCGTCGACCGCCTCTTTGTCGCCGTTGACCACGTTCAGCACGCCGTCCGGCAGGCCCGCCTCGGCGAACCACTCGGCCAGCAGCAGCGCCGCGCTCGGGTCCTTCTCGCTCGGCTTGAGCACCACGGCGTTGCCGCAGGCCACCGCGACCGGCACGAACCACAGCGGCACCATCACCGGGAAGTTGAACGGCGAGATCACCGCCACCACGCCCAGCGGCTGCCGCAGACTGTACGAGTCGACCTCGGTGGAGACGTTCTCGCTGAACCCGCCGCGCAGCGCCGAGGGGATGCCGCAGGCGTACTCGATCACCTCCAGCCCGCGCTGCACCTCCCCGGCGGCGTCCGCGAGCACCTTGCCGTGCTCGGCCGTGATCACCTCGGCGAGCCGGTCCCGCCGGGCGTGGACCAGTTCCCGGAACGCGAACAGCACCTGGGTCCGCTTCGCCAGCGAGGCGTCCCGCCAGGCCCGCGCCGCACGGTCGGCGGCCTCCACCGCCCGAGAGACGTCGGCCGCCGAGGCCAGCTCCACCTGGCCGGTACGCCGGCCGGTCGCCGGGTCGAACACGTCCCCGAGCCGCTCGGCGGAGCCGGCGACCCGCTTGCCGTCGACGAAGTGCCCGATCCGGTTCATGCGGCCACGCTGCCAACGGACGAGCGGATGGCCTCGACCAGGATCGCCAGGCCCTCCCGGGCCTCGGACTCGGTCAGCGTCAGCGGCGGGCCCATCCGGACCACGTTGCCGTACAGGCCGCCCTTGCCGACCAGCAGGCCGCCGGCCCGGCACGCCTCGAAGACCCGGGCGGTGGTCGCCGGGTCGGGTTCGGTGGTGCCCGGGCGGACGAACTCCACCGCGAGCATCAGCCCCTTGCCGCGCACCTCGGCCACGTGGTCCAGGCCGGCCGTGGCGGCGCGCAGGCCGTCGGCGAGGATCGCCCCGACCCGGGCCGCGTTGGCCTGCAGGTCGTGCTCGCGCAGATAGTCGAGGACGGCGTTGCCGGCGGCGGTGGAGATCGGGTTCCCGCCGAAGGTGGAGAAGCTGATCGCCGGCACCGACTCCAGCACCTCGGCCCGGCCCACCACGCCGGCCAGCGCGAAGCCGTTGCCGACGCCCTTGGCGAAGGTGAGCAGGTCCGGCGTGACGCCGTGCGCCTGGTAGCCCCAGAAGTGCTCGCCGGTACGCCCCCACCCGGTCTGCACCTCGTCGCAGACCAGCAGGATGCCGTGCTCGTCGAGGACCTTCTTCCAGGCGGCGAAGAGCCCGTCCGGCGGGGCGACGAAACCGCCGACGCCCTGGATCGGCTCGGCGATCAGGCAGGCCACGTCGCCGGCGGTCTGGGTGGCGAGCACCTCGCGCAGATCCTCCACCGCCGCGTCGACCCGGTCCGCCTCGCCCAGCCGGGCCAGCAGACCGCGGACCCGCTCGCCGGAGTGCAGCCAGGCCACCTGGAGCGGGTTGAGCGCGCTGGCCGACCAGCCCCGGTTGCCGGTGACGCCCATCGCCGCGTACGACCGGCCGTGGTAGCTGTTGCGCACCGCGAGGATCTGGTGCGAGCGGCGGTGATTGGTGGCGACCAGCAGGGCGGCCTCGTTGGCCTCGGTGCCGGAGTTGGTGAAGAAGACCCGGGCGTCCGGGATGCCGGAGAGCCGGGCCACCTTCTCGGCCAGCTCGACCTGCTGGCGGATCAGGTAGAGCGTGGAACTGTGCACGATGCCGGTACGCAGTTGCCGCTCGACGGCCTCCCGGATCTCCGGGATGTCATATCCGATCATGTTGGTCAGCACGCCGCCGAAGAAGTCCAGGTAGCTGCGCCCCTGGGCGTCGGTGACCCGGCGACCGGAGCCGGCGACCAGCTCGATCGGCTCGTCGTAGTAGAGCGGCATCCAGGACGGGAGCACGGCCCGGTGCCGGGCCAGCAGGTCGTCGGAGGTCATCTCGCACCCTTCAGCGGCGGATTCGCGTTCCCCGCACGCTTCCACCACCGCTCGGCAGGGACAACTGTCACTCTGTAGCGCAGCGACCGGCCGCACCTGACAGCGCGTCAACCCGCACGCCACGCTTTCCCCGCCATCGGGGCGGGGCGACCGACCTTTCCGGGCGCGGAAAGGCCGGACGGCCGTGCTTCTCGTACCGGCGGGGTGGCTGGCTCGCCCGGCCGGGCGACACCGCCACGCCGGCTTCCGGCCGCGAGCCGCCCCGCCGGTACGATCCGGCGAGTGCGCATCGCGGAGGTGGCCCTGCCCACGGGCGCGGCGGGGGCGGGGCCCGACGAGGTCACGGCCGGCATCGCCGGCTGGATCCGCTCGGCGCCGCTGCGCGGGCTGGTCGGCCGGTTCGGCGGCGAGTGGCCGGCCGGGGACCTGGCCGCCGCCCTGGCCGCCCTGGACGACTTCTCCGCCCGGCACTGGGACTTCCGCCGCGGCCGGGAACGCCCCGACGCCACCGAGCCCGACCTCGACGCGGCGACCGCGCGGCTGGTGCAGGACGCCGCCGGCGCGCTCGGCCTGGTCCGGCCGGTCCCGCCGGCCCGCGCGGCGTACGCCCACCAGGTGATCCTCGGCGGGCTGGCGCACGCCTGCCTGCGTCGCGTCGCGTACGCCGGTCAGCTGCTGCGGCACGGGCCGGCGGTCACCGGCGAGACGGCCGTGCTGGGCAGCTTCCGGCCGCTGTCCGACCTGGAGCGCCGGACCCTGGCCGCGGCCGGGCTCCCGCCGTGCGACACCGAGGTCGACGCCCTGGACCTGGCGGTGCGCCGGGTCTTCGACACCCCGGCCCCGGCCGACGAGGACGGGCACGACGCCGGGCATCCGCACCACTCCTGGTCCTCGCGGACCTACCGGCCGGCCGGGCTGCCCCCGGTACGGGTGCTCGCCGCCCCGTCCAGCGAGCCGGACCGGCGGCGGGCGCACACCGCCGACACGCAACGGTTCTGGGCCGGCCACGTCCGGCTCTCCCCCGACGACTCGGTGCTGATGGTGACCGCGCCGATCTACGTGCCGTTCCAGCACTGCGACGCGCTGCGCACGCTGGCCCTGCCGTACGGCTGCGGGGTGGAGACCGTCGGGGTGGACCCGGCCCTGCCCGACGTGGCCGTGCTGCCCGAGCCGGTGCTGAGCCCCGGCCGCTACCTGCAGGAGATCCGCTCCGCGATCCGCTCCATGCGGGCACTGCACCGCGCCGTGACGCAAGGAGGGGCCCCCGGTTGACGCGTTTTGTATAGGAGGGGACCCCGCTTAACACGCTGTCGCCTATCCAACATCATCATTGCCAGCCGGTCACCAACCGCATAGGTTCGAGCACCGTCAGTCGTGGTGCGGGCCGGCATTCCGTGGACCGCACCCGTCAACGCCCCAGCCGGGGCTCGCCACCCGGGAGGTTCATGGCGATGATGCGATCGGCAGACAGGACGCGACGGCGGTGGCGCGCGATCGGCGCCACGCTCGGCGCGGCGACGGTCGGCATGGTGGGAGTGCTGGTCGCGCCGACCGGCGCGCAGGCGGCCAGCGACCGGGTCGCCGTGGTCGACCAGCGGTACGGGGTCAGGATCTTCAGCGCCGGCGCCAGCCGGTGGACGGCCGGTTCGGCCCAGTGGTCGTGGAAGCGACCCACCGGCAGCGGCTGGAAGAACCTCTCCGACGTCAAGTTCCGCAAGCAGGGCACCCGGTACGTGGTCCTGGTGGCCGCCTCCGGCGGCCGGGCCGGGATCGTCGACTACTCCACCCGCAAGGTGCGGTACCAGGTCACGCCGGGCGGCAACCCGCACGCCATCGAGTTGCTGCCCAACGGCGCCGTGGTGGTCGCCTCGTCCGACCCCGGCAAGCTCGCCCTCTACGGCAAGGGCCGGACCAGTCCGGCCGCCACGAAGGCGTTCGCCAAGGCGCACGCCGTCTACTGGGACAGCAGCCTCAAGCGCCTCTGGGCCGCCGGCGGCACCCGGCTGTGCAGCTACCAGGTCAGCGGCACGGCCACCGCCCCCCGGCTCACCAACGCCGCCTGCCGGTCGGTCACCGGGAACGTGCACGACCTGGCGCCGGTGTACGGCACCTCCGCCAACCTGTGGATGAGCAACACCAGCCACGTCTACCGGTACGACATCAACCGCAACCGGTTCCAGCGGGCCCCCGGGTACATCGACACCAGCAAGATCAAGAGCGTCGGTAACCACTCCGGCGGGCTGGTCTTCACCACCAAGGTCGGCGGCGCGAACGGCGACGGCACCTATGGCAACGGCAACGTCTGGCTGTACCGGCTGAACGGTTCCTACGTCGGCAACCGCTACCTTTCCGGGGCGGCGATCTACAAGGCCCGGCCGGTGGTCTGGAGCTACCGCTAAGCCACACCTGGGGGCCGGAGGCGGGTGTGCCCGCTGCCTTCCCCGAAGTGTGCCGTACCCGGTCAGCCGGCGCGGCGAGCGATCGCCGTCCGGGTGGCCCGCACGAAGTCCCAGAACAGCGGCAGGGTGGTGTTCTTGCGCTCGGCCCGGGTGTTGGTGCCGAACATCGCGGAACGCAGCGCGGTGGTCAGCTCCAACTGGCCGCCGGCCCGGCTGACCGTCCGGTTGCAGATGTTGCGCGGGTCGGTGCCGTCGATGTCGGCGGCACCGCCACCGGCGAGCGTGATGTTGACCCTGGCGGTACGCCGCCGTGCGGGCATCGTCGCTCCGATCAGGAGGGAACCGGGCCGGCAGAGGCTACCGGCCCGCGACGCCCTGCGCCACCGATGGGCTCAGCCGGCGGTGTCCGCGACCGCCTTGGCGAACACCTCGGAGCGGTGCTCGAAGTTGCGGAACCGGCCGTAGCTGGGGGCGGCCGGGGAGAGCAGCACCACCCCGCCGGCCGGGGTCAGCTCGCGGGCGCGGCGTACCGCGTCCACCAGGTCGTCGACCACCTCGGCGCGGACCCCGGACAGCCCGGCGAGGGCCTCGACGATGCGCGGGCCGCTGTCCGGGATGCCGATCACGGTGATCTCCCGGTCGGCCAGGTGCGCCCGCAGCGGGCCGTAGTCCAGCCCTCGGTCGGTGCCGCCCGCGATCACCGTCAACGGCCGGCCCTCGTACGCGTCGATCGCGTGCATCGCCGCGTACGGGCTGGTGGCGAGGGTGTCGTCGACGAAGGTCAGCCCGGACGGGTCGGCGATCTCGGTGAGCCGGTGGGCCAGGCCCTGGAACTCGGCGACGGCCACCGCCAGGCTGTCCTTGCGGGCGGTCACGTCCACGCCGAGCGCGTCCAGCACGGCGAGGGCGACGCAGAGGTTGCCCTCGTTGTGCCGGCCGACCAGCGGCAGCACCGCCCGGGGGAAGAGCGGCTGGTCGCCGAGGTGGAACCAGGGCGTGCCGTCCGGGCCGGTGGCGACGTGGGTGGTGTCCGGTGAGCCGGCGCGGACCGCCGGGCGGTCGCCCAGCTCGGCGGCGAGCCGCGGGTCCGCCCCGTTGACCACCACGGCCTGCGGGCCGTGGGCCAGCAGGTTGAGCTTGTCCCGGTAGTACTCCCGCTCGCCGCCGTGCGCGTCCAGGTGCTCGGGGAAGAGCGCGGTGACCACCGCCACCCGGGGCGAGTCGGTCAGGTCGGCGCACTGGTAGCTGGACAGCTCCAGCACGTACAGCTCGGCCTCCGGCAGGTCGAGCAGCGGCACGCCGATGTTGCCGCCGAAGACGTTCGGCCGGTCCATCGCGGTGAGCAGGTGGCTGATCAGGCTGGAGGTGGTGCTCTTGCCCTTGCTGCCGGTGACCCCGACCGTCCGGTCGGCGTGCTCGGCCATCCAGAGCGCGCTGCCCTGGGTGACGGTCACCCCGCGGCGGCGCAGCTCGACCATCCACGGGTGGGTGCTCGGCACGCCCGGGGAGCGGACCACCACGTCGGCGGCGGCCAGCCGGTCGAAGCCCTCCTCGCCGGTGACCAGCGGGGCGGCCGCGGCGAGCGGCCCCTCCCAGGGCAGCGTGAGGAAGTTCGCGCTGTCGTCGACGGCGACCAGGTCGGCCGGCCCGTGCGCGGCGACGGCGGTCACGGCGGCCCGGCCCTCCCGGCCGGCGCCCCAGACTGCGACTTTCCGTCCGCGCAGGTCAGACAAGCGCACAGGTAACTCCTCCGGTCGGCCGGTTCGCGGGCGGTCAGGTCCGGCGCACTCGGGCACGGCGGACGAACCAGGGCCTAGTATGGCGTGTGCCCAACGAGCAGCTCCGGCGGATGGACGCCTTCACCTTTCCGTCCTTCTCGATCGATCTCGCCACCGGCGAGGCCTTGTTCGACTACGCCCTGACCGGCCCCGACGGCGAGCAGCGGTTCACCGAGGTGATCACGCTGCCGTTGCCGGCCGAGCCGCCCTCGGACGCCACGGTGGCCACCCTCGAACGGGTGCTGGAGCTGCTGCACGTGGTCGCCGGGGTGAGCTACTACAAGGCCGCCGCGCCGCACCGGCTGGTGCTGCCCACGCCGCTGGGCGCGGCCGCCGTCGAGCTGGTCACGGCCGTCTACACCAAGGGCCTCGCCGAGTACGCCTACCGCAACCAGCTGCCCCACGTGCTCGAACTACGTCCGGAGGTCCCCGCCGGTTCGGTGGCGCCGGCCGCGCCGCTGGACAACTCCGACCGCCGCCCGCTGTCGGCCGTCGGCGGCGGCAAGGACTCGATCGTCACGCTGGAGGCGCTGCGCCGGGCCGGCTTCGACCCGGTGCCCTTCTCGGTCAACCCGAACCACGTGATCGTCGCGGTCAACGAGGCGTCCGGGCTGCCCGCGCTGGCCGCCCGCCGGCGGATCGACCCGGTGCTGTTCGACCTGAACGCGGCGGGCGCGCGCAACGGGCACATCCCGGTCACCGCGATCAACTCGCTGATCGCGGTGGCCACCGCGGTGTTGCACGGGCTCGGCCCGGTGGTGATGTCCAACGAGCGCTCGGCGTCGGACCCGAACCTGGTCTGGGACGGCCACGAGATCAACCACCAGTGGTCCAAGGGCGTCGAGGCGGAGGGGCTGCTGCGGGCGGCGCTGGCCGAGCACGCCGGGCTCACCGAGCCGTACTTCTCGCTGCTGCGCTCGCTGTCGGAGCTGCACATCGCCCGGCTCTTCGCCGCCATCGACCGGTACGACGCCGTGGTGACCAGCTGCAACGCCGCGTTCAAGCTGCGCGACGCCAGCGAACGCTGGTGCCGGAACTGCCCGAAGTGCCGGTTCGTCTTCCTGGCCATGGCGCCGTTCATGCCCCGGGAGCGGGTGGTACGCATCTTCGGTGGCGACCTGCTGGCCGACGAGACCCAGCTCGCCGGCTACCGCGAGCTGCTCGGCGTGGACGGGCACAAGCCGTTCGAGTGCGTCGGTGAGGTCGAGGAGTCGGTGGTGGCGTTGAGCCTCCTCGCCGAGCAGGACCAGTGGCGTGCCGCCCCGGTGGTCCGGGCCCTGGCCGCCGCCGTACCCGAAACGGCCTGGTCCACCGCGGCCACCTCCGACGTCTTCACCCCCGGAGGCCCCAACCACATCCCCCCTGTGTACGCGAAGGCCCTCGAAGCGCTCACCTGACCCACCCGGGGAGGGGTGGGTGGGTCAGGGGGTGCGGATGGCGTCGAGGGCCAGCAGGGCGACGTGGAGGGAGAGGCAGGTCTCCACCGAGTTGAGGTCGGCGTCGAGGATGCGGGCGATGCGGGCCAGCCGCTCGTAGAAGGCGGGACGGGACAGGTGCGCCGCCCCGGCCGCCGCGGACTTGTTGCGGCCCTGGTCGAGGTACGCCCGCAGGGTGCCGAGCAGCTGCTCCCGGGGGTGCTGGGCGTCGTGCGCCAGCAGCGCGCCGAGTTCCCGCTCGACGAAGGTCTGCACCCGCGGCTCGTCGCGCAGCAGGTGCAGCAGCCCGGTGAGCCCCACCTGCGGCAGCCGGACGATCGGCAGGTCCCGCCGGTCCCGCCGGGCCGCGTCGGCGATCTGCCGCGCCTCGACCAGGGACCGGCCGGCCTCCCGCAGGCTGCCGACCCCGGCACCCGCCGCGACGATCACCGCGCCGGCTCGCCCGGCGGTCGGGCGGGCCGCGGTGGCCTCGTCGCGCAGCCGGCGCAGGGCGGTGGCGAAGGCCAGCAGCGCCCGCTCCTCGGCGGCCGGGTCGGGCAGCACGACCAGCGCACCGACCGCCTGGTCGTCGACCGCGCTGGTCAGCGCAATGAGCTTGGCCTCGCGCAACGCCTGGCCGACCGCCTCGGCGAGATCCCGCAGCCGGGCCGGGCCGGCCGCCGGGGTCTCCGCCGGCAGGCCGCCCTCCCCGGGCGGGGCGTCCTCCGGTTCGTCGGCGCGGTGCCGGACCACCACGCCGACCAGATGCCGCCGCTCCAGGGTCACCCCGAGCGCCTTGGCCCGCAGCGCCACCTCGTCCACCGGCCGGGAGTGGTCCAGCAGCGCGGTGAGCAGGGTGCGGTGGATCTGCCGCTCCAGCCCCTCGACGTCGCGGCGGATCAACCGGCCCAGCGCCAGCGTCGAGGCGGCCCGCTCGACCAGGATGGTCAACCGGGTCGGCGGGTCGCCGGCCGGTCTCGCGCCCGGGCCGGCACCGGCCAGGTCACCCCCGCCCGGCCAGCGCAGCAGCAGCCGCCCCCAGTCCTCGCCCCGGGCGCCGACGGTGGTCACCAGCCACCCGCTGTCCGCGTGGTACGCGGTGCGGCCGGCCGGCCGGATCCGCCGGGAGTGCAGCTCCCACCCGTCCAGCAGCAGCTCCGCGCTCTCCCCCGCCGGGTCGTACGCGAGCACCTGCCGGGACAGGTTCTCCAGCACCACCGGGCACCCGGACAGCTCGGCGGCCTGGCGGATCACCTCGGCCGGCCCGGCCCCCTCCACCGACAGCTCGGTGAACCGCTGGTGGATCTCCTCGGTCGCCCGCAGCTCGGTGAGCTGGGCGTCCACGATCAGCGCGTGCACCGCCTCGGTGATCCGGACGAACGGGATGGCCCGGCGCAGCTCCACCAGCGGCAGCCCGCGCCGCTCGGCGGCGGCGGCCATCACCCGGGGCACCGCGCTGACGT
Organism: Micromonospora sp. NPDC050686; assembly: GCF_040654475.1. Lineage (NCBI taxonomy): Bacteria > Bacillati > Actinomycetota > Actinomycetes > Micromonosporales > Micromonosporaceae > Micromonospora > Micromonospora sp. NPDC050686. Next base: position 33,949 of record NZ_JBFAID010000040.1, read on the forward strand.
ACCGGCGGCCCAGCTCGACCACCAGCCCGGACACGCCGACGTCGGCCAGGTCGCCGATGAACGCGCGCACCCCGGCGTCGTCGGCGGGCAGTCCGATGCCGGTGGTCAGCACCAGCTCGCCGCCGCCGAGCAGGGTCGCGATGTCCGGCACCTCGGCCACGTGCACCCACCGGACGTGCCTGTCCAGCCCGCCCTCGCCGGCCACCAGGCGCGGGGCGCCGTGCCGGACCGGATCGAGCGCGAGGACCTCACGGACGGTAGGGAACACGGGCGACACGCTACCGTCCGTGACGCCCGCCGGAAATGGGGCGCGGTCAGAGCGGGTCGTCGCGGCCCAGCTCCCAGCAGGCCACGGCGGTGGCGGCGGCGACGTTGAGCGAGTCGACGCCACGCCGCATCGGGATCACCACCCGTACGTCGCTGGCGTCCATCGCGGCCCCGGTCAACCCGGCCCCCTCGGCGCCCATCAGCAGCGCGGCGCGGGCCCGCTGGCCGGCGGTGAGCCGTTGGATGGGCACGGCGTCCGGGGCGGGGGTCATCGCCAGCACGGTGAAGCCGGCCGCCCGGACCTGCCCGAGGGCGTCCGGCCAGGGTGCCAGCTTCGCGTACGGGACGGCGAAGACCTCACCCATGCTGACCCGTACGCTGCGCCGGTAGAGCGGGTCGGCGCACGTCGGTGAGAGCAGCACCGCGTCCACGCCCAGCCCGGCCACGGCCCGGAAGATCGCACCGAGGTTGGTGTGGTTGTTCACGTCCTCCAGGATCACCACCCGGCGGGCCGCGGCGAGCACCTCGGCGGCGGTGGGCAGCGGCGTGCGGTGGAACGAGCCGAGCACCCCCCGGTGCACGTGGAAGCCGGTGGCCCGCTGGAGCACCTCCTGGCTGGCCGCGTAGACCGGCGCGTCCCCGGTGTCCAGGTCGGCGAGCTGGTCCACCCGCTTCGCGTCGACCAGGTACGACCGAGCCGGGTAGCCGGCCCGCAGCGCCCGCCGCAGCACCAGCTCCCCCTCGGCGATGAACAGCCCGTGCGGAGGTTCCCACCGGGTACGCAGCTCGACGTCGGTCAACGCGCGGTAGTCGGCGATCCGCTCGTCGTCGGGGTCGGTGATCTCGTGGACGGGCACCCGACGATTCTGCCGGTTGCCCGTCCACCGCCGGTCGCTGCGGTGGCCGGAAGCGGCACGGGCCACCCACGGCCGACGCCCCCGGGGCGGGTCACGCCCGCTGGTAGCGGAGCAGCACCGAGACGCCGTCGAAGACCTGGGAGCCGGTGAGCCGAAGCTTCAGCCGGTCCGTCCCGCCCGGGAAGACCGGCTTGCCGCCGCCGAGCACCACCGGATGCACGATGACCTGGTACTCGTCAATCAGGTCGAGCGCGGTCAGCGCGGCGGCGGCACCGGCCCCGCCGGTCAACAGCAGGTCGCCGCCGGGCTCCTCCTTCAGCATGGTGACCTCCTTGCCGAGGTCACCGCCACCGACCACCCGCGCCCCGTGCTCGGCGCCGGTCAGCGTGCGGGACACCACGACCTTGGGGGTGCGCTGCCAGATCGGCGCGAAGGCGAGGTCGTGCGCGTCGGTGAACATCGACTCGGCCCGGGGCCAGTACCAGGACATCATCTCCCAGACCTTGCGGCCGTAGACGAACGCGCCGACCCGCTCGGTCAGGCCCAGCGAGTACGCCGACAGCTCCGAGCCCATGACCGGCCAGTCGAACTCGCCGTTCGGGCCTTCGATGAAGCCGTCGACCGACTGGTGCACCCAGTAGATGACCTTGCGCATCCGTCCACTCCCTCGCGGTGCGCGCCCCGGTCCGGGGCGCTCTCAGCAGTGGGTCGGAGCCGGCGAGCCGGATCCGACAGCCGGGCCGGCATCTTTCTCGACGGATTTCCGGCGGGGTCGCTCCGGCGGGCCGGCAGCTTGCCGGAGACGACTACTGTCCGGGGCCGTGGCCCGCCCCCTCATGATCGCGCTCGTCGGCGTCGACGGATCCGGCAAGAGCACCCAGGCGCGGGCGCTGGCCCGCCGGCTCACCGAGCGGGGCGAGCCGGCCCGCTCTTTCGAGAACGCCGGCGGGCGCCCGCTGTGGAACCGGCTGGCGCGGGCGCTCGGCCGGCCCGACGGGGTGGCGCTGTTCGGCCGTACCCTCTATCCGCTGCTGGAGGCGGCGGTGCGCGCGGCGGCGATGGGCCGCACCCTGCTGTGGTGCCGGCTGACCGGACGGCTCGGGGTACTGGACCGGTGGACGTACTGCCAGCACGTGGTCATGGCGGTCCGGGGCGACCGGGGCCGGCGGCTGGTGCGGGCGGCGTACGCCGTCTTTCCCCGGCCGGACGTCGTCTGCTTCCTGGCGGTGCCGCCCGGGTCGGCGCAGCAGCGGGTACTGGCCCGGGGCATCGACACCGAGGAACTGGCGTACCTGACGGCGCTGGACGCCGGCTACCGGGCGTTGCCGGAGTTCGGGTCCTTCCTGGTGATCGACGGTGCGGGCACCCCGGGCGAGGTCGCCAGCGCCCTGGACCGGGTGGTCGGGGCGCTGGTCGCCCGCTGATCGGCTGCCGGCTGCCGGCGGCCGCACCAGGTTGTGAGCGGCAGCGGCGCGGGGTCGGCGCGCTCGTGTTAGGAGTGGGCCCTTGTTAAAGAGGGGTGTTAACAAGGGCCCCTCCTCACAACTCAGCCGCGGCGGCCCTGGAGCCAGCGCAGGACGTCCGGCGGCAGGCCGGGGTCGGTCTGCTGCGGTTGCTGGGGCCGGGCGGGCGGGGACGACGGGCGCGGCGGCTCGGGGCGCTGCGGGTCGCCGGCCAGCTCGCGGCTGGGCGCGGTGAAGTCCCGCACCGGCAGCCCGTCGACGGCGGTACGGATGGTCCGGGCCACCGCGTCGATCACCTTGCGCTGCACGGCCGAGCCGACCAGGTCGGTGGAGTCGTCCGGGTTGGCGGCGATGCCGGCGACGGCGACCTGCGGGGTGAAGCCGACGAAGGTCTCGGTGGCGTTCTGCTCCGAACTGCCGGTCTTGCCGGCGACCGGCCGGCCGACGATCCGGTCCACCGCGGTGGCCGTACCGCCGTTGCACTGCCCGTACGCCGACTGCTGGCCGACCGGGCAGCGTGCCGCGTCGGTCGCGGCCCGGGCCACGTCCGGCGACAGCACCTGCTTGCAGGACGGCTGCCCCACCGGCACGTTGGTGCCGTCCGGCGTGGTCACCGAGACCACTGGCGTCGGGGTGCAGTAGGTGCCCTCGGCGGCCACGGTGGCGTACGCGTTGGCGAGGTCGAGCGGGGTGGTGGCGGCGACGCCCAGGGTGAAGGCGCCCCAGTTGCGCGCGTCGTGCTGGGCGAAGTCGGCGTCGGCCTGGGCCCGGAAGGTGATGCCGAGGCGCTGGGCCATCTCCACCACCTTGTCCTCGCCGACCTGCTCGGCGAGCCAGACGAAGTACGTGTTCACCGAGCGGCCGAAGCCGTCCCACATCATCCGGTAGCCGTCCATCCACTCCGGGTTGGCGTTGGCCGGGCACCACGTGCCGTCGCAGCTGCCCTCGCCCTCGGCGGCGTACCGGGTGGGCAGCTTGCTGGGGGCGTCGAAGCCGGTGGCCAGGGGACGCCCCGACTCCAGCGCGGCGAGGATGGTGAACAGCTTGAAACTCGACCCCGCCTGGTAGCCCTGGACGCTGCCGCCGCCGGAGACCAGCGGGTTGACCGTCTCGCCGCTGCCCAGGCCGTACCGGCGGTTGACCGCCATGGCCAGCACCCGGCCGGTGCCCGGCTCGACGGCCGCGACGGGCAGCGCCCGCTTGTCGTCGGCCGGGTAGATCTTGCGGGCCTCGGCGACCGCGGTGGCCTGCACGTCGGGGTCGAGCGAGGTGACCACCCGGTAGCCGCCGCGACGCAGCGCCTGCTCGCGCTCGTCGACGCTGGCGCCGAACGCCGGCTGCTCCAGCCACCAGCGGCGCAGGTAGTCGCAGAAGAAGCCGGTGTCGGCGGCGGCGGTGGCGGCGCACCCGTTGGGCTGGGCGGTCGGGTGCAGCGCCAGCTTCTCGGCCTTGGCCCGCGCGGCCTGCTCGGCGGTGATCTTGCCGGTCTCGGCCATCGCGTCCAGCACGTACCCGCGCCGGTCCAGCGCGGCCCGCTGGTCGCCACCGATGGGGCTGTACTGGTCGGGCGACTGGACCAGGCCGGCGAGCAGGGCCGACTCGGCCAGGGTCAGGTCTGCCGGGGACTTGGCGAAGTAGCGCTGGCTGGCCGCCGCGATCCCGTACGCCCCGGAGCCGAAGTACGCGATGTTGAGGTAGCGGTTGAGGATCTCGTCCTTGCTGAGCCGGTCCTCCAGCGCGGTGGCGTACCGGATCTCCTGGAGCTTGCGGCCGAGGGTCTGCTCGGTGGCCGCGGCCCGGTCCGCCGCGGTGCGGCTGGGGTCGGTCTTGAGCACGTTGCGGACGTACTGCATGGTCAGCGTCGAGCCACCCTGGGTGTTGCCGCCGGTCACGTTGGCGACCAGCGCCCGGGCCATGCCGCGCAGGTCAGTGCCACCGTGGGAGTAGAACCGTCGGTCCTCGGCGGCCACGATCGCCTGCCGCATCACCGGCGCGATCTCGGCCAGTGGCACGTCGCTGCGGTTCACGTCGTAGAACGTGGTGAGCAGCGTCCGGCCGTCCTTGGCGTAGAGGTAGGAGCGCTGGGGCTGGGCGGGGGTGCGCAGCGCGTCCGGCAGGTCGTCGTAGGCGGCCAGGCCGGCCTTGGCGGCGTACCCGCCGAGCAGGCTGCCGGGGAGCGCGGCGACCGCGACGGCGAGGCCGACGAGCAGGCCGGCCAGCAGCACGGTGAACAGCCGCGTCAGCGGCGACCGGGGTCGGGGCATGGCTGCAAGGATGTCCAGCGGCAACGGAAGTGGGCTACTCCGGCCCGCGATTGTCAGCTAACTCACCGTGACCTGCCAGCGTTCTCCCTGCCACGCCCCCCTCCCGTCCCCCGCGTCCCTCCCCGTCCCCGGCCGGCCCCGCCGCGTCGATCGCGAGGCTTGCGGCGCAAAGGGCGATGTGGCCGCCGCAAGCCTCCCGCTGGACGGCGGGGTCAGCCGGCGGGGAGCGGGCCCTGGGGGGTGTCCGGCGGCGGTGGGGCGGCGACCACGCTGGCGACGGCGGCGTCGCGGGCGATGACCTGGGGGACCAGCCGGCCGGAGCGGTAGCCGATGCCGATGCCGGCGACCAGCACGAAGAGCGCGCCGAAGGTCTGCAACGAGCCGATCAGGGCGCCCCCCAGGCCGAGCAGCGGGGCGGCGATCATGAGCATCACCCCGTCGCCGTAGGAGAACGCCCCGGACCGGGCCACCGACCAGCCGACGAGCAGCCAGCCCGCGCTGTAGCAGGTGGCGCCGGCCAGCACCACCGATCGGGCGGTGACGCCGAAGACCGGGGTCTGCTCGGCCAGCCCGGCGAAGGGCAGCATGAACACGGTGCCGGCGATGCTGGCCAGCAGGCCGGCCGCGGCGACCCGCCGGCTGCGGGTCGCGGCCAGCAGGCCGGTCAGCGCCAGCAGGGCGAGCAGCCCGAGCCAGACCGCCGCGACCCAGCCGACCAGGTACAGCGGGCTGCCGTCGGCGGGATAGGGGGCGCGGCCCACGCCGCCGTCGCTGGCCATCGCCACCACGCCGTAGAGGATCGCGTACGCCGGCAGCAGCCAGACCGCCGCGCGGGCGAAGCGCCGCACCGACCAGGCCCAGCTGGCGTTGGTGGCCGGCGCGGCCGGACCCGGGTCGCCGACGAACGGCAGCACCCCGAACCCGCCCCCGGTACGCCGGCTGCCCAGCGGCCCGGCCGGATCGTGCGCGCCGGGGACCGGGGTCGTGGAGAAGAGGCGGTTCGCCGGTTCCTTCATGCGTCACCTCGCTCGGCTCCGACAAGCGGCGGGGGACGCACCCGGCGCCCCGGTCCTGGCCACCACCCGTCCTCTTGGACCGATGGTGGCAGGCTCCGGGGCGCCGTATGAGCAGTTTTCGCATTTACCGCCCGGGGACCGGGCGGACCGGGTCAGCCCCGCTCGCGCTGGTCCGCCGGGTCGTTCACCAGGCTGGCCGGCGAGACTGGCTCCGGCGCGGGCAGCCCCTGCGGGCCCTTACTGCCGGTGGCCTGCGCCTCGGCGACGCGTACCTCGTCGTGGATCTGCTGCGCGGCGGTGGCCGCGGCCCGGGCCGCCTCCGCGGCCTCCCGCTCCACCTCGCCGGCGCTGTGCTTCGCCTCCGGCGCCGGCTCGTCGCCGACCATCCGGCTCAACCCGCCCAGCGCGCCACCCATGCCCTCCAGGGCCTTGGTCAGCTCCGCCGGCACGATCCAGACCTTGTTGGCGGTGCCGTTGGCGATCTGCGGCAGCGCCTGGAGGTACTGGTAGGCCAGCACCTTCTGGCTCGGGTTGGCGGTGTGGATCGCGTCGAAGACGGTACGGATCGCCTTCGCCTGCCCCTCCGCCTGCAGGATCCGGGCCTGCCGGTCACCGTCGGCGCGCAGCACCGCGGACTGCTTCTCGCCCTCGGCGGTGAGGATCTGCGACTGCTTGTGCCCCTCGGCGGTCAGGATCGCCGCCCGGCGGTCCCGCTCGGCACGCATCTGCTTCTCCATCGAGTCACGGATGCTCGCCGGCGGCTCGATCGCCTTGATCTCCACCCGGGTGACCTTGATGCCCCACCGGCCGGTGGTCTCGTCGAGCACGCCGGAGAGGTGCCGGTTGATCTCCTCCCGGCTGGTCAGCGCCCGCTCCAGGTCGAGCGAACCGATCACGTTACGCAGCGTGGTGACGGTGAGCTGCTCGATCGCCTGGATGAAGTTGGCGATCTCGTAGGTGGCCCGGACCGCGTCGACCACCTTGTAGTAGAGAACCGTGTCGATCGAGACGACCAGGTTGTCCGAGGTGATCACCGGCTGCGGCGGGAAGCTGACCACCTGCTCCCGCATGTCGACCTTGGTCCGCACCGCGTCGATGAACGGGACCAGGATGTTCAGGCCCGGGTTCAACGTCTTCTTGTATTTGCCCAGCCGCTCCACCACGTCCTGGCGCTGCTGCGGCACGATGCGTACCGCCTTGGCCAGGGTGACGACCGCGACCAGGGCCACGGCTATCAGCAGGACCGGGAGAACGAGTTCCATCTACTCACCTTTTCGCTTCGGGTAGCTCCCCGGAAGGAGAAATATCGTCCCGCCACACCAGGGCGGTGGCGCCTCGCACCTGGACCACCTGCGCCCGCTCGCCCGGCGCGAACACCTGGGTCGCGTCGTACGCGCGGGCCTGCCACAACTCACCGTCGATCTTGACGAGGCCGTGGTCGGTGTCGACCCGTTCCAGCACCAGCGCCGTGCTGCCCTCGATCGCCTCCACGCCGAACGCCTGATCGCCGCTCTCCACCGCCGACAGCTGGTGCCGGCGCAGGACCGGTCGGACCCCGAGCACCGTCAACGCGGACACCACCGCGAAAACGATCGCCTGCACCCCGACCGGCGCGCCGAGCGCGGCGGCACCGGCCGCAGCCAGCGCACCGACCGCGAACATGATCAGGAACAGGGTCGTCGTGAAGATCTCGGCGACCGCCAGCACCGCACCCAGAACGATCCACCACACCGCGTCCACCCCCTGATCGTGACACGTCAAGGCACGTGTCATCGAACTGTCATGATCGGTAGGCTCGGGGCACCGCCGCCGCCGAGGAGATGCCGCTGTGTCACTGCTGCCCGCAACCGCCCGCCGGATCGACGACCTCGTCGCTCGCACGCAGGCCGAGGGGCGCGCCCCGTCCCTGGTCGTAGGAGTGGTCCGGGACGGCACGCCGGTCCACGTGTCGACCGCCGGCGAGCACCCCCGGCCGGACGCCGACCTGCAGTACCGCCTCGGCTCGATCAGCAAGACGATGACCGCGGTGCTGGTGATGCAGCAGCGCGACGCCGGCCGGCTGGCCCTGGACGACCCGCTGGAGCGGCACCTGCCCGGCACCCCGGTCGGCGCGCTGACCCTGCGGCAGCTTCTCGGCCACGCCGGCGGCCTGCAACGCGAGCCGGACGGGCCCTGGTGGGAACGGCACGAGGGCGCCGACCTGGCCACGCTGGTCGCCGGGCTCACCCCGGGCAAGATCGCCTTTCCGCCGCACCGGGGGTACCACTACTCCAACCTGGCGTACGGGCTGCTCGGCGGGGTGCTGGAGGCGGTGACCGGGACGCCGTGGTTCGCCCTGCTGCGCGAGCGCCTGCTCGAACCGCTGGGGCTGCGGCGGACCACGTACCAGGCCACCGAGCCGTTCGCCCGTGGCTACGTCGTACACCCCTTCCACGACACGCTGCGCGAGGAGCCCCGCACGGACGCCGGGGCGATGGCGCCGGCCGGTCAGCTCTGGTCCACGGCGACGGACCTGGCCCGCTGGGCGGCGTTCCTCGCCGACCCCGACCCGGCGGTGCTCGCGCCCGGGACGCTGACCGAGATGTGCGTGCCGGTGGCGATCAACGACCTGGACTCCTGGCGCGGCGGGCACGGGCTCGGCATCGAGCTCTACCGGGTCGGCGACCGGGTGTACGTCGGCCACGGCGGCTCGATGCCCGGCTACGTGGCCGGGCTGGTCGTGCACCGGCCCACCCGCACCGCGGCGATCAGCTTCGCCAACTCGTACGGGATGCGCAACGGCCACCACATCTCCGGGCTGGCCCGGCAGGCGCTCACCGAGGTGCTGGACGCCGAGCCGGCGCGGCCGCCGGCCTGGCGTCCGGCGACCACGCCGCCCGGCCCGGAGGTGACCGAGCTCACCGGCCGCTGGTGGTGGATGGGCATCGAGTACGAGTTCCGGCCCGACCCCGGCACCGGCGACCTGGTCGGCGGGCCGGTCGGGCTGCCCACGCTGCGGTTCACCCCCGAGGGACCGGACCGCTGGCGGGGCCGCTCCGGCGGCCAGCACGGCGAGATCCTGGCCGTGCTGCGCGACGAGGCCGGCCAGGCCGTCGCCCTGGACATCGGCACCTTCGTCTTCACCCGCAGCCCCGACCAGGAACCCTGACCCCCACCCGCCGGGCCCGCCGGGCCGCCGGGCCCGTCGGGGCCCGGCTCAGGCCGGCCGCTCGATCGCGGCAAAGGTGGCGCACGAATCGCCACGGCCCTTCACCGAGGGTTGCGTCCTTCCTCCCGGCCAACCCCGCACTTGGACGCTTTGCTCTGCTTCAGCGGAGGCAACAGTCACCTGATGTGATCGGCCGGCCGGCTGACCCTTGCGACGGTTCCCGGGTGTAGCACCTGATCAGCGCCGGTGTTGCGCGGGCTGAAGCAGAGCAAAGGCGGCAGCAGGGGTATCCCCGGGTTCCCGCGTCGGTCACGAAGAGTGGTCAGGTGGCGGGTCACCCGCAGTGCGCGTGGAACGCGTGGTCGGTCGCGGCCCGCGCTCGGCAGCGGCGAGCGGCGCACGATCAGGACGGCTCGGTGACGAAGTCGATCAACCGCTCCATGGCGTTGATCAGCGGCGTCTCCACGTCGGCGAAGCTGTCCACCCGGGACAGGATGTGCCGCCACATGTCCGCCGGCTCGGCCACCCCGAGGGCCGCGCAGACCCCCTCCTTCCACGGCCGCCCCGGGGGCACCACCGGCCACGCCGGGATGCCCAGCGCCCGCGGCTTCACCGCCTGCCAGACGTCGACGTACGGGTGGCCGGTCACCAGCACGTGCGGGGACGTCACCCGGGCCACGATCCGGCTCTCCTTGGAGCCCGGCACCAGATGGTCGACGAGCACGCCGAGCCGCCGGCCGGGACCGGGGGCGAAGTCGCGTACCTCGGCGTCGAGGGCGTCGATGCCGTCCAGGGGTTCGACCACCACGCCCTCGACCCGCAGGTCGTCACCCCAGATCCGCTCGACCAGCGCGGCGTCGTGCACGCCCTCCACCCAGATCCGGCTGGCCTGCGCGACCCGCGCCCGGACGTTGTCCACGGCGACCGAGCCGGAGGCGGTACGCCGGCGGGCCGCCGGGACCGGCGACCGGGCGGGCCGGCGCAGCGTCACCAGCTCGCCGTCGAGCAGGAAGGCGGCGGGCAGCATCGGAAAGTTGCGCCGCCGGCCGTGCCGGTCCTCCAGCACCACCGCGCCCGACTCGAAACCGACCACCGCGCCGCAGAAGCCCGAGTCGGCGTCCTCGACCACCAGCTCCGGCTCGGCGTCCACCTCGGGGATCGCCTTGCGCCGCCGCCAGTTCCCCGCCAGCACGTCCTCGCTGTATCGCCCGGCCATGTCGATCACGCTAACCCGCCCGCCGGGCGGGCACCCGTCGACGCGCCGCCCCACGGATCCCGAGCACCACCACCCGGGCATCCGGCTGCGCGGCGGCCCGCAGGTGCGGTAGGAGGGTGCGGGGGGCGGCAAAGCGGGCGAACGGCGTAGTTGGGGGCAGCTGGCGACGGGCGGGCGGCAGCCGAGACAGGGACGGCCGTCAGCACGTACCCTTTCGGCATGTCCCTCCCCGCAGCGGGCGCGGCCACCCTGACTCCGCGCCGGTCGAGCCGGTTCGTCGCCTGGGTGCGCGCGTGGCGCGCCGGGCTGGTGCCCTTCGACGAGGTCTCCGACGAGATCGCGGGCGACGAGGAGCACCTGGTCGCCGACGCCCCCGGCACCTGGACGGACGTGCCGCTGCGGGAGGCGCTGCCCGCGCTGGCCAAGCTCTCCCCCGACGAGATCCGCCTGGTGCTGCCGGCGCCGGGCGACCCGCGGGGCCTGCCCGGGCCGGGTGACTTCGCCGGAGCTGCCCTGCTCGCCGGGGAGGGCGTGGTGGCCGGCGGGATCGGCGTCATCCCCGAGGTCCGCACGCACACCTCCGGCTCCGGGATGACCTGGGAGACGGTGCTCTGGCGCTGCTACCCGCTGCCGGCGGACGCGCCGAAGGCGTCCCTGAGCGCCCCCGGCGCCGCCGAGGCGGAGGCCGAACTGGCCGCGGCGCTGGCCGAGAGCACCGCCGCGCTGACCCGCCTCGACGTGGCGCAGTGGCGGCCCGAGCTGGCCGGCGCCCTCGCCGCGTTGCGCCGCCCGGACGGCACCACCGACCTGCCGCCCGGCTTCGACCCCCGGTCCCGGCGGCTCTTCGCCCGGGCCGCGGTGCTGGACCGGGTGCTCGCCCTGGCCGGGCACAGCGCGCCCGGCGGGGCGATCAACAACTACGAGGCCCAGCAGCGCGACGCGGCCCTGCGCCCGCTCACCACCGCCTGCCGGCAGGCCCTCGTCGCCGCGTGCAACGCCCCGCTGCGCCCCTGAGCGCCGCCCGCCCTCAGACCTCGTCGATCAGGTCGGCGACCGAGTCGACGATCCGCGACGGCCGGTACGGGTAACGCTCGGCCTCGGCCCGGGAGCTGATCCCGGTGAGCACCAGGATGGTCTCCAGGCCGGCCTCCAGGCCGCAGAGGATGTCGGTGTCCATCCGGTCGCCGATCATCGCGGTGCTCTCCGAGTGCGCGTCGATGGTGTTCAACGCCGAGCGCATCATCATCGGATTGGGCTTGCCCACGAAGTACGGCTCCACCCCGGTCGCCTTGGAGATCATCGCGGCGACCGAGCCGGCCGCGGGCAGGGCACCCTCCACCGACGGGCCGGTCGCGTCCGGGTTGGTGCAGATGAACCGGGCCCCGTCGTCGATCAGTCGGATCGCCTTGGTTATCGCCTCGAAGCTGTAGGTGCGGGTCTCCCCCAGCACCACGTAGTCCGGGGCGAAGTCGCTGAGCACGTACCCCACGGCGTGCAGCGCGGTGGTCAGCCCGGCCTCGCCGATCACGTACGCCGTACCGCCCGGCCGCTGGTCGGCCAGGAACTGCGCGGTGGCCAGCGCGGAGGACCAGATCGCCTCCTCCGGCACGTCCAGTCCCATCCGGGCCAGCCGGGCCTGGAGGTCACGCGGGGTGTAGATGGAGTTGTTGGTCAGCACCAGGAACGGCTTGCCCGAGGCACGCAGCTTCTTGATGAACTCGGGCGCGCCCGGCACCGGCTGGCCCTCGTGCACCAGCACGCCGTCCATGTCGGTGAGCCAGCTCTGCACCGGCTTGCGGTCATGCATGTGTCGCCCCAGGGGTGTCGAGGATCGGTCGGTTCAGGGCCGGCGGGCCGCCGGCACGCAGCACGGGGTGGGGCAGGTGTCCCACAAGGGCAACTCGCCGAGCCGGCGGCGCAGCCGCTCTCCGCCCGGGGTGGTGCGTTCTTCGACGAGTTCCCGGACCATGGCCACGAACCGCGGGTCGGTGCCGGGCGTGCCGGCCCGGGCGAAGTCCAGCCCGAGCTGCTTGGCCGTCTCCAGGGCCTCGGTGTCCAGGTCCCACACCACCTCCAGGTGGTCGGAGACGAACCCGATCGGGCTGACCACCACCGCCGTCACCCCCTGCTCGGGCAGCGTGGCCAGGTGGTCGTTGATGTCCGGCTCGAGCCACGGCACCTGCGGCGGGCCGGACCGGCTCTGCCACACCAGGTCGTACGGGAGGTCGGGCGCGGCGGCGGCGTGCACCAGCCGGGCGGTCTCGGCCAGCTGCGCGGTGTACCGGCCGCCGGCCGGCCCGGCGGTGGCCGCCGCCGAGGTGGGCACGGAGTGCGCGGTGAAGACCAGTCGGGTGCTCTCCCGGCGGGCCGGGTCGAGCTGGGCCAGGGCCGACCGCACCGCGTCGGCGTGCGGCTCGACGAAGCCGGGATGGTCCCAGAACTGGCGCAGCTTCTCGATCACCGGGGCGTCCGGGCCGACCGCCGCGCGGGCCGCGGCGATGTCCTCCTGGTACTGCCGGCAGGACGAGTAGCCGCCGTACGCGCTGGTCACGAACGCCAATGCCCGCTTGATCCCGTCGTCGCGCAGGTGCGCCACGGTGTCGGCGAGCATCGGGTCCCAGTTCCGGTTGCCCCAGTAGACCGGCAGGTCCAGCCCGTGGGCGGCGAAGTCGTCGCGGATCGCGGCGAGCAGGTCCCGGCACTGCTGGTTGATCGGAGACACCCCGCCGAAGTGCAGATAGTGCTCGGCGACCTCGGCCAGTCGCGCGGGCGGCACCCCTCGGCCCCGGGTCACGTTCTGCAGGAAGGGCAGCACGTCCTCGGGCCGCTCCGGGCCGCCGAAAGAGACCAGCACCAACGCGTCGTACGCCATGGTTCCATTCTCCCCCGCCCGCCGTGACGCCGCCGCGACGCCCCCTGGTCAGCGCGGTAACGGCCGAACCGCAGGTGTAATAACAGGGGCCCCTTCCTATGCAGAATGCGTTAGGAAGGGGCCCCGCGAACAGGTCGGCGGCGCATGCTGCGCCGGGGCGCCCCCGGCCCGTTCGTCCTTGCGCCTCAGGCGCCGATGGCGTGGTAGCCGCCGTCGACGTGGACGATCTCGCCGGTGGTGGCCGGGAACCAGTCCGACAGCAGCGCCAGGCAGGCCCGGGCGGCCGGCTCCTGGTCGGTCAGGCTCCAGCCCAGCGGGGCGCGCTCGGTCCAGGCGTCCTCGAACTGATCGAAGCCGGGGATGGACTTGGCGGCGATGGTGCGCAGCGGCCCGGCGGCCACCAGGTTGCTGCGGATGCCCTGCTTGCCCAGGTGCAGGGCGAGGTAACGGGAGGCGGACTCCAGCCCGGCCTTGGCCACGCCCATCCAGTCGTACACCGGCCACGCCTTGGTGGCGTCGAAGGTGAGCCCGACCACGGCGCCGCCGGCGGACATCAGCGGCAACGCCGCCATCGCCAGCGACTTGTACGAGTACGTGGAGACCTGCAAGGCGGTCGCCACGTCCTCCCACGGGGCGTCGAGGAAGCCGCCGCCGAGGCAGCTCTGCGGGGCGAAGCCGATCGAGTGGACCACCCCGTCGAGGCCGTCGGCGTGCTCGCGGACCTTGTCGGCGAGCCCGGCGAGGTGCTCGGGGTTGGTCACGTCCAGCTCGATCACCGGGGCGGGCTCGGGCAGCCGCTTGGCGATCCGCTCCACCAGGGAGAGCCGGCCGTACCCGGTCAGCACCACCTGGGCGCCGTTCTCCTGGGCGAGCTTCGCCACCGAGAAGGCGATGGAGGCGTCGGTGATGACGCCGGTGACCAGCAGCCGCTTACCGGCCAGCAATCCGGACATATCGGTGTTTCCTCCGTTGCTTTCTCAGTGCCCCATGCCCAAGCCGCCGTCGACCGGGATGACCGCGCCGGAGACGTAGCCGGCGCTGTCGCCGGCCAGCCAGGTGACCACCGCGGCGACCTCGTCCGGGCTGGCCATCCGGCCCGCCGGGATCGACTTGAGGATCTCCGCCTTGCGCTCGTCGGGCAACACGGCGGTCATGTCGGTCTCGATGAAGCCGGGCGCGACCACGTTCGCGGTGATGTTGCGGGTGCCCAACTCCCGGGTGATCGAGCGGGCCACCCCGACCAGGCCGGCCTTGCTGGCCGCGTAGTTGACCTGACCGGCGCCGCCGGCGAGCCCGACCACCGAGGAGATGAAGATCATGCGACCCCACCGGGCCCGCAGCATCTTCCCCGAGGCCCGCTTGGCACAGCGGTACGCGCCGGTCAGGTTGGTGTCCAGCACCCGGGTGAACTGCTCCTCGGACATCCGCAGCAGCAGCGTGTCGTCGGTGATGCCGGCGTTGGCGACCAGCACCTCCACCGGGCCCAGCTCCGCCTCGACCGCGGCGAACGCGGCGTCGACCGACGCGCCGTCGGTCACGTCGCAGGTGACGCCGAACAACCCCTCCGGGGCCGCGCCGCTGCGGTGGGTCACCGCCACCCGGTCACCCTGCTTGGCGAAGGCCCGCGCGATGGCCAGGCCGATCCCCCGGTTTCCGCCGGTCACCAGCACGGTACGGGCCACGGTTCCCCCTGAAGCTCAGCTGATCTTTCGGTGGCGAGCCTAGGCGTTACCGACAGGTAACCGCTAACCAGACGCCATCCGGGCAGGGGAACGACCGGGGGCCGCGCCGAGTCGGCGCGGCCCCCGGTCGGGACAGGTCAGAAGGGGTAGGGGTTGGGGGCGTCGTTGCCGTAGTCGAAGTACTTGTCGACGGTCCCACCGCTGACCGAGTTCTTCAGATACCAGCGCCACACCCGGGACTCGAAGTTCTCCACGATCCCCGGCTTCGTCGCCCGCGTCGCACCGTTCCAGTTCCCCGGCACCGGATACGTCCCGGTGCTGGTCGCCGAGGCCGTGCTGGCCGGACGGGCCTGCACACCCCGCCCGCGTCACCGGGCCGGCTGACCGCCCGGCTCTGCCGGCTGCCGCTGTTCGCGCTGGTCCTGGCCGGGTTGCTGGCCGGCCGACGGCCCGGCGTCGGCCGGGTCGGAGCCGCCGGGCGACGGTCGGCCGCGGGGCTCGCCCAGATGCGCCCGCCCGGCCCGCCGGGTGTACGATGATCGACGTTGCGGGCCGCTGCGTGGCCCGCGCTTCCGGGCCCCGCCGACCGCTGGAGGTGATCGCTGTGCGAGATAGCGATCCTCCCAGTCGTGGCCGGGCCGACCGTCAGCCCCGCTGAGCCGCGACTCAGTCAGGCGAGCTGACCCAGACCCGCTCCCCACCTCTGCCCCGGCCGGTCGGCCGGGGTCGCCCCTCGGCGCGGTGGTGGAGCCGCCCGGTCACGACTTCGTGTGCGCGTCCTGATCCACCGGCGGTCCCGTCCGGACCGCCCAGTCGCCACCCGGAGCTGTCCATGAGCCGCTACGTCGCCCCGCTGGGCTTCACCCTCGCCGCCGTCTGGGTGGCCGTCCTCTTCGTCCTCACCGGCTCCACCCACTGACCCGCCCGCCTCCCACCGGAGCCCGGGGCGTACGCCCCGGGCCGGAGTTCAGAGGAGGCGGGAGGTCCAGAGCAGGCTCATCGCCCCCGCGCAGAGGGCGAGCAGCAACGCCACACCCGCGTACCACTGGGTCACCTCGCGCGGCTCCGTCCGGAACCCGATCGAGCTGCCCATGTCCTGGTAGACCTGCTTCAGCTCGCTGATCGACGCCGCCTCGTAGAAGTACCCCTCGGTGGTCTCGGCCAGCTCGGCCAGCGCCATCCGGTCCACCGGCACCCGCTGCAACTGGCCGCCGATGTCCACCTGCCCGGAGTCGGTGCCGAACGCGATGGTGGAGACCGGCACGTTCGCCGCCTGCGCGGCGGCCGCCGCCTCCTCCACCGAACGCCCGGAGGTGCGGTAGCCGTCGGAGAGCAGCACGATCCGGGCCGGCGGGATGCCGGCCGCCCCGTCAGCCGGCACCGACCGGATCGCCTCCAGGCAGGTGAAGACCGCCTCACCGGTCGCCGTCGACTCGGCCAGCACCAGCCCGTCGATCCCGGCGGTCACCGCCGCCCGGTCCTTGGTCGGCGAGACCAGCACGTTCGCCGCCTTGGCGAACGAGACCAGCCCCACGTTGTAGCTGGGCGGCAGCTCCGCCACGAACTGCTTGGCCGCCTCCTGGGCGGCCTCCAACCGGTTCGGCGCCACGTCGTCGGCCTGCATCGACAGCGACACGTCGATGGCGAGCATCACGGTGGCCCGCTCCAGCGGCTCCTTCGTGTCCATCGCCGGCCGGGCCATCGCGGTGGCCAGCGCCAGCAGACAGAGCAGGAAGGCGGTCGCGGCGGCGTGCCGCCGCCAGCCCAACCCCCGCGGGGCCAGGGTCCGCAGCAGGTCCACGTTGGTGAACCGCATCGCGTACGCCTTGCGCCGGCGCTGCCGCCAGACGTACGCGGCGGCCAGGGCGAGCACCGGCAGCACGGCCAGCAGCCACCACGGTTGCAGAAAACGGATCATCGTGTCGTCCCTCGGGTGCGGGCGTGCCGCTGCGCGGCCACGAAACGCACCATGTCCAGCAGCCAGTCTCGATCGGTGCGCAGCCGCAGGTGGGCGGCGCCGGCGGTGCGCAGCGCGGCGTCGATCGCGGCGCGATGGGCGGCCGCCGCCTCGGCGTAGCGCCGGCGCAGCCGCGGGTCGGCGGTCTGCACCTCGTGCAGTTCCCCGGTCTCCGGGTCGACCACCGGCAGCACCCCCACGTCGGGCAGCTCCAACTCGCGCGGGTCGACCACCTCGATCGCCAGCACGTCGTGCCGGACCCGGAGCTTACGGACCGGCCGGGCCCACTGCTCGGGCGGTGCCAGGAAGTCCGAGATGACCACCGCGACGCCGCGCCGCCGGGGCGGCCGGTTGAGCAGGTCCACCAGCGCGCCGAGGTCGCCGCGGCCGGGTTGGCTCGGCACCCCGGCGATGGCCCGCAGCAAGCCCTGCGCCTCCTTGCGGCCGTTGCGGGCGGGCAGCCGCAGCACCCGGCCGGCCGCTTCGCCGGCCCGGTCGCCAGCCGGGGCCCCGGTGCCGACCACCGCCCCGATCCGGTTGCCGCCGCGCACGGTCAGGTGGGCCAGCGCGGCGGCCGCGGCGATCACCACGTCCCGCTTGAGCCACTGCCCGGTGCCGAAGTCGAGGCTGGCCGACAGGTCCACCGCCAGCCAGGTCTCCAGTTCCCGGTCGGCCACCGTCCGCCGGACGTGCGGCGTGGTGGTCCGCGCCGTCACCGGCCAGTCCATCCGGCGCACGTCGTCACCGGGGCGGTATTCCCGGGACTCGCCCGCCTCGCTGCCCGGCCCCGGCAGCAGCCCGGCGTAGTCGCCCTGGAGCAGGCCGTCGAGCTTGCGGGTCACCATCAGCTGCAACCGGGACAGCACCGCCTCGGTACGCCCACCGGCGGCCAGGGCCGGCGAGAGCTCGGGTCGGGTCACGGCCGCTGCCCGGGCCAGCCGGCGCCGGGGGGCGCGGCCGGCGGTGCGGTGGCCTGCTGCCGGGGCGCGACCGAGGGCAGCGGGATCGTCGACATCACCCGGTGCACCACGTGGTCGGCCGGCACGTCGTCGGCGAGCGCGTCGTAACTGAGCACCAGCCGGTGCCGCAGGATGTCCGGGGCGATGTCCTGCACGTCCTGGGGCAGGGCGTAGTCCCGGCCGCGCAGCAGGGCCAGGGCGCGGGAGGCCCGTACCAGGCCGAGCGAGGCGCGCGGGCTGGCACCGTACTGGATGAACCGGGCGACGTCCGGCATGCCGTGCTCCGCCGGGGTGCGGGTGGCCAGCACCAGCCGGACCGCGTAGTCGACCAGCGCGTTGTGCACGAAGACCTGGTCGGCCTTGTGCTGCAGCGCGATCAGGTCGGAGGTGGTGAAGACCGGCGCCGGTTCCGGCGGGGCGACGCCCATCCGGTAGACGATCTCCCGCTCCTCGGCGTCGGTCGGATAGCCGACCACGATCTTCATCAGGAACCGGTCCCGCTGCGCCTCGGGCAACGGATAGACGCCCTCCTGCTCGATCGGGTTCTGGGTGGCCATCACCAGGAACGGGTTCGGCACCCGGTGCGACTCGCCGCCGATGGAGACCTGCCGCTCGCTCATCACCTCCAGCAGCGCCGACTGCACCTTGGCCGGCGCCCGGTTGATCTCGTCGGCGAGCAGGAAGTTGACGAAGACCGGCCCCAACTCGACGTCGAACTTCTCGCTGGACTGGCGGTAGATCCGGGTGCCCATGATGTCGGCGGGGACCAGGTCCGGGGTGAACTGCATCCGGGCGAAGGAGCCGCCGACCACCTTGGCCATGGTCTCCACGGCGAGGGTCTTGGCGACGCCCGGCACCCCCTCCAGCAGGCAGTGCCCCCGGGCCAGCAGCGCGACGAACATCCGCTCGACCATCCGGTCCTGCCCGACGATGACCCGTTTGATCTCGAACAGCGCCCGCTCCAGCAACGTGGCGTCCTCGGCCGGGGTGGTCACCGGCACGGGCGAGACCTGGGTGCCGCCGGTCGGTGTCGGGGAATCGGGCGTGGTCGGCTGGGCCACCGGTCCTCCACAGCATGATCGTCGTCGGGCGTGGTGCGTACCAAGACTGTCATGCCCGGCTGACAGCCGAGGAGCGGAGAACCCGATTTTCGCCACCATGTCCAGTCGCCGAGACCTGCCGCCCCGGTCCGCGCGGAATCACCAGGCACGGGTGGACACGAAGGGGCCCGGCGCGTGTACGATTCACCCCGTCGCCGGGCGGCTCCCCCCGTGGCCGCCCGGCGCTAAAGCCTCCGGTCCCGGCCGCCTAGACTCGCCCGGATGACCACTCACTCCCCCGTCGACGAAGCGCCGATCTGCTCGGCGCGGGGCTGCCGCGCCCCGGCGGAGTGGGCGCTGCGCTGGCGCAATCCCCGCCTGCACGAACCCGACCGGCGCAAGACCTGGTTGGCCTGCGCCGCGCACCGCGAGTCGCTCGGCGGCTTCCTGGACGCGCGCGGGTTCCTGCGGGAGGTCGTGCCGGCGCCCGGATCGCCTACCCTCGAAGGGTGAGTGAGCGCAACGGACGCCCCGGTGAACGGTGACCACCCCGCCGGGCCGGCCCCGGCCAGCCCCCTGGAACCCTGGCCGGACACCGTCCGGTGGCAGCCCATCTCCCGCGACCAGATCTGGGTGGAGCTGATCCGGCTGGCGGTGCTCCTCGGCATCCTGCTGCTCGGCCTCTCGGTGGCCTGGGCGGTCAGCGGGCTCACGCTGCTCGCCCTCGCCCTGGCCGCGGTCGTGCTGGGCGGCTGCTGGCGGGCGGTCACCATCGTCCGCGCGGTCCGCGCCTGGGGGTACGCCGAGCGGGAGAACGACCTGCTGGTCCGGCACGGGCTGCTGGTTCGGCGGCTGTCCATCGTGCCGTACGCCCGGATGCAGTTCGTCGACGTCAGCGCCGGTCCGCTGGAACGGGCCTTCGACCTGGCCACCGTCCAACTGCACACCGCCGCCGCGGCGAGCGACGCCCGGGTACCCGGGCTGCGCCCCGCCGAGGCGTCCCGGCTGCGCGACCGGCTCACCGCGCTGGGCGAAAACCGCGCGGAGGGCCTGTGACCACCGCAGCCCCACCACGCCCGACCCACACCGGCCGCCGGTCGCCGACCACGGCCCCGCCAGCACCGGCGCGGATCGGCTACTTCCCGGAAGTGGTGGCATCGCCCGCCCGCGGAGGCCCCTGTTCCGCGGATCGAGCACGATCTTCGGTGGTCGGGCCGGGGGCCGCCGGGTGGTGGGGGCCGGACGGGGCGCCGCGATCGAGGAGAGCGCGGTGAGCGACCGGCCGGCCGGACCGGAGGGGCGCCCCGGCGACCGGCACCCGGCGACGGGTGACGCTCCGGACGCCGGGCAGCACCCTGCGTCCCCGACGGCCACGCCGAGCCACCCGCAGGCGGGGCCGGCCCAGCCGCCGCCGGCACCGTCCGGTCCGCCGTGGCCGCCGCCCGCCCCGCAACCCTCGCCGCCTGCCGGTCCGCCGTGGCCGCCCGGGTATCCGGTGCCGTCCGGGCCGGTCGGACCGTACGGGGCCGCGCCGTGGCCCGGGCCGGCGGCGGGCCGGCCGGTGGGCGAGGAGCCGCGGCGGCGGCTGCACCCGCTCAGCCCGGCCCTGCACGGGGCGAAGTCGCTGGTGGTGGTGATCGCCGGGCTCTCCTGGTCGACGCTGTCCCGGGTGGGCTTCGGCTGGTTCGCGGCGATGGTGGCGCTGCTCGCCCTCGGCGCCACCGTGCTCGCCGTGGTCAGCTGGTACAACACCGGCTACCACCTGGTCGGGCGGGAACTGCGGGTGCACGAGGGGCTGCTCTGGCGGCGTACCCGGGCCATCCCGCTGGAGCGGTTGCAGGCCGTCGAGGTGGTCCGGCCGCTGCTCGCCCAGCTCACCGGCCTGGCGGAGCTGCGCCTGGAGGTGGTGGGCGGTGGCAAGACCGAGGCGCCGCTGGCGTACCTGAGTGTGGCGGAGGCGCACGCCCTGCGGCAACGGCTGCTGGACCTGGCCGGGCGGGTGCCGGTCGCGACGCCGCCCGGGGCGCCGGCGGCACCCGGCGTACCGCCGGCACCGGGCGCACCGGCGGCGGCCACCTACCCGGGCCGGGTCGCGCCGCCCGGCCGCCGGCTGCACGAGGTACGCAACCAGGATCTGCTGGTCAGTCAGTTGCTCACCCCGCAGGCGTTTCTGCTGCCGTTCGGCGTGCTCTTCGTGGTGTCGCAGTTCCTCTCGGAGGGTTCCTGGTCGTTCGTCGCGGTGGCCAGCACGCTGACCGCGATGGCCGGTGTGCTGCTGCAACCGATCCGGCGGGTGCTGGACGACTGGAACTTCCGGCTCGCCAGCGACGACGGCCGGCTACGGGTACACAACGGGTTGCTGGAGACCCGGGCGCAGACCGTGCCGCTGAACCGGGTGCAGACCGTCGGGGTCACCTGGCCGCTGCTGTGGCGGCCGAAGGGCTGGCTGCGGCTGCGACTGGAGGTGGCCGGCTACTCCGCCGCCGAGCCGGACGACCGGAACCGGCCGGACCGGTTGCTGCCGGTCGGCGACGCCGGCACCGGCGAGCGGATCGTGGCGGAGGTGCTGCCCGGCGTACAGCTGGCGGACCTGCCCACGACGCCGCCGCCGCGGCGGGCGCGGTGGCTGCGGCCGCTGAGCCGGCAGGCGCTCGGCGCCGGGCTGACCGAGCGGGTCCTCGTGGTCCGCTCGGGCCTGCTCACCCGCCAGCTGGCGCTGGTGCCGTACGCCCGGATCCAGAGCGTGCGGGTGGTGCGCGGGCCGGTGCAGCGGTTGCTGCGGCTCGCCACGGTGCACGCGGACACGGCGGGCGGGGCGGGCGCGGCGGCGCCGCACCGGGACCTGGCCGAGGCGTGGGCCCTGGCGGCCGAGCTGACCGAGCGGGCGCACGCCGCTCGCCGGTGAGGCGGCACCCCCTCGTCGGCGGCGCCGCCGCAACCGCCCACGGCGACGCGGGACGGCGGGATCAGCGAGCGGCGGGTGCCGGCACCTCGTCCGGCGCGCCCGCAACGGACGCCCCGGGCGAGCCGGCGGGACCGGCCGTGGGCTCACCGGCACCGGCCGGAACGGCGCCGGTCGCCGGTGGCTCGGCCCCGACCCCACCGGCGCCGGCCGGGGCCGGATCGCCGGGGTCGGGTGCCGGGGCGGCCCGGACCGGGGTCGGCTCCGCCGGGTGCCGGCGGGAGCGCCAGGCGGCCCAGCCCCGCTCGGCCAGCCCGACGGCCAGGAACGCCATGCCCACGTACGCCCAGCCGACCAGCACGTCGATGATGTAGTGCTCACCGGCGTAGACCAGGGTGAACGTCATCGCCAGCGGGTACGCCAGCAGCAGCGGCCACCACCGCCGCCGGACGGACGGCAGGAAGAAGACCACCACGAACAGCGCCCAGGCGGTGTGCAGCGAGGGCATCGCGGCGACCGGGTTGGAGGCGATCTGGCCGGCGTTGAGCAGGTTGCCGGCGCCGTGCATGCCGAACGCCTTCCACCCCCGGGTGGAGATCCGGGCGACCTCGGTGAGCAGGCCGTTCTGGGCCGCCCACCACGGCGGCGCGGCCGGGTAGAGGAAGTAGGTGACCAGGCCGCTGGCGCAGAGGAAGCCCCAGCGGCGCATGTACGCGCCCCAGCGCCTGCGGTTGCGTACCCAGAGCACCCCGGCGGCGGCCAGCGCCACCACGAAGTGCGAGAAGTAGACCCAGCTGACCAGCACGTCGTACCACTGCACCTGGGGCTCGTAGAGGTGCTGCTGGAGCCAGACGGTGGGCACCTCCCCGCCGGTCGCCCAGCCCACCAGGAACCGGTCGGCGACGATCAGCTCCATCGCGTGCGGGATCCGGCCGTTGTCGGCGAAGCCCCGGGAAAGGTTGTAGACGATCAACAGCAGCACCACCGGCACCCAGTCCCGGGCGAACGCCAGGTGGCTGCGCCAGGGCCGGGAGGAGTTCCACGCGATGGTGGCCGCCCAGATCCAGACGAAGGCGTATGCCGGGTCGGTGGGCAGGCCGATGGCCAGCCAACACACGACGAAGGCGACGCCCCAGACCGCCATGGCGACGACGCGGCGGCGGCCGCCGTCGGCCCGGTCGGGGCTACCGGAAGGGACGGGGGGCTGGGGATCAGTCACGACGGCCATCGCGATCCAGGTTAACGGCGGGTGCCGCAGGACCGGACGCCACCCGCCTCGCCGGGCCCGGACGGGGTGTCGTGTCGGGATGCCCGCGGCGTGTCCCGCGCGCTCCGGCACCCCCTAGGCTGGGGCCATGCAGGAACAGCCGGAGCAGCCCTTCCCGGCCGGGCTGGCGGCCCGGGTCGAGTTGACCGTCACCGACGCCGACACCGCGGAGGCGGTGGGTTCCGGCGACGTGCCGGTGCTGGGCACGCCCCGGGTGGTCGCCCTGGCCGAGGCGGCGACGGTGGCCGCCACGGCGGCCCGGATGCCAGCGGGGCGGACCACCGTCGGGACCCGGGTCGAGCTGGACCACCTGGCCGCGACGCCGGTCGGCCGGACGGTGGTGGCGCAGGCCCGGTTGGCGGTGGTGGACGGCCGGCGGCTGGCCTTCGAGGTGGCGGTCACCGACGGGGACGAGACCGTGGCCCGGGGCCGGGTCGAGCGGGTGCTGGTCGACCGGGAGCGGTTCCTGGCCCGGGTCGGGGCGAGCGCGAGCGTGCGGAGTGAGCCGGGGTTGCGAGCCCCGCAGTCGCGAACGAAGCAGGCCCGGTGAGCGGCCACCGGTTCGTCGAGGTGGCCCGCGGGGTGCACGTGCTGCGCGAGCCGCTGCTCGACGTGAACGTCACGCTGGTCGTCGGGGACGGCGCGGCCCTGCTGGTGGACACCCTCTCCACGGCGGGGCAGGCGGCCGCGCTGGCCGCCGCCGCCCGCGCCGTCACGGACGCCCCGTGGACCGTGGTGAACACCCACCACCACTTCGACCACTGCTTCGGCAACGCCACGCTGGCCGCGGACCCACCCCGCCCGGTGTACGCGCACGAGCTGGCCGCGGCGGCGATGCGCGACCCGGAGCGGCTGCGCCGGCAGGCGTACGAGGAGGTGCGCGCCGAGCAGCCGGAGCTGGCCGCCGAGCTGGCCGGCACCGAGCTGCTGGCCCCGACGCACGCGGTGCACACCGAGACGGTGCTCGACGTCGGTGGGCGGCGGGTGGTGCTGCGCCACCCCGGTCACGGGCACACCGATGCCGACCTGGTGGTGCACGTGCCGGACGCCGACGTGCTGGTCGCCGGGGATCTGGTGGAGCAGAGCGGGCCACCGGCGTTCGAGGACTCGTACCCCCTGCAGTGGCCGGACGCGGTGGCCGACCTGCTCCGGCTGACCACCCCGGCGACGGTCGTCGTGCCGGGGCACGGCGACCCGGTCGACGCGGAGTTCGTCCGGGCCCAGCACCGCCAGTTGGTCGACCAGGCCTGGCTGATCCGGGCGGCGCACACCGCCGCCGCCCCGCCGGAGCGGGTGGCGGCCGAGTCCCCGTTCGGCGCCCGGCCCGGCCTGATCGCCGCCCGCCGCGGCTTCGCCGAACTCGACGGGACCGGCTGACCGGCCGCCGGCGCGTGCTGGCCGGCGGCTGGCTGGCCGGTGCCCGGGTGCAGGGCCCGCGAAGCGGAGGGGTGTCAGGGGCGGGAGCGCAGGGCGGCCAGCAGGGCGGCGAGGGCCGGCACGGCGTCGAGGGCCGCCGTGCGGTCGGCCGGGTCGAGGGTGGCCAGCGCGTCGGCGAGCAGCGCGCGGCGGTGGCCCTCGTGGTCGGCCATCCGGGTCAGCGCGGCGGGGGTCGGCCGCAGCCGGACCACCCGCCGGTCGGCCGGATCGCGTTCCCGGTCCAGCAGCCCGGCGTCGGCCAGGTCCCGGACCAGGGTGCTGATCGTGTTGGGCGCGATGCCCAGCCGCCGAGCGGCCTCCCGGCCGCTGATCCCGGGCTCGCCCCGGACCAGCAGCAGCAGCTCGACCTGGGCCTCCGGCAGCGCGACCCGGTTGGCCCGCCCGGCGGCGGTGCGGCGCAGCAGCCGGTGCAGCTCCCCCACCACCGCCCCGAGCCGGGCGGTCGGGTCGTTGGCCGCCACCACCGTCACCCACCTCACATCGCAATAGTTCTGAGTACAGAGCTAAAGTTACCCGGACTCGCACCGACCCGGGAGACCCATCGTGACCTACGCCGCACCGCCGACCACGCGTCCCGCCGCCGCACCGGCGCCGCGGAACCGGCGCGCCGGGGGCGTCGGCCTGCTGGTGCTGCTCGGCGCGCTCACCGCCGTCGGCCCGCTCTCCCTGGACATGTACCTGCCGGCCTTTCCCGCGATGACCCGCGACCTGGGCACCGATCAGGCACAGATCCAGCTCTCGCTGACCACCTGCCTGGTCGGGCTCGCCCTGGGACAGCTGGTCACCGGCCCGCTCAGCGACCGGTGGGGGCGGCGCGGCCCTGTGCTGGCCGGCATGATCGCGTACGCGCTGCTCTCCCTGGCCTGCGCGGCCGTGCCGGACGCCACCGCCCTGGCCGCGGCGCGACTCGGCCAGGGCTTCGCCGGCGGGATGGGCGTGGTGGTGGCGCGGGCGGTGGTCCGCGACCTGTTCGCGGGCCGGGCCGCCGCGAAGTACTTCTCCCGGCTCACCCTGGTCTTCGGGGTGGCGCCGGTGGCTGCGCCCGGCGTGGGCAGCCTGGTGCTGCGGTTCGGCTCCTGGCGTACGGTCTTCGTCACGCTCGCGGTGATCGGCGCGCTGCTCGCCGTGGCGGTCGCCCGGTGGCTGCCGGAGACGCTGCCGGCGCACCGGCGCACCACCGCCGGAGCGGCCGGCACGCTGCGCGCCATGCGGTCGCTCTTCGCCGACCGGGTCTACCTCGGGTACGCCCTGACCCAGGCGCTCGCCTTCGCCGGGCTGTTCGCGTACATCTCGGGGTCGTCCTTTGTGTTTCAGGACGTCTTCGGTGTCTCCGGGACGGCCTTCAGCCTGATCTTCGGCCTGAACGCGCTCGCCCTGGTCGGCCTGGGCCAGGCCAACGCCCGGCTGCTGGACCGCTCCGGCCCCCGACCCCTGCTGATCGGCGCGCTGGCGGCGGGCGCGGTGGCCGCCGCCGGGGTGCTGGCCGGCGCCCTGCTCGGCAGCGTGCTGCTGGTGGCGGTGGCGCTGTTCGCCTTCGTCGGCTCACTGGGCATGGTGACGCCCAACAGCACCGCGCTCGGCCTGGACCGGCACGCCCACCACGCCGGCACCGCCGCCGCGCTGATGGGCGGCGTCCAGTCCGTGGTGGGCGCGCTGGCCGCGCCGCTGGTCGGGCTGGGCGGCGAGGGCAGCGCGCTGCCGATGGCCGGGGTGCTCGCCGCGGCGGCCGCCCTGTCGGTGCTCGCCGTCCTCACCCTGACCCGCCCCGCCCGCTGACCCGGGTTGTCCCGCGCCTGTCCGCGGGCCCGCCGGCGTCACGCGAAGCGGCGGGCCACCTCGGCCCGGGTGGGCATGGAGAGCGCGCCGCCCGGCGACTCGCAGACCAGGCCGGCCACCCGCAACGCGAACGCCACCCGCTCCTGCCACCCGGCGGGCCCGGCCGGCTCGCCGTCGACCAGCAGCTCGGCGATCAGCGCCGCCATCACCGAGTCGCCGGCGCCGGTGGCGTCCACCGCGTCGACCTTCGGCGCGGGAATCCGGACCGGGTCGGGCCCGGCGGCCACCACTGCGCCGTCCGCGCCCAGGGTGACCACCACCGTCCCGGCGCCCAGCTCCCGCAGGTACGCGGCGACGCCCTCGACCGGCTCCTGCGGATAGAGCAGGGCGGCGTCGGCGGCGCTGAGCTTGACCAGGTGCGCCGTGGCGGCGAACTCGGCCACGATCCGGCGCAGCTCGACCAGCGCGGCCGGGCCGTCGAGCAGCCGGGGACGCACGTTCGGGTCGAACACCCGCAGGCCGGTGGCGAGCGACCAGGCCCGACGGGCGGCGGCGAGCACCAGCGGGCAGAGCAGCACGATCGAGCCGCCGTAGAGCACGTCCGCCCCCTCGACCAGGGCGACGTCCAGGTCGTCGGCGGTGAGCAGCCCGTACGAGGGCGGGTCGCCGTAGAACCGGAAGTCGGGCTCGGGGCCGGCGTGGGTGGTCACCGCCAGCGAGGTGGGCACCGGCACGGTCACCGCGCCGGCCAGCCCCACCCCGGCGTCGCGCAGGAACGCCCGGATCCGGTCGGCCAGCACGTCGTCGCCGAGCGAGCCCACGAAGTGCGCCGCGCCGCCGAGCCGCGACACCCCGACCGCGACGTTGAGCGGCCCGCCACCGATCTCCTGCCGGAAGACCGGCCGGCCCTCCTGCTCGGCGTCGAGCAGGTCGATCAGCGCCTCGCCCAGCACCACCGCGTATCCCACGACTCCTCCAGAGATCAGATCTGTCGCACCCAGGCTGACACACTCACCGCCGTGACGATCGCTGAGGACACCGTATTGGCCTACTGGGCCGTCTGCGAGGACCGCGACCGGGTCCGCTTCGGGGCGCTGCTCGCCGAGGAGATCGTCTACGACCTGCCGCAGCCGGCCGGCCGGGAGCATCTCGTCGAGCGACGCTGACGCATCGGAGCCTTCCTATTGCGCTCCGGCCTCGGGGCGTGGTGGGATGGCGCTGCCGGGTGTGCGCGGGGGCTGCCGCGCCGCCCGCGCCGGGTTCAGTCCACGCGAGGGCACCGGTCCGCACCGACGGACCACGGACAGCCGTGTCCGCCTGCCTCCGGGGCCGGTGGACGCGGTCGCTCCCCCGGCGAGTCCCTGTCGCCGCGCCTCGGCCGGGCACCGTGGCGGGCGCCGACGGGCTCACCCACCTCGAAGGAGAACCCGTGCACCGATCCCGTACGGCCGCGCTGCTCACCGCGGTCGCCACCCTGGCCGTGGGCGCACTCGCCCTCGCCACCGGCTCCGATCCGGCCGCCGCGCACGGCGCCGCGATGACCCCGGGCGCCCGTACCTTCCTGTGCTGGAAGGACGGCCTCAGCACGACCGGGGAGATCAGGCCGAACAACCCCGCCTGCTCGGCGGCGGTCGCCGAGAACGGGCCGAACTCGCTGTACAACTGGTTCAGCGTGCTGCGCTCCGACGCCGGCGGCCGGACCACCGGCTTCATCCCCGACGGCAAGCTGTGCAGCGGCGGCAACCCGGGCTTCAGCGGCTACGACCAGGCGCGCAACGACTGGCCGATCACCCACCTGACCGCCGGGCGGACGATGGAGTTCCGCTACAGCAACTGGGCCCACCACCCGGGCACGTTCTACTTCTACGTGACCAAGAACAGCTGGAGCCCGACCCGTCCGCTGGCCTGGAGTGACCTGGAGGAGCCGTTCCTGACGGTGACCAACCCGCCGCAGCGGGGCGCGGTGGGCACCAACGACGGCCACTACTACTTCACCGGCACCCTGCCGGCGAACAAGAGCGGGCGGCACATCATCTACTCCCGCTGGGTCCGCTCGGACAGCCAGGAGAACTTCTTCGGCTGCTCGGACGTGACCTTCGACGGCGGCAACGGTGAGGTGACCGGGGTCGGCCCCGGCGGCGGCAACCCGTCACCGACGCCCACCAGCCCGACGCCCACCCCGACCAACCCGACGCCCACCCCGACCTCGCCCACCCCGACCCCGACGCCGACCACGCCGCCGCCGGGCGGCGGCGACTGCATGGCGATCTACAAGGTGGTCAGCTCCTGGCCCGGCGGGTTCCAGGGCGAGGTCACGATCATGAACCACAGCACCCGCACGTACGCCGGCTGGACAGCGAACTGGACCTGGCCCAGCGGCCAGACCATCAACTCGGTGTGGAGCGGCACGGCCAGCACCAGCGGCGCGGCGGTGACCGTCACCAACGCGGCCTGGAACGGCACCGTGGCACCGGAGGGCACCACCAGCTTCGGTTTCACCGCGAACACCCCGGGCGCCAACACCCTGCCCACCGTCACCTGCGCCGGTCGCTGACCCGGCCCAGGTGCTAAGCGGGGCCCCCG
Organism: Micromonospora sp. NPDC050686; assembly: GCF_040654475.1. NCBI lineage: Bacteria > Bacillati > Actinomycetota > Actinomycetes > Micromonosporales > Micromonosporaceae > Micromonospora > Micromonospora sp. NPDC050686. The sequence continues at coordinate 62,655 of NZ_JBFAID010000040.1, forward strand.
GTACAACGGAATGCGTTAACCGGGGGCCCCTCCTTTCATCGCACCATGCTGCCGACCGCGGGCTTGGTGAGCAGGGCGGACTGGTTGCGCTGGATGCCCGGGTCGAGGGTCCGCGCGACGAAGATGGCGTGCCAGACGCAGAAGATCAGCACCGTCCACACCTTGCGGGAGTGGTCGGCCTCGCCCCGCTTGTGCGCCTCCAGCAGCCGCAGCGCGTACGGCAGGTCGATCAGGTCGCCAGCGCCGGAGGTCGTCAGCATGTGCCGGGCCCACTCGTACATCTCGCCGCGCAGCCACACCCGGGTCGGGGTGGGGAAGCCGAGCTTCCGGCGGTTCACGATGGCCGGGGGCACGATGCCCTGCAACGCCTGGCGCATCGCGTACTTGGTGGCGTCGGAGCGGGGCGGGATCTTCAGGTTCACCGGGATGCCGGCGGCCACCTGGAAGACCTCCCGGTCGAGGTACGGCACCCGCACCTCCAGCGAGTGCGCCATCGAGATCCGGTCCGCCTTCACCAGGATGTCCCCGCGCAGCCAGGTGTAGAGGTCGACGTACTGCATCCGGGTGACGTCGTCCAGCTCGGTGCACTCGGCGTAGATCGGCGCGGTCACGTCGGTGTAGCGCACCGACGGGTCGTACTGGCGCAGCAGCCGCTGCTTCTCCGCCTCGGTGAACATCCGGGCGTTGCCGTAGTAGCGCTGCTCGATCGGGGTGGTGCCGCGCTCCAGGAAGCTGCGGCCCTTGACCCCCTCGGGGATCACCCGGGCCAGCGCCCGCAGCCCGGCCCGTACGCCCCGGGGCAGGCCGTTGACCCGGCTCAGCGACAGCGGCTCGCGGTAGATGGTGTACCCGCCGAAGAACTCGTCCGCGCCCTCGCCGGAGAGGACCACGGTGACGTGCTCGGCGGCCTTCTTGGCCACGAAGTACAGCGGCACCAGCGCCGGGTCGGCCACCGGGTCGTCCAGGTGCCAGATGATCTTCGGTAGCGCCTCCATCATGTCCTGCGGCCCGATCTTCGTCGGGATGGTGGTGACGTCGAGGTGCCGGGCCGAGTCCTGGGCCACGTCGATCTCGGAGTAGCCGTCCACGTCGTACCCGACGGTGAAGGTGAGGATGTTCGGGTTGAACTCCCGGGCCAGGGCGACCACCGCGGTCGAGTCGATGCCGCTGGACAGGAACGAGCCGACCGGCACGTCCGAGCGCATGTGCACCCGGACGCTGTCCCGCAGGGTTTCCCGGATCCGGTGGTAGAGGCGCTGCTCGTCGGAGACCGGGGCGGGGTGGAACACCGGGCGGAACCACCGGCGCACCTCGATCCGGTAGCCGGGGCTCCAGGTGAGGCACTCCCCCGAGCCGATCCGGCCGATGCCGCGGTGCAGGGTGCCGGGTTCGGGGACGTACTGGAGGGTGAGGTAGTGGCTCAGGTTCGCCGGGTCCACCCCGGCGTCGCCCGCCCCCGCCGACGGGGCGAACGGCAGCAGGGCCTTCTTCTCCGAGGCGAGGTAGAGCCCGTCGGGGGTCTCCAGGTGGTACAGCGGCTTGATGCCGAACCAGTCGCGGGCGCCGAACGCCCGGCGCTCCTGCCGGTCCCAGATGACGAAGGCGAACATGCCGCGCAGCCGGGTGAGCATCTGCTCGCCCCAGTGGTGGTAGCCGGCGACGACCACCTCGCCGTCGCCGTTGGTGGCGAATCGGGCGCCGAAGTCCCGGATCAGCTCGTCCCGCAGCTCGACGTAGTTGTAGATCTCGCCGTTGTAGGTGAGCAGGTAGCGCCCGTCCGCGTAGCTCAGCGGCTCGTGGCTGGACTCCACGTCGATGATCGCCAACCGCTTGTGCCCGAAGACGACGTCCGTGCGCCGGCCGGAGACGTCGCCCACCACCTCCACCCCGGTGTCGTCCGGGCCGCGGTGGTGCAGGCACTCCAGCGCCTCGGCGACGGCGTCGCGCTGGGCCGCCGCGTCTCCACGAGCACTGAAAAACGCCAGAATTCCGCACATAGCTGGCATCGTCGCACGAGAAACGAATTCATGAGGCCGCCTCGGGATGTCTGCCCGAACCCGCGCGGTACCGTCGGGACCAGCATCGAGGCGCTAGGGAGGGCGGAAGATGGCTGAGGAGCGGGCCCAGGGGAAGCCGGCGGACGGCACCGAGTCGCACGACCCGGATTTCCCGGAGGCGTTCCTGGAGTTCATGCGGCAGGGCTGGCGGGACACCGAACTGCCGGTGGGACCCCGGCCGGAGGTGCCGAATTACGCCAAGCGCCGGGCCGCGCTCTCCGCGGCCTTCCCCGGGGAGACCCTGGTCGTCCCGACCGGCGGCGAGAAGGTACGCGCCAACGACACCGACCACCCGTTCCGGCCGGGCAGCGACTTCGCGTACCTGACCGGGGACCACGACCCGGACAGCGTCCTGGTGCTGCGGCCCAACGGCTCCGGGCACGACGCCACCCTGTACATGCGGCCCCGCTCGTCCCGGGTCACCGACGAGTTCTTCCGCAGCCGCAACGGCGAGCTGTGGGTGGGGCGGCGGCACACCCTCGGCGAGAAGTCGACCGAGCTGGGCCTGCCCACCGCCGACCTGACCGAGCTGGAGGCGGCGCTGGCCGACTGCGCGCCGGGGCGTACCCGGGTGTTGCGGGGCTTCGACGCCCGGGTGGACGCGGCCGTGCGGCCCTTCGACGGCGCCCGCGCCGACGGCCAGCCGGGCCGGGACCGGGAGCTGGCCATCGCCATCTCGGAGCTGAAGCTGGTCAAGGACGAGTGGGAGATCGCCCAGCTCCAGGACGCCTGCGACGCCACCGTACGCGGCTTCGAGGACGTGGCCCGGGCGCTACCGGCCGACCGGCGGGTCTCCGAGCGGCTGTTGGAGGGCATCTTCGCGCTGCGCGCCCGGCACGACGGCAACGAGGTCGGCTACAACTCCATCGTCGGGGCCGGCGAGCACGCCACGATCCTGCACTGGGTGCACAACCACGGCGCCACCCGGCCGGGTGAGCTGCTGCTGATGGACATGGGCGTGGAGAACCGCAACCTCTACACCGCCGACGTCACCCGGGTGCTGCCGGTCGACGGCCGGTTCACCCCGTTGCAGCGCCAGGTGTACGACGCCGTTCATCACGCCCAGCAGGCGGCGATCGACATCATCCGGCCCGGCGTCGGGTTCAAGGACGTGCACCTGACCGCCATGCGGGTGCTCGCCGAGGCGCTGAAGGACCTCGGGCTGCTGCCGGTGAGCGTGGACGAGGCGATGGACCCGGCCTCCACGGTCTACCGCCGGTGGACGCTGCACGGCACCAGCCACATGCTCGGCATCGACGTGCACGACTGCGCCAACGCCCGCAAGGAGACCTACCGGGACGGCCCGCTCGGCGAGGGCTACGTGCTGACCGTCGAGCCCGGGCTGTACTTCCAGCCCGAGGACGAGCTGGTTCCCGAGGAGCTGCGCGGGATCGGCGTACGGATCGAGGACGACATCCTGGTGACCGCGACCGGCGCGGTGAACCTCTCGGCCGGCCTGCCGCGCCGCTCCGACGAGGTGGAGACCTGGCTGGCCGAGCAGCGCGAGGCCGGCCCCCGCCTGCCGGGCTGACCGCCCGGGCCCCGTCACGGGCCCCACCCACGGGTGCGTGCGCACCCGTGGGTGGGGCCCGTCGTCGTTGTCCGGCTCGCCCGTTAGCTACCTTCTCTGACCGCTTACGCGGGCTTTCTTCGTATTCGCCTGTGTCGTGAGGATCGTTCTCATAGGTTGGCGATCGGAGGCTGCAACCGATTTGTAGCCGGTCGCGCCCCTTCTATCGGCACGACCCGTCTGGTAGCGGAAAGGGCGGAAGGCTCTGATGTCTAACGACGACGTAACTACTCCCGCCGGGGAGATTCACACCACTCCACCGGCGACAAGACGGCGGGCGCTCTGGGTCGCCACCGGCGTGGCCGGGCTGACCGGCGTCGTCGGCCTGGCAGCCCTCAGCGGCCTCGCCGCACGCGACAACAAGTCCGGCGACGCGCAGCGACCGGCGGACCAGCAGGCCGCCGCGCAGCAGAACGTGAGCGACGCCGGGCCGGAGAGCGGGAAAGCCGACCAGGGTGCGAAGAACGAGGATGGCGACCGGTCCGGCAAGGGCCGGGACGAGGACCGGGACGAGCGTGGGCACGTGCGGGAGGTGCCCTGCGACGACGAGAAGCTGATCGAGGCGGTCGACCTGGCCAACC
>NZ_JBFAID010000041.1:0-66014 GCF_040654475.1 Micromonospora sp. NPDC050686
CACCGCCGTGATCTGGCACAACTGGCACACCAACCAACCCGTACTCCGCTCACTGACCGCGTACGACCACTGAACCCTTGGAATAGATCGTCTAGGCTGACCGGCCGGAGGTGGTACGGGTGCGGCGGTCGACCGCAGTGGCGAACGCGGCGGGTCTGGTGGCGGGTTACGCCCTCGACGCGTGGCTCGGTGACCCCCGCCGGTGGCATCCGGTGGCCGGCTACGGCCGGGCGGCCGGTGCCCTGGAACGCCGCCTGCACCGGCCCGACCGCACCGCCGGCGCGATGTTCACCGCGCTGGCGGTGGGGGCGCCCGTGCTGGTCGGCGCCGCCGCCACCCTGGCCACCCGCCGCCGGCCACTGGCCCGGGCGCTGCTGACCGCTGGGGCGACCTGGACGGTGCTGGGTGGCCGTACGCTGCGCCGGGAGGCCACCGCGATGGGCGCCGCCCTGCGCGGTGGCGACCTGCCCGCCGCCCGGGACCGGCTCGGCCACCTGTGCGGGCGGGACCCGTCCGCCCTGGACGAGCCGGAACTGGCCCGGGCCACCGTCGAGTCGGTCGCGGAGAACACCTCCGACGCGGTCGTCGCCCCGCTGATCTGGGGTGCCGTCGCCGGCCTGCCGGGGCTGCTGGGTTACCGGGCGGCGAACACGCTGGACGCCATGGTCGGCCACCGCTCGCCCCGGTACGCCCGGTTCGGCACCCCGGCCGCCCGCCTGGACGACCTGCTCAACCTGGTGCCCGCCCGGCTGACCGGGCTGCTCACCGTCGCGGTCGCCCCGGTGGCGCACGGGGACCGGGACCGGGCGTGGCGGGTCTGGCGGCGCGACCGCAACGACCATCCCAGCCCGAACGCCGGCCAGTGCGAGGCGGCGATGGCGGGCGTGCTCGGCGTCCGGCTGGGTGGCCGCAACGTCTACGCCGGGCGGTCCGAGGTGCGCCCGTTCCTCGGTGACGGCCCCCGCCCCGACGCCCGCCACCTGAAGCGAGCGGCCCAGGTCTCCCGGACGGTGGGGCTGGCGGCGCTGGGGCTGGCCGTCGCCGCCTCGCCGGTCGCCGGCCGGCTCGGCGCGGTCGCGGGTCGCGCGGCGACCCGGCTCGGCCGGGCGGCGGCGCCGTCGGCCCGGTGGGGGAGGGCCGGGTGAGCGGCGGGCTGCTGGTCGCCGGCACCACCTCCGACGCGGGCAAGAGCGTGGTGACCGCCGGCATCTGCCGCTGGCTGCACCGTCGCGGTGTGAAGGTGGCCCCGTTCAAGGCGCAGAACATGTCCAACAACTCGGCGGTGGTGGTCGGCGCCGACGGGCGCGGCGGCGAGATCGGGCGGGCCCAGGCCATGCAGGCGGCGGCCTGCGGCCTCGCCCCCGACCTGCGGTTCAACCCGGTGCTGCTCAAGCCCGGCAGCGACCTGTCCAGCCAGGTGGTGCTGCTCGGCGAGGCGGTCGACACGGTCACCGCCGGCAACTTCCGCAGCCTGCGGCCCCGGCTCGCGGCGACCGCCTTCGCCGCGCTGGCGGAGCTGCGGTCCGCGTACGACGTGGTGGTCTGCGAGGGGGCCGGCAGCCCGGCCGAGATCAACCTGCGGGACCACGACTACGTGAACCTGGGCCTGGCCCGGCACGCCGGCCTGCCCACCGTCGTGGTCGGCGACATCGACCGGGGCGGCGTCTTCGCCTCGATGTTCGGCACCGTCGCCCTGCTCGACCCGGCCGACCAGGCGCTGGTCGCCGGCTTCGTGATCAACAAGTTCCGCGGCGACCTCGGCCTGCTGCGCCCGGGGCTGGACATGCTGTGCCAGGTCACCGGCCGGCCCACGTACGGGGTGCTGCCCTGGCACCTGGACCTCTGGCTCGACGCGGAGGACTCGCTCGCCTACGGCCGGGTGCTGGGCCGGCCGGCCGCGCCACGCGGCACCGAGTGGCTGGACGTGGCCGTGGTCCGGCTGCCCAGGATCAGCAACGCCACCGACGTCGAGGCGCTCGCCACCGAGCCGGGCGTCCGGGTCCGGCTGACCGTCGAGCCCGCCGAACTGGCCGCCGCCGACCTCGTCGTCCTGCCCGGTACGAAGTCCACCGTCGCCGACCTGGCCTGGCTCCGGGAGACCGGCCTCGCCGACGCGGTACGGGCCCACGCCGCCGCGGGCCGGCCGCTGCTCGGTATCTGCGGCGGGTTCCAGATGCTCGGCCGGGTCATCCACGACCCGGTGGAGAGCGGGCGGGGCAGCGTCCCCGGGCTGGGGCTGCTCCCCGTCGAGATCACCTTCGACCCGCGCAAGACCGTCCGCCAGGTGGTCGGGTCCGCCGACGGCGAGCCGGTGTGCGGCTACGAGATCCACCACGGGTACGTCTCCGCCGCCGACCCCGGGCTGCCGCCGCTGCTGAAACACGCCGACGGCACCGGCGAGGGGGCCCGGCTCGGCGCGGTGCACGGCACCCACTGGCACGGCGCGTTCGAGTCCGACGGGTTCCGCCGCCGGTTCCTCACCGGCGTGGCCCGGGCGGCCGGCCGGCACGGCTTCCGGGTGGCCCCGGACGTCTCCTTCGCGGCGGCTCGGGAGCGGACCCTCGACCTCCTCGGCGACCTCGTCGAGGAGCACCTCGACACCGACGCGCTCTGGCGGCTGATCGAATCCGGCCCGCCCGCCGGCCTGCCCTTCGTCCCACCCGGCGCCCCGGCCGGCTGACCGCGCACCGGCCCGCCGACCGGGGACCGACTCGGGGCGACTTGTCAGTGGCGGACGTCGGCCGGCGCGTCGGACATCGGCAGCCCGGCCTCCTGCCACGCCTCGACGCCGCCGATCATGTCGGTCGCCGCGCGCAGCCCCAGCACCTGGAGACTCGCCGCCGCGAGGCTGGAGCTGTAGCCCTGCCGGCACACCACCACGATCTCCCGGTCGTATGCGGTGGCCTCGGGGATCCGCCACGCGCTGGCCGGGTCCAGCCGCCACTCCAGCACGGTCCGGTCGATCACGATTGCGCCCGGCAGTTCGCCCTGCTCCCGGCGTTGCGCATCGGTCCGGGTGTCGACCAGCAACGCGCCCGCCCGGACCGCCTCGACGGTCTCTTGCGGGGTCAGTCGGCGCAGCCCGGCGCGGGCCTGCTCCAGCAGGGCGTCGACACCCGGACTCATCACGTCAGGAAGCACCTCCCGATCATCCCTGCAGGCCGCCGGGCGCGCCGGGCAAAACCGGCCCGCCCCGGAGAATCACCCGGAGGTTGGGTGGGCGGTCACCGGACCGTGGCTGGCCGCTAGCGTCGGTGCGTGACGGTGGTCGGGTTCGAGGCGTACGCCGGGCTGGCCCGCCGGGTGCTGGCCGGGCCGGCGCGGTTGGGGCGTACCCGACTGGTGGTGGTCGACGGGCCGAGCGGCGCGGGCAAGAGCGTCTTCGCGACGCGCCTCGCGGACGCCCTCACCGCGACCACCGGCGGGCCGCCGCCGGTGGTCCGCACCGACGACCTGCTGGCCGGCTGGGACGACCAGCTCACCTTCTGGTCCCGGCTGGAGGAGCGCGTGCTGGCCCCGGTGCGGGCCGGCCGGCCCGGTGCCTACCGCCGGTACAGCTGGGTCCGGCGGCGGTTCCTGGACCGGGAGGTGGCGGTGCCGGTCGGGCCGGTGCTGCTGGTGGAGGGGGTGAGCGCGGCCCGGGCCGTGGTGCGGCCCGAGGCGAGCCTGTCGGTCTTCGTCACCGCGCCCGCGCTGCTGCGCCGGGAGCGGGCGCTCACCCGGGACGGGCCGGAGATCCTGCCCGAGTTGCTCCGCTGGCACGCCGGGGAGCGCGCGCACTTCGCCGCCGACGGTACGCCGGCCGCCGTGGACCTGGTGGTCGACGGCGCGCCGGTGCTGCCGCACGACGCCCGGCGCTACTATGCCCGCCGGCTCCGGACCGGCTCCGGCGATGCCCGCCGGTAAGGCCCGGCATACGATGCCGGTCATGACCCCTCCGATCATGTCCGAGTCCGACATCCGGGCCGCCGTCGAGCAGGAACTGCCCGGCGTACGCGCCGACCTCGAGCGCCTCGTCCGCATCCCCGGCATCGCCTTCGAGGGCTTCGACCACTCGCACGTCGAGCGCTCCGCCGAGGCGGTGGCCGAGCTGCTGCGCGGCTGCGACCTCGACGTCAAGGTGGTGCGGCGCGGCGGGCAGCCCGCCGTCATCGGACGGAAGCCAGCCCCGGCCGGCGCGCCGACGGTGCTGCTCTACGCGCACCACGACGTGCAGCCGGTCGGCGACCTGTCGCTGTGGGAGTCGGACCCGTTCGAGCCGGTCGAGCGGGACGGCCGCCTGTACGGCCGCGGCGCGGCCGACGACAAGGCCGGCGTCATGGCGCACGTGGCGGCGCTGCGCGCCTTCGGCGACCAGTTGCCCGTCGGGGTGGTGCTCTTCATCGAGGGCGAGGAGGAGTACGGCTCCGACTCGCTGGAGGCGCTGCTGGCGGAGTTCCGCGACGAGCTGGCCTCGGACGTCATCGTGATCGCCGACTCCGGCAACTGGGACGTCGGCGTGCCGGCGCTGACCACCTCGCTGCGCGGCGTGATCAACTGCTTCGTCGAGGTCCGCACGCTGCGGCACGCGGTGCACAGCGGGATGTTCGGCGGGGCCGTGCCGGACGCGCTGACCGCCCTGTCCCGGCTGCTGGCCACGCTGCACGACGACGCCGGTGACGTGGCGGTCGAGGGGATGGTCGGCCGGGCGGGGGCCGCCGTCGACTACCCGGAGGACCGGTTCCGCGCCGAGGCGGGCGTGGTCGACGGGGTCTCGCTCGTCGGCACCGGCCGGATCACCGACCGGATCTGGACCAAGCCGGCGCTGGCCGTGCTCGGCATCGACGCGCCGGCCACCGGCGAGGCCGCGAACGCCCTGGTCCCGTGGGCCAAGGCCAAGCTGAACGTACGGCTCGCGCCGGGCGACGACCCGAAGCGCGCGTACCAGGCGCTCCGCACCCACCTGGAGCAGCACGCGCCGTGGGGCGCCCAGGTCACGGTGACCTTCGAACACGACGGGGCCCCGTGCGTCATCGACGCCTCCGGGCCGATGTTCGACGCCGCCCGGGCCGCCTTCCGGGAGGCCTGGGACGGCACCGCCCCGGTGGACATCGGCATCGGCGGCTCGATCCCGTTCATCGCCACCTTCCAGGAGCTCTTCCCGCGGGCCGCGATCCTGGTCACCGGCGTGGAGGACCCGCACGCCCAGGCGCACGGGCCGAACGAGAGCCTGCACCTGGGCGAGTTCGCCCGGGTCTGCCTGGCCGAGGCGCTGCTGCTGGCGAAGGTGGCCCGCGTCGGCGTCCCGGCCTGAGGTGTCGAAACCGTAACTTCCCGCCCGGTCGGGAAGTTTGCGGTGTGTCGGACGCAGGGGTGTTATAGCCTTTCGAACATGCGTACGAATGAGGTGATGGTGCGGCTGGAGGCCGCCGTCCGCGCTCTGGGGGACCTGGACGTCTCCGCGTGGCCCGAGGACACGCTCAAGGAACAGCTCGGTGAGCTCTCCGCGGCTCTGGTCGCCATCGACGCGCAGCTGACCCGGGTGGCGGACGAGGTCCGCGCCCGGGGCCTGCGGATCGAGGAGCCGGTCCCCGCCTGAGGCGGCGGGCGGCGGGCCCCGGTCTTGACCGCACCGCCCGGCGCGACCGGCCCAGCTTCCGCCGCACCGCCCGGCGCGACCGGCCCAGCTTCCGCCGTTCCGGTCGGACCGACCGGCCGGGCGGTGCCGGTGCTGGCTGGCAGGATGGTGGACGTGCGGTTTCTCGACCTGGCGGCCACCTCCGCGGCGGTGGGCGCCACCAGCGGCCGGCGGGCCAAGGTGGAGCTGCTCGCCGCCGCCCTGCGCTCACTCGACCCGGGCGAGGTGGCGGCCGGCTCCGGCTGGCTCGCCGGTGAGCTGCGCCAGCGGCAGACCGGCGTCGGCTACGCCGGCCTGCGCGACCTGCCGCCCCCGGCGGCCACCCCGACGCTGACCGTGGCCGGCGTCGACGCCGCCATCGACGAGATCGCGGCGGTCGCGGGCGCCGGCTCGCAGGCCCGCCGGCGCGCGCTGCTGCACCGGCTCTTCGCCGCCGCCACCGCCGACGAGCAGCGGTTGCTGATCGGCCTGTTCAGCGGCGAGCTGCGCCAGGGTGCGCAGGCCGGCCTGCTCGCCGACGCCGTGGCCCGGGCCGCCGAGGTGCCGGTGGCCGCGGTGCGGCGGGCCCTGCTGCTCGCCGGTGACCTGCGCTCGGTGGCGGTCGCGGCGCTGGGCGGCGGCGCCCCCGCGCTGGCCGCCTTCCGGCTCCAGGTCGGCCGCCCGCTCGCCCCGATGCTCGCGCAGAGCGCGCCGTCGGTGGACGAGGCGCTGGCCGCCACCGGCGCTCCCGCGATGGTCGACGTCAAGCTCGACGGCATCCGCATCCAGGTGCACCGGTCCGGGTCGGACATCGCGGTGTTCACCCGCAGCCTGGACGAGATCACCACCCGGGTGCCCGAGGTGGTCGCCGCCGTCCGCGCCCTGCCGGGCCGCGAGCTGGTCCTCGACGGCGAGGCGATCGGACTGGACCCGGCCGGGCGCCCGCTGCCCTTCCAGGAGACCGCCGGCCGGGCCGCCCGGCGCACCACGGCGAGCACCACCGGCCCGGCCGCCGCCGCCCCGGCCACGCTGGCCGCCGCCGGGGCCACCGGTTCGACCGTGCTCACCCCGTACTTCTTCGACCTGCTGCACCTCGACGGACAGGATCTGATCGACCAACCCGGCCGGGAGCGGTGGGCCGCCCTCGCCGGCGCGGTCGACGGGTCGCTGCTGGTCGGCCGGGTCGAGGTCGACGACGCCGAGCAGGCCGGCGCGGCGTTCGCCGCGGCGGTCGACGCCGGCCAGGAGGGCATCGTGGTCAAGGACCCGGCGGCGCCCTACGACGCGGGGCGGCGCGGCTCGGCCTGGGTGAAGGTGAAACCCCGGCACACCCTCGACCTGGTGGTGCTGGCGGTGGAGTGGGGCAGCGGCCGGCGGCGGGGCTGGCTGTCCAATCTCCACCTCGGCGCGCGCGACCCGGCCACCGGCGAGTTCGTGATGCTCGGCAAGACCTTCAAGGGGCTGACCGACGAGGTGCTGCGCTGGCAGACCGAGCGCTTCCTGGCCCTCGCGGTGGAGAGGGGCGACTGGGTGGTGCGAGTGCGCCCCGAGCAGGTGGTCGAGATCGCGTTCGACGGGGTGCAGACCAGCACCCGCTACCCGGGCGGGATGGCGCTGCGCTTCGCCCGGGTGCTGCGCTACCGGCACGACAAGACCGCCGCCGAGGCGGACACCGTCGACACCGTCCGGGCGATCCACGCCGGCCGGGTCGCCGGCGGCTGACCCGCCGGCGGGCGGCCCGTCCCGGTCAGGCGGGCGCAGGTGGCGCCGGCTCGGCGGCCCGGTCCACCGGCGGCTGCGGCCGGTTCAGCCCGGCCCGGCCCCGGGCCTCGCGCCGGGCGGCCCAGCCGTAGCCGATCAGGGTCATCCCGGCGAAGATCCACCACTGGATCACGTAGCCGAAGTTCTGCCAGTTGTTGGTGTGCCCGATCGGGATGGCCTTGAACGTCGGGTCCGCGGCCGGGGTCTGCTCGTCCAGCAGCACGTACGCGCCCCGCACCGGGTACGGCAGCTCCCCGGCGAGCCGGGACACGTCGATCCGCCGGGTCTCCAGCCGGCCGTCCCGCCGGTCGACCGCGCCGCCGCTCTCGCCCGGGTGCACCCGACCGACCACGGTCACCTCCCCGCCCGGGGTGGCCGGCACGGTCGGCTGGGCGATCGCGCCACCCGGCGCGGGTGGGATCCAGCCCCGGTCCACCAGGACGGCCGAGCCGTCGGCGAGCACCAGCGGGGTGAGCACCTCGAAGCCGACCGAGTTGTCCACGGTCCGGCCCCGGACCAGGACCAGGTTGTCGGTGTCGTAGCGGCCGGTGGCGGTGACCTTGGTCCAGTTGACCGCCTCGGCCGGGGCGGGCCCGGCCGTGCCGCGACCGCCGGCCGGGGCGGCCAGCGCGTCGGTCACCGGCACCGGGGTCATCCGCGCCCCGGCGTCGATCTGTTCGTTCACCGCCGTACGCGCGCGGTAACGGTCCAGTTGCCAGTTGCCGAGCAGGACCATCACCGCGGCGGCGACCAGCGCGAGCGCCAGATAGCCCAGCCAGCGGGGGGTCAGGAGGAACCGGTACACAGCACGAGGCTACCCGTATGACCGGCACCACCCGAGCGGTGGCCCGGTGACCCTCAGTCACACCGACCGGACCGCTGGTGCGACGGCCGCCACCGGTCGCACCGGACCGGTATCGTCACGCCGGCGACCGCTCCCGCCGCGCACCGACCGCCACCCGCACCCGCCATCCGCACCCGTCGCACCGAGGAGTCGATGATGACCGCCGTGCCTCGCCTCGTGCTCAGCGCGCCCGCCTCGGGGCACGGCACCACCGCGCTCTCCATCGGCCTGCTCGCCGCGCTCGCCGACCGGGGGCTGACCGGCGCGGGTTTCAAGGTCGGCCCCGACCAGGTCGACGCCGCCTACCTGGGCCTGGCCGCCGGCCGGCCGGGCCGGATCCTCGACGCCCGGCTGACCGGCCCGGACCGGCTCGCCCCGCTCTTCGCGCACGGCGCCGCCGGAGCCGACCTGGCCGTGGTCCAGGGCACCATGGGCCTCTACGACTCGGTCTCCGGCCGCCCCGACGAGGACTCCACCGCCGCCGTCGCGCTCCGGCTGCGCAGCCCGGTCGTCCTGGTCGTGGACGTCGCGGCGATGGGCCAGTCGGTGGCCGCCCTGGTGCACGGCTTCCGGGCGTACGACGAGCAGCTCTGGCTGGGCGGGGTGATCCTCAACCGGGTCGCGTCGCCCCGGCACGAGACGATGCTGCGGGAGGCGCTGGACGACCTGGGCGTGCCGGTCTACGGGGCGCTGCGCCGCCACGAGCTGCCCCCGGTGCTGCCGGCCCGCCGGCACGGGGTGCTCCCGGCGATCGGCGGCGAGGCCGAGGCGGTGCGCGCGGTGCGCCGGCTGGGCGACGCGGTCAGCGCCACCGTCGACCTGGACCGGCTGCTCGGCCTGGCCCGCTCGGCGCCGCCGCTGGCGGTCACCGCCTGGTCGCCCGAGCCGGTGGAGCCGGTCGCCGTCCCCGGTGCGCCCGTCGTCGCGGTCGCCGGGGTCGCCGGCGGCAGCTACAGCCATCCCGAAACGGCCGAGCTGCTCCGCGCCGCCGGGGCCGAGGTGGTCACCGTGGACCCGCTGTGTGACGAGGAACTGCCCGCGGGCACCCGCGCGCTGGTCGTCGGCGCCGGCCTGCCCGAGGCGTACGCGGAGCAACTCTCCGCCAACCGCCGGCTGTGCATCGCGGTGGCCGAGCTGGCGCGCACCGGCCGGCCGGTGCTCGCCGAGGGCACCGGCCTGCTCTGGCTGGCCCGGGAGCTGGACGGGGCGCCGATGTGCGGGGTGCTGGACGCCGCCGGGCACACCCGGGACGGCCTCGTCGTCGGCTACCGCGAGGCCACCGCCTGCACGCCGAGCGTGGTCGCGCCGGCCGGGGCGGTGCTGGTCGGCCACAAGCAGCATGCCGCCGTACTGACCCCGCGGGCCGGGCAGACCCCGGCGTGGAGCTGGGACGGCGGCACGCCGGAGGGGTTCGTCTGGCGCGGGGTGCACGCCTCGCAGCTGAGCCTGCACTGGGCGGCCGCCCCGGAGATCGCCGGCCGGCTGGTCGCCGCGGCCACGGCCGAGCCGGCCGGCGTCGAGGGCGCCGAGGCGACCCGGTGATCGGCCAGGTCGCGGTCCGCCGGTTTCCGACGCTGACCGTCTCCACCCCGCGTACCGAGGTCCGCCGGCACGTGCCGGCGGACGTCGCGGCGGTCCACGAGGTCTTCGCCGACCGGCAGACCCAGCGCTGGCTGCCGCTGGCCGAGCCGACCGGCCGGATCGACGGCCGGGCCTGGTGCACGGACCTGGCCCGGCAGCGCCGGGACAGCGGCGACGGCGACCACTACGCGCTGGTCCGCCGGGAGGACGACCGGGTGGTCGGCTGCCTGTGGACCCGGCGCACCGACTGGGGTGCCCGGCTCACCGAGATCTCCTACGCGGTCGCCCCGCACGCCCGGGGCTTCGGCCTGGCCGCGGAGGCGGTGGACGCGGTGGCCATCGCGCTGCTGCTGGAGCACGGCTTCCACCGGATCGAGCTGCGGGTGGCGCCGGGCAACGTGGCGTCCCGCCGGGTCGCCGAGAAGGCCGGCTTCAGCTACGAGGGGCTGCTGCGCAACGCCGGCTTCGTCCGGGGCGCCCGGGCGGACCTGGAGTTGTGGTCCCTGGTGGCGGCGGACCTGCACTGAGCGGGCGGCCCGGGCGCGACGACGGTCAGGGGGTTCGCGTCCGGACGCGAACCCCCTGACCGGTGCCCGGGCGCACCCCCGGGCGGTCCGGTGCGGTGCTCAGCCGACGATCTGGTCCGACGGCGGGGTGAACTGGCGAACCGGCTGGCCCTTGAGCGCGTCGCGCAGCGTCTGGGCCACCGCGTCGATCGGGATCTGGGACTGCCCGTCACCCACGGCGTTGAACGGGTTGTCCGGGTCGGCGATGAAGCTGGCCGCCGCCAGTTCCGGGGTGTAGCCGACGAACCAGGCGGAGCGGGTGCTGTCCGTGGTACCCGTCTTGCCGGCCACCGGGCGGCCGACCGTGCCCCGGACGCTGTCCGCGGTGGACCAGCCCCCGCAACCGCCCTTGGCCGGGGTGTCGCCGGTCGGGCAGCGGGCGGCGTCGGTGGCGGCCCGCGCCGCGTCCGCGTTCACCACCTGCCGGCAGCGCGGCTTGGCGACCTCCCGCTCGACCCCGCCGGCCGTCCGGTACATGGTCGGCGTGCCGTCCCGGTTCTTGATCGAGTTGACCGGGATGGCCTCGCAGTAGCGCCCGTCGGCGGCGATCGTGCCGTAGGCGTTCGCCATCTCCAGCGGGGTGGCGTCGGAGACGCCCAGGGTGAAGGCGCCCCACTTCTTCGCCTTCTGGGGGGAAGCGTGATCCCGGTCGACGTCGGTGCGCCAGCGCAACCCGAGCTGTTCGGCGAGGCGGACCCCCTTGTCCGCCCCGACCTGCTCCTCCAGCTGCACGAAGTAGGTGTTGACCGACTTGCCGAACCCCGACCACATGGTCTGCACGCCGGTCATCGCGCCGCTGGCGTTGGACGGGGCCCAGCCGTCGTAGACCTTGGACTGGTAGCGGTACGGCGAGTTGTACGTGGTGGAGAGCGGCATGCCCTCATTGAGAGCGGCCAGCATCGGGAACATCTTGAACGTCGACCCGGCCTGGTACCCGGGCAGCGTGCCCCCGCCGAGCAGCGGCGCCACCGTGTTCGGATAGTTCGCCTTGACCTTCGGGTCGGCCTCCGGGTTGGACGTCGGCGGGTTCTCGTCGAGGTCCAGCGAGTACGTCCGGTTCACCGCCATCGCCTTGACCCGGCCGGTGCCCGGCTCGGTGACCACGATGCCGTTGGCGAACGGGCTGCCGTACTGGGCGCCGACGTTCTTCTCGGCCGCCTCCTGGATCTTGGGGTCGATGCTCAGCACGATGTGGTAGCCGCCGCGGCGCAGCTTGTCCATCCGTTCCAGCCGGTTCTCCCCGAACGCGGGCTGCGAACTCCACCAGTTCTTCACGTAGTCGCAGGCGAAGCCCCAGCTGTTGAACTTCTTCGGCACCGAGGCGCAGTCGTTGGCCGGGGTGGTCAGCTTGAGCTGGATGGGTTCGCTCTTCGCCGCCGCCGCCGCGTCCGGGGACATGTAGCCGAGGCGGGTCATGTTGTCGAGCACGTAGTTGCGCCGCCCGGTGGCGTCCTTCTGGTCCGAGGTGATCGGGTCGTACTCGGAGGGGGACTTGACCAGGCCGGCGAGGGTGGCCGCCTCCACCGGGGTGAGGGTGGCCGGGGTCTTGGAGAAGAAGATCTGCGAGGCGGCGTAGATGCCGTACGCGCGGTGCCCGAAGTACGCCGAGTTGAGGTAGCGCTCGAGGATCTGCTCCTTGGTCAGCGACTTCTCGACGTCCAGCGCCATCCGCATCTCCTTGACCTTGCGCAGGCTGGTCTGCTGGGTGGCCTCCTGGACGTCCTTCGGCGTCTTGGCGCTGTCCCGCAGGGCCATCCGGACGTACTGCATGGTCAGCGTGGACGCGCCCTGGGAGACGCCGCTGGAGTGGGCGTTGGCGACGAAGGCCCGGGCGACGCCCTTCGGGTCGACGCCGTGGTGCTGGTAGAAGCGGTTGTCCTCGGCGGCGACGATCGCCTGCTGGATGTTCGGCGACATGTCCCGCAGCTTCGTGTACTGCCGGTACTCCTCGTAGAACATGGTCAGCACGGTCTTGCCGTCGGGCGCGTACAGGTAGGAGGTCTCGGCGGGCAGCGCCTCGCGGAGGATGTCCGTCTTCTGCTCGACGGCGTGCGCGGTGGCCTTGGCGCCGATGCCGGTGACGGCGGCCAACGGATAGAGCGCGGCGGCGACGACGATCCCGGCGATCAGCCCGGCGCGGAGGAGGGGAACGGTTCGACCAGTGGCGGCAAGGGGTCGTTTGCTCACGTCGTCAAGCTATGACATTTCCGATTCGGAAATGAGAAGAATTCATAAACGGACGTGGGGTGACGCGGCGCACGCCGGGATCCGCTGTCCCGGACGACGGCTTCCCGGCAGGATCGCGGACATGCGTGGTGAACTGGTCGATGCCGAGCCCAGGGCGGACCGGGAACGGAACGGGACGACAGGGCCGGAACCGGACCTGACCCACCACGGGGACGCCGAGGTCGCGGCCGGCCTGGTCGACCTCGCGGTCAACGTCCGGCGCGACCCGATGCCGGACTGGCTGGCCGATCCGCTGGTCGCCGCGCTGGGCCAGCTGGCCGCGTACCCGGACCCCCGGCCGGCCCGGGCCGCCGTCGCCGCCCGGCACGACCGTCCCCCGGAAGAGGTACTCCTCACCACCGGCGCGGCCGAGGGTTTCGTGCTGCTCGCCCGGGCGCTGTCCGGGGTGCGCCGGCCGGTGGTGGTGCACCCACAGTTCACCGAGCCGGAGGCGGCGCTGCGGGCCGCCGGGCACCGGGTGGAGCGGTTGCTGCTCGACCCGGCCGACGGCTTCCGGCTGGACCCGGCCCGGGTGCCGGACGACGCCGACCTGGTGATGATCGGCAACCCCACCAACCCGACGTCGGTGCTGCATCCCGCCGCGGACCTGGCCGCGCTGGCCCGCCCCGGCCGGATCCTCGTGGTCGACGAGGCGTTCGCCGACACCGTGCCCGGCGAACCGGAGTCGCTGGCCGGCCGGCGGGAGCTGCCCGGCCTGGTCGTGGTGCGCAGCCTGACCAAGACCTGGGGGCTGGCCGGCCTGCGGATCGGCTACCTGCTCGCGGACGCCGAGCTGGTCGACCGGCTGGCCGCCGGCCAGCCGCTCTGGGCCGTCTCCACCCCGGCGCTCGCCGCCGCCGCGGCCTGCGCGACGCCGGCGGCGGTCGCGGCGGAACGCGCCCTCGCCGACCGGCTCGCGGCCGACCGCGACCACCTGGTGGCCCGCCTGTCGGCCCTGCCCGGGGTACGCGTCGCGGGCCACCCGGCCAGCTCCTTCGTGCTGATCCACCGGCCCGGCGCGGCGGCGGTGCGCGAACGGTTGCGCGAGCGCGGCTGGGCGGTACGCCGGGGCGACACCTTCCCCGGCCTGGGCCCGGACTGGCTGCGGCTGGCCGTCCGTGACCCGGCCACCACCGACGCGTTCGTCCGGACGCTGGCGGAGATCCTGGAGGCATGACAGTGCAGCAGACCGTCGCGGCGATCCGGCCGCTCGACGCCGGCGCCATGGCGGCGGCCCGCGAGCTGCAGGGGCGGCTGACCAAGCCGGCCGGTTCGCTGGGCGCCCTGGAGGAGCTCTCGGTACGCCTCGCCGGGCTGGCCGGCCGCTGCCCGCCGCCGCTGCCCGAGCCCGCGGCGGTGGTCGTCTTCGCCGGCGACCACGGGGTGCACGCCCAGCGGGTCACCCCGTGGCCGCAGGAGGTCACCGCGCAGATGGTGGGCAACTTCCTGGCCGGCGGCGCGGTGGTGAACGCGTTCGCCCGGCAGGCCGGCGCCACGGTCACCGTGGTGGACGTCGGGGTGGCCACCCCGCTGCCCGTCGAGGCGGCCGGCGCCGACGGGCCGCGGCTGATCGCGGCGAAGGTGCGCCCGGGCACCCGGGACATGACGGTCACCGCCGCGCTGACCCGCGACGAGGCGATCACGGCCGTGCGGACCGGGGTCGCGGTCGCCGAGCGGCTGGCCGACGACGGGGCGGGCATCCTGCTCACCGGGGACATGGGCATCGGCAACACCACCCCCGCCGCGGCCCTGGTGGCCGTCTTCACCGGCGCGGACCCCGCGGCGGTCACCGGCCGGGGCACCGGGGTTGACGACGCGACCCACCGCCGCAAGATCGAGGTGGTACGCGCCGCGCTCCGCCGGCACGCCCCGGACCCGGCCGACCCGCTGGGCGCCCTCGCCACGGTCGGCGGCCTGGAACACGCCGCCCTGACCGGGTTCATCCTCGGCGCTGCGGCCCGCCGGGTCCCGGTGCTGCTGGACGGGGTGATCGCGGTCAGCGCGGCGCTCGCCGCGGCGGCCCTCGCCCCGGACGCGGTGGGCGCGATGATCGCCGGCCACCGCTCGGCCGAGCCGGGTGCCGGGGTCGCCCTGCGCCACCTCGGGCTGGACCCGTTGATCGACCTCGGCCTGCGGCTCGGTGAGGGCACCGGTGCTCTGCTGGCACTGCCGGTGGTCACCGGCGCGGTCCGGGTGCTGCACGAGGTCGCCACCTTCGACGCCGCCGGGGTGGCCGAGAAGTGACCGAGCCAGCCGTGGGGCCCGGCGGCGGGAGCCCCAACCCGTACCCGCTCGGGCTGCGCCTGCCCGGCCGCCGGGTGGTGGTGGTCGGTGGGGGAGTGGTCGCCACCCGTCGCGTCCCCGCGCTGCTGGACGCCGGGGCGGACGTGCTGCTCGTCTCGCCGGACCTGACTCCCGCGCTGCGATCGCACGTCGACGCGGGCCGGCTGCGCTGGGCGGCGCGCCGGTTCGTGCCGAGCGACCTGGACGGCGCCTGGCTGGTCCAGGTCGCCGTCGACGACGGGACCGCCGCGGCCGAGGTCAGCGCCGCCGCCGAGGAGCGCCGGATCTTCTGCGTCCGCGCCGACGACCGGACCGCGGCCACGGCGTGGACCCCGGCGGTCACCCGGCACGGCCCGGTCACCGTCGCCGTGCTCGGCGGTGGCGACCCCCGCCGCGCGATGACCGTCCGCGACGCCATCCGCCACCTCCTGAGTGCAACGAAGGGCCCCCTGTTAACGCATTCGGTGGAGGAAGGGGCCGCGGTCAACATCTCGGCCGGCGCGGTCAGCGCGGCGGGGCGGGTGGCGCTGGTGGGTGCGGGGCCGGGCGACCCGGAGCTGATCACCGTCAAGGGCTGGCGGTTGCTCACCGAGGCGGATGTGGTGGTCGCCGACCGGCTGGTGCCCGGGCTGCTCCTGGACGAACTGCGGCCGGACGTCGAGCTGGTGGACGCCTCGAAGATCCCGTACGGCCCGTCCCGCACCCAGCAGGAGATCAACCGGATCCTGGTGGACCGGGCCCTGGCCGGGAGGTTCGTGGTCCGGCTCAAGGGCGGTGACCCGTACGTCTTCGGGCGGGGCGGCGAGGAGCTGCTGGCCTGCGCGGAGGCCGGCGTGCCGGTGACCGTGGTGCCCGGGGTGACCAGCGCGATCGCGGTGCCGGCGGTGGCCGGCGTGCCGGTGACCCACCGGGCGGTGGCGCACGAGTTCACCGTGGTCTCCGGCCACGTCGCGCCCGACTCGCCGGCCTCGCTGGTGCGTTGGGACGCGCTGGCCGGGCTGCGCGGCACGCTGGTCGTCCTGATGGGCCTGAAGAACCTGCCGGCGATCGCGGCGACGCTGGTCGCGCACGGCAGGCCGGCCGGGACCCCGGCCGCGGTGATCCAGGAGGGTACGACCGGCAGCCAGCGCACCCTACGCTCGACGCTGGGCGAGGTCTCCGCCGACGTGGTCGCCGCCGGGCTGCGTCCGCCAGCCATCGTGGTGATCGGGGACGTCGTGGGTGCTCTGGACGGCCCAGACGGCCCAGACGGCTCAGGCCCGGAAGCCCTCGGCCGCTGACGGGGGCCGGCTCTCTCGCCCCTGCGGGCCGGCTTTCGCGCGCGTCCGCGGCGTGGCTCTCTCGCGTGCCGGCCGCCTCTCACCCGCGCCCACACGGGCGGGCCTCTCGCGCGCTGCGGGAAGGCCCTCCCGGGTGGTCCTTCCGCAGCCTTTGCTCTGCTTCAGCCCGGGCAACACCGGGACCCCGAAAGTGTTGCCTCGGCTGAAGCAGAGCAAAGGCTGCAAGAAGGGTCCCGGCGGCCTCCCGGCAGCCTTCCGGCGGCCTCCCGGCGGCCACGGCCCCGCAGGAGACGTGGGGCAGGACGACGGCGGCCCGGGACCGAGGTCCCGGGCCGCCGTGCGCTCGCGTCAGGTCACTGCTTGAGCATGTTGTCCAGCAGCAGGGCGCACCGGATCAGCCCCAGATGGCTGTACGCCTGCGGGTGGTTGCCCAGCCCCCGCTCGGCGAGCGGGTCGTACTGCTCGGGGAGCAGGCCGGTGGGGCCGGCGGTGTCGACCATCTGGGCGAACAGCTCCTCCGCGTCGGTGCGCCGGCCGGTGCGCAGGTACGCCTCGATCAGCCACGCCGTGCAGATGTGGAAGCCGCCCTCCCGGCCGGGCAGGCCGTCGTCCCAGTGGTACCGGTAGACAACCGGGCCGCTGCGCAGGTCCGCCTCGATCTTCAGCACGGTGGAGAGGAAGCGGGGGTCGTCGCCGGCAAGCAGCCCGGACAGGCCGATCCAGAGCGACGAGGCGTCCGACTCGTCGTGCCCGTACGCGACGCTGTACGCCTCCGCCTCGGAGTGCCAACCGTGCTCCAGCACGTTGGCGCCGATCCGGTCGCGCAGCTCCACCCACTCGGGCTGGTCCTCGCCGCCGTGCTGGCGCACCACGTGCAGGGCGCGGTCCACCGTCATCCAGCACATGACCTTCGAGAAGATGTGGTGCCGTGGCGGCAGGCGGGCCTCCCAGATGCCGTGGTCCGGCTCGTGCCAGCGGCGCCGGACCGCCTCGACCATGTTGTCCAGCACCCGCCACTCGTCCTCCCGGACCGAGCCCCGGGCGTCGGCCACCGCGGCGATCAGGTCGGCGATCGGACCGAAGACGTCGAGCTGGAGCTGGTGGTTGGCGAGGTTGCCGACCCGGACCGGACGGGAGCCCGCATAGCCGGGCAGGGTGTCGATGACCGCCTCGGCGCCCAGCTCGTACCCGTCGACCGTGTAGAGCGGGTGCAGCCGCTCGGGGTGCCCGCCGGTGCGCTCGACCACGCCGTCGATCCAGCGCAGCAGGCCCTCGGCCTCCTCGGTCGAGCCCAGGTCGACCAGCGCCCGGGCGGTCATCGCCGCGTCGCGCAGCCAGCAGTACCGGTAGTCCCAGTTGCGGACCCCGCCCAGCTCCTCGGGAAGCGACGTGGTCGCGGCGGCGAGGATCGAGCCGGTCCCCCCGTGCACCAGCCCGCGCAGGGTGAGCGCGCTCCGGGCGACCAGGTCCCGGGCGGTGCCGGGCAGCCGCAGCGTGCCGACCCAGTCCTTCCACGGCTGTTCGGCCGCGGCCTGCCGCTCGTGGATCGGCACCCGGTGGTGCTCCAGGCTCTGCGTGCCGAAGCGCAGCTCCAGCACCACCTGGCCGCCGGCCGCCCGCAGGTCGACCACCGCCTTGGCGGTCTCGTACCCGCCGTCGTTGCCGACCTCCCACTCCACCCCGGGCGAGTAGAGCGCGACCGGTTCGTTGGACCCGAGCACGAGCAGGCCGTCGTCCATCGGCTGGAGCTGCACCGCCACCTGCCCGAACTCGGGCCGCGGCGCGAACTCGACCCGGGCTCGACCGGAACCGGTGAGCACCCGGACCAGCGCCGAGTCGCCGGTGATCACGGCCGGACCGTCGGGGGTGGTCTCCCGGGCCGGCAGGTCCAGCCAGTCGGTGACGGTGAGGCCGGACCAGCGGGTCTCCACGGTCATGGTGCCGTTGCGGTAGCGCTGGCCGAGCGGGATGCCGCCGCGTTCCGGGCCGACGGTGAAGTGCCCGGCCGGGCTGCCGCCGACCAGGTCGGCGAAGATCGCGGCCGAGTCGGGCTTCGGGTGGCAGAGCCAGGTGACCTTGGCCTCGGGGGTCAGCAGCGCCACCGTGCGGCCGTTGGCCAGCATCGAGTGCCGCTCGATCGGTACGGCCCGCTCACCGAAGAGCCAGTGCCGCCGGGTCTCCAGCAGCAGGCCGAGCGCCCGGGCCGCCTCGATCGGCTCGGCCACCCGGTAGTCGGCCTTCGTCTCCCCGGGGCCGATCTTGATGCCGACGTCGGGGCCGTGCAGGTTGCCGAAGGCGTTCTCGTCGGTGACGTCGTCGCCGATGAAGAGCACCGCGCTCGCCGCCAACTGGGTGCGCAGCTGGTCGATGGCGGTGCCCTTGTGGGTGGCCACCACCGACAGCTCGATCACCTCCTTGCCCTGGGTGACGGTGACGTCATCCCAGGTGGCGGGGCCGCTGCGGACCGCGTCGATGGCGGAGGCGGCGACCTGCGGGTCCAGGCCGCGGGTGTGCACGGCGACGCTGGCCGGCTTGCGCTCCAGGCGTACGCCCGGGTGGGCCGCAGCGATCTCGCGCAGCGCGTCGCGCAGCCGGGTGCGGGTCGCGATCAGCTCGGGGGAGAGCCGCTCGACGAAGCCGATGTCGAACTCGGAGCCGTGGCTGCCGACCAGGTGCACCTCGCTGGGCAGCCGGGAGAGCGCGGCCAGGTCACGCAGGGCCCGCCCGGAGACCACCGCGACGGTGGTCTGCGGCAGCGAGGCCAGCGCCCGGACCGCCGCGACGGACTCGGGCAGCGGTACGGCCTTGCTCGGGTCCTCGACGATCGGGGCGAGGGTGCCGTCGTAGTCGCAGGCGATCAGCAGTTGGGGAACCCGGGCGATCCGCCCGATGGCGGCGCGTAGCTCGGGATCCATCACTCCGGAGGGACTGGCCGGGGTGTTGAGGGCGGTGGTCAAGCGGCTTCCTCCGCATCGGGCACACCCAGTTCGGTCAGGAAGGACTTGGCCCAGTGCCCGACGTCGTGGCTGCGCAGGTGGCGTTGCATGATACGCATGCGGCGGCGCGCTTCGGGACGCTCCACGTGCACGGCCTTCAGCAGGGCGTCCTTGACCGCGTCGGGATCGTGCGGATTGCACAGAAACGCCTGGCGCAGCTCGGTGGCGGCGCCAGCGAACTCGCTGAGCACGAGCGCGCCGCCCTGGTCGGCGCGCGATGCGACGTACTCCTTGGCCACCAGATTCATTCCGTCTCGCAGCGGGGTCACCATCATCACGTCGGCAGCGACGTACATCGCCGCCAGTTCAGAGCGACTGTACGACTGATGCAGGTAATGCACCGCCGGCACGCCGACCCGGCCGAACTCGCCATTGATCCGGCCGACCTCGCGTTCCACCTTCACCCGAAGTGCCTGGTAGTGCTCGACCCGTTCCCGGCTGGGCGTGGCCACCTGCACCATCACCGCCTCGGGAACTGTCAACTTTCCGTCAGCCAGCAGTTCCCGGAAGGCCTTGAGCCGCAGCTCGATGCCCTTGGTGTAGTCGAGCCGGTCGACGCCCAGGACGATGGTCCGCGGGTTGCCCAGCTCCTCGCGGATCTGCTTGGCCCGGGCCTGGATCGCCGGGTCCTCGGCCAGCCGCTCCATCTCCTTGGTGTCGATCGAGATGGGGAAGGCGCCCGCCTTCACCTGCCGCCCGTCGACCTGGATCATCTGGCCCTCGTAGCGGAGCCCGAGCAGGTGCCGGGCCAGCCGGACGAAGTTCTGCGCGGCCAGCCGCTGCTGGAAGCCGATCAGGTCCGCGCCGAGCAGGCCGCGCAGGATCTCGGTGCGGAACGGCATCTGCATGAACAGTTCGATCGGCGGGAACGGGATGTGCAGGAAGAATCCGATCCGCAGGTCCGGGCGCAGCTCACGCAGCATCGACGGCACCAACTGGAGCTGGTAGTCCTGCACCCAGACCGTCGCGCCCTCGGCCGCGACCTCCGCCGCGGCCTCCGCGAACCGGGCGTTGACCAGGCGGTACGCCTCGCGCCACCGGCGCTTGTAGGCCGGGGTCTCCACCGCGTCGTGGTAGAGCGGCCAGATGGTGGCGTTGGACTGCCCCTCGTAGTACCGCTCCAGCTCCTCGGCGCTCAACGGCACCGGGTGCAGCCGGATGCCCTCCAGGTCGAACGGCTCGGGCGCGGGCCCGGTGCCCCCGGCCCACCCGACCCAGGTGCCTCGGTGCTCGGCGAGGACGGGGTGCAGCGCGGTCACCAGCCCGCCGGGGCTGCGCCGCCACTGGCGTCCCTCGGGGGTGCTCACCTCGTCGACCGGCAGTCGGTTCGCCACTACGACAAAGGAGCTACGGACGGTCACGATCGGCCACCTCCGGGTGCTGACGGGTCCACCGCGATGAGCCTACTGAGCGTAGCTGCGGCCTCTGTTGCCCCGTGCCGGAGTTACCTACCCGTCCCAGAACCGCCGAACCGCGATGGTGATCTTGTCGACAACTCCCTCGTCGGAGCGGGGCAGGGCGGCCCGCCGCGTACTCCTCGGGCGGGGTGATGTGGGCGCGGCGCGCCGTACCTGTCAGGATTGACGATGGCGTGCGCGCGGCCGGCTCCCGGCCGGCGGCGGCGGGTGCAGGTCGAAGCCCGCGCCCCGCGCCCCGCCAGCCCGCGATCGCAACCGACGGAGGTAGCCCGCACCGTGGCCCAGTTCATCTACGTCCTGGAAAAGGCGCGCAAGGCGCACGGCGACAAGGTCGTGCTCGACAACGTGACGCTGAATTTCCTGCCGGGGGCCAAGATCGGTGTGGTCGGCCCGAACGGCGCCGGTAAGTCCAGCCTTCTCAAGATCATGGCAGGCTGGGATCAGCCGAGTAACGGCGAGGCCCGGCTGATGCCCGGCTTCACCGTCGGCATGCTGGCCCAGGAGCCGGCGCTCAACGACACCAAGACCGTCCTCGGCAACGTCGAGGAGGCGGTCGCGGAGATCAAGACCAAGCTGGAGCGGTTCAACAAGATCGCCGAGGAGATGGCGACCGACTACTCGGACGAGCTGATGGAGGAGATGGGCCGGCTCCAGGAGGAACTGGACAACGCCGACGCCTGGGACATCGACTCCAAGCTCGAACTGGCGATGGACGCGCTGCGCTGCCCGCCGCCGGACGCCGACGTGACCAAGCTCTCCGGCGGTGAGCGTCGCCGGGTGGCGCTGTGCAAACTGCTGCTGGAGGCGCCCGACCTGCTGCTGCTCGACGAGCCCACCAACCACCTGGACGCGGAGAGCGTGCAGTGGCTGGAGCAGCACCTGGCCAAGTACGCCGGCACGGTCATCGCCATCACCCACGACCGGTACTTCCTGGACAACGTGGCCAACTGGATCCTGGAGCTGGACCGCGGCCGGGCCTACCCGTACGAGGGCAACTACTCCACCTACCTGGAGAAGAAGGCCGCCCGGCTGGCCGTCGAGGGGCGCCGCGACGCCAAGATGAAGAAGCGCCTCTCCGAGGAGCTGGAGTGGGTGCGCTCCAACGCCAAGGCGCGGCAGACCAAGTCCAAGGCCCGCCTCGACCGCTACGACGAGATGGCCGCCGAGGCGGAGAAGACCCGGAAGCTGGACTTCGAGGAGATCCAGATCCCGCCGGGCCCGCGCCTGGGCAGCACGGTCATCGAGGCGCACAACCTCAGCAAGGGCTTCGGCGACCGGCTGCTGATCGACAACCTGTCGTTCTCGCTGCCGCGCAACGGCATCGTCGGCATCATCGGCCCGAACGGCGTCGGCAAGACCACCCTGTTCAAGACCATCGTCGGGCTGGAGCAGCCGACCGGCGGCGACGTCAAGGTGGGGCCCACCGTCTCGCTGTCGTACGTCGACCAGAACCGGCAGGGCCTCGACGGCGACAAGACCGTCTGGGAGGTCGTCTCCGACGGGCTGGACCACCTCATGGTGGGCAAGGTCGAGATGCCGTCCCGGGCGTACATCGCCGCGTTCGGCTTCAAGGGGCCGGACCAGCAGAAGCCGACCAAGGTGCTCTCCGGTGGCGAGCGGAACCGGCTCAACTTGGCGCTGACCCTGAAGATCGGCGGCAACGTCATCCTGCTCGACGAGCCGACCAACGACCTGGACGTGGAGACCCTCTCCAGCCTGGAGAACGCGCTGCTGGAGTTCCCCGGCTGCGCCGTGGTCATCTCCCACGACCGGATGTTCCTGGACCGGGTCTCCACGCACATCCTGGCCTGGGAGGGCGACGACCAGGACCCGTCGAGGTGGTTCTGGTTCGAGGGCAACTTCGAGGCGTACGAGAAGAACAAGATCGACCGGCTCGGCGCCGAGGCCGCCCGGCCGCACCGGGTGACCTACCGCAAGCTCACCCGTGACTGACAAGTTCGTCTACCACTGCGCGCTGCGCTGGTCCGACCTGGACGCGTACGGCCACATCAACAACGCCCGCTTCCTCACCCTGTACGAGGAGGCCCGGGTGGCGCTGATGTTCGCCGGCGGCCGGGCGTGGGGAGTGGGCTCGTTCGCCGACGGGGTGGTCATCAGCCGGCACGAGGTCGACTACCTGCGCCCGGTCGACTACGCGCTGGGCCGGGCGACCGCGGAGGCGGCCCCGGCCGTCCGGATCGAGCTGTGGATCTCCGAGATCCGGGCCGCCCGGTTCACCGTCGACTACGAGCTGTACGACGGTGACGTGCTGGCCAGCCGGGCCCGCTCGGTGCTGGTGCCGTTCGACCTGTCCACCCAGCGACCCCGCCGGATCAGCGCCGACGAGCGGGCGTTCCTGAGCCGGTACGCGCTGCCCGGCGGCCCGGGGTGAGCCCGACGGTCGGCGGGCCGGCCACCGGCGGCGGGCACGGGCTGGCCGGGGTGGCCGACGCGGGGGCCTTCCTGGCCCGCCTCGTCCGGCTGGACCCGGCCGCCCTGGTCCGGCTCCGCCCGGCGCCCGAAGGTGGCCGTACGGCCCTCTGGGCCCGGTTGCCGTGGGGCGTGCTGGTGGTCCGCACGGTGGCCGGGGTGGGCCCGGGGGACGTGACCGTGGCGGCCGGCGAGCTGCTGTCCGAACTGGAACGGGGCGGGACCGTGCTGCCCGGGCCGCGGGACGCGCAGTGGCGCTGGCCGCTGCCGCCGCCGGTGAGCCGGCCGGTGGAGTTGCTGCCGGTGGCCGACGTGCGGCGGATCGCCGACGCGGCGGCGGGCACCCTGCGCAGCGCGGCCACGCACGGGGTCGCCGGCCGCGCGGTGGGGCAGCGGGCGCTGCGCGACGCGCTGCTGGACCACGTGGCGGTGGTGGTCACCCCCGAGGGTGACCCGGGCGCCGAACCGGTGGAGGTGCCGCAGCGCCTGGTCCAGGGGCTGGTCCGGATGGGCTTCCTCGGCGCGGCGCCGGCCGCCGGGGCCGCGCCGCCGGCCGACGGCGGGGTCCAGGTCCGGGTGGCGGGCCGATGGGTCGGGCTGGTCGGACCGTACGGGGCCAGTTGGTCGCAGAAGCCCGGGGGTCTGGTCGTCCGACCGGCTCCCTGATCGGCCGAAAGGATGACCCATGGTCGTTCTTCTGGTTTGGGGCGGCCGTTGGGGGGGTGCTTCAACCCGGCTGTCCGGGTACCGTCCATCCTCGGATCCAACGCACCGTATGCGGCTGGATCCGCTGGGGAGTGAGGTGCGCGAGCGATGCCGTGGTGGTCATGGCGCCCCGGGCCCGCCGGTGGCGGCGATCCGGACGACGGTCGAAGCGGGATCACAGTGGAGGAGGCCACCGTACGGGTCGGTCCACCGGCCCAACGCCAGCCCGAGGACGACGTGCTCGCCAGTGAGCGGGCTCCCATCGGGGACATGGGGACCACCGTCGAGCCGGTGACCCTCGGCCGGGTCTGCGACGCGCTCGACCTGCTCGACGTGCGATACCTGGCCGACGGCGACGGCAACCTGCTGGCCATGTGGGAGCGGCACGCCGTGCTGGTGACCCTGGAGGGGCCGGAGGACGAGATCCTGGTGATGCGGGCCCGCCCGCACGCCACCGTCCCGCCCGACTGGGCCGATCGGGCCTACCGGGTGGTCAACGAGTGGAACCACACCCGCCGGTTCTGCAAGGCGTACATCGGGGACCCGACCGAGCGGGGCCAGCTGCCGATCTACGCCGAGTTGCAGGTGCCGCTGGGCGCCGGCACGCACGACGCGCTGCTGATCGAGATGCTCGACTGCGGTGCGGCGGTCGCCACCAGCTTCGTGGACTGGCTGCACGACGAGGGTGCGCTGCTCTGACGGGCGCCTGCTCTGGCCGGGGCGGCCGGCGGGGGGGTCGTCAGCCCGCCGGTTCCTCCGCCACGTTCACCATGAAGTAGGCGGCCCGCTCCAGGTAGTCCCAGAGCGCGGTGGCCTGCTCCGGTGCCAGGTCCAGCGACTCGACCGCCCGGCGCATGTGGCGCAGCCAGGCGTCCCGGGCCGCCGCGTCGACCCGGAAGGGCGCGTGCCGCATCCGCAGCCGCGGGTGCCCGCGGGTGGTCGAGTACGTGTTCGGGCCGCCCCAGTACTGCATGAGGAAGAGCGCCAGCCGGTCGGCCGCCGGCCCGAGATCCTCCTCCGGGTACATCGGGCGCAGCAGGGGGTCGGTCGCGACCCCGGCGTAGAACTCGTCCACCAGCTTGCGGAACGTGGGCTCGCCGCCGACCGCCTCGAAGAGGGTGATCGACGGCTGGGGGCGGTCGGGTCCGGTTGCGGGAGTCACCCTCCCATCCTGCCAGGCGCGCGGAACGGGGACCGCCCGGCGGGGTGGGGTGGCCCGGTCAGCGGGTGGCGGCGGTGATGCCGCTCGTCGGCCCCTCCTGGGCGGGCGCGGATCGGGGCGCGACCACCGGCGCCCGGGTGGCCTGGCCGTCCGGCTGCCTGGCCGCCCGCACGGCGGCGTCCACCGCCGCCGCGCTCGGCCAGCGCAAGGTGATCAGCAGCATCAGCAGCACGCCCGCCGCGCTCCACACCCCGACCACCTTGGGAAGTGGGAACCGCTCGGCGAGCAGGCCGGTGATCAGCACGGCCGCGCCCTGGATCACCTGCACGCCGGTGGCCATCACGCCGAAGGCCCGCGCCCGGTAGCCGTCGGGCAGGACCCGGACGAACAGGCCGTTCGCCGTCGGCAGCAGGCCGGCCACGGCGAAGCCGCAGGCGGCGGCGAGCAGGGCGACCACCGTCGGGGGCGGGTCGAAGAACGCCGGCACCAGCACCAGCGGGGAGAAGACCGCCAGCGGGCGGATCAGGCGTAACCGGCGGGCCGGCGCCACCATCCGCCCGATCAGCAGGCCGCCGAGGATGAACCCGACCGGGTTGGCCGCCATGATCACTGCCTGGCTGAGGCCGGCCTCCATGCCGTCGTGGCGATCGTCCGCCCAGGCGGCGGCGAGCCCCTCGGGCACGATCGAGAAGAGCATCGAGGCGAAGACCAGCAGCGCGATGGCCCGCATGATCGGGGTGCCGAAGACCATCTGGAAGCCCTGCGCGGTCTCCCGGAGGAGGTGGCTGCGGTGCGCGGCGGTCATCGCCGTGGGCCGGTTCCGCACCCCGAACCGCACCAGCAGCGCCGAGAGGCCGAAGGTGGTCGCGTTGAGCAGCAGCGCCACGGTCGGGTTGACCACGGCGATGCTGGCGCCGACCAGGTAGCCGACGACCTGCGCGGCCTGGCCGGCGCTGGCGTTGAGGGAGAGCCCGAGCACCACGCGGTCGCCGGTCAGGATCACCGGCAGCAGCGCGGACCGGGCCGCCTGGCTGGGCGGGTTGGCGAGGGTGACCAGGAAGAGCAGCGCCAGCACCGCCGGCACCGGAAGGCCCTTGATGGCCACCAGCGCCATCAGCACCATCCGGGCCAGGTCGGCGGCGACCATGACCGACCGGTAGCGCCACCGCTCCGCGAGCGTGGTCAGCAGCGGCCCGCCGACCAGCCAGGGCAGGTAGCTGACGGCGAACGCGGTGGCGGAGAGGGCGACCGATTCCGTCTGGCGGTAGACCATCACGGTCACCGCGGCTCGCGCGACGTAGTCGCCGAGCCAGGACAGCACGCTGGCGGCGAAGATTGCCCGGTACTCACGCTCGGCGAACACCTCGCGGAAGGTGGCCGGCCCGTCCGCAGGGGGTCGCTCGTCGGACACCGTGGCCTCCATCGTCCCCGGGGGTTGGCCACTCGTGATGGCGGGTCGGGGACCGTCGTCAGATCTACGGATCAGCGAGGACGTCTGCGCGCCTCCCATCGGAGCCGCGGTTTACCGGATTCTGCCCGATCGTCCGAAGGCTGGCTAGTGCGAACGGCTCGATCGTCGCATCTCCGACTGAACGAACGGACGATACCTGAGGGGTCGGGCGGCTCGCGACCCCTGCCCGCCCAGCGCGGCCGGCCACCCGTCCGCCGGTCCTCAGGTGCTTCCGCCCCGGTCGGTCTCGGTCGGCCCGAACGGGGCTACGCCCGGCTGGAGGCGGGCGGCGGCGAGCCGCGCGGTGATGCCCGAGTTGTCCAGCGCCTCGGCCAACCGGCGGCGCAGCTCCCGGCCGACCGCGAACTGCCCCTCGGCGGTCGTCTTCACCACCGTCCGGAGCACCGCGCCGTCCACCGTGATCTGCTCGACGCCCAGCACGTTCGGCGGCTCGACGATCTGCTCGGCCAGCCCCGGATCCAGCGCCACCGACTCCGCCGCGGTGCGCAGCACCGCGGTGGCCTCCTCCGTCCCGGCGAAGCCGATCGGCAGGTCCACCACGACCAGCGCCCAGCCCTGGCTCTTGTTGCCCACCCGGACGATCTCGCCGTTGCGGATGTACCAGAGCACCCCGCGACCGTCGCGGACGGTGGTGACCCGCAGGCCGACCGACTCGACCACCCCGGTCGCCTCGCCCAGGTCCACCGTGTCACCCACCCCGTACTGGTCCTCGATCAGCATGAACAGGCCGGCCAGCAGGTCCTTGACCAGGCTCTGCGCGCCGAAGCCCAGCGCCACGCCGACGATGCCCGCGCTGGCCAGCAGCGGGGCCAGGTCGAAGTTGAACTCGCGCAGGATCATCAGCAGCGCGATGCCGAGGACGAACGCGGTGACCACGCTGCGCAGCACCGAGCCGATCGCCTCGGCCCGCTGCCGGCGCCGTTCGGGGACGAACTCGCCGGGCTCCGTGGCGGCGGTGGGGATCCGCTCCCGCAACGGGCGCAGCAGGGTCGGCATCGGGCTGTGGCCGGTGGTGCGGACCAGCCGGTTGATGGTCCGGTGCAGCGCCCAGCGGGCGATCAGGGCGAGCAGCAGGATCAGTACGATCCGCAGCGGCTTCACCACGATCCAGTAGCTGCCCTCGGCGAACCAGGTCGAGCCGCTGATCCGGTAGGCGATCTCGCAGAGCGGGTCGTCGAGGCACTCCACGCTCGGGCTTTCGCTGGTGATCGGCGGGAGCGCCGCGACGGGCGCCGGGAAGCTGACGGAAGTCACGCTGTCTTCGTACCGCACGGCGGGGGGCCTTCCGCTTTCGGCCCTCCGCCTCGTGGCCGGGCCCCGACTCGATGGTCATCCGGGCCGAAACCGGTCATCGTGTCACAGGTCGAGAAAGCTTCACCGGGGACCCCGGATTAGTACGTGCAATCCCGGTTCCGATCAGGGACGATTGGCGCAACGGACGTCGGCGGTCCCGCCGGCGTCGGCGTGGTTGCCGGCTGCCCCCCGGGCCCGGTCGACGCGATGCGGTGGGAGCGGCTGGACCGGGAGGGTGAGCACGATGCCTGACATACGACCCATGGTGGGCTCCGGCGCGTTGGTTCTCAACGCCACCTACGAGCCGCTGTGTGTCGTGTCGGTGCGTCGAGCCGCGATTCTCGTGCTCTCCGCCAAGGCCGTCTGCGTGGCGGACGGCGAGGGGTTCCTGCACAGCGCCCGCAACGCGCTGCCGGTGCCGTCGGTGGTGCGGCTTACCCGCTTCGTCCGGGTGCCATACCGCACCCACGTCGGGCTCTCCCGCCGGGCGATCTTCGCCCGGGACGGCTGGCGGTGCGCGTACTGCCGGGGGCCCGCCGAGACCATCGACCACGTCTTCCCGCGCAGCCGGGGCGGCCGGCACGCCTGGGAGAACGTGGTCGCCGCCTGCGCCCGGTGCAACCACACCAAGGGCGACAAGACCCCGGCCGAGCTCGGCTGGCGGCTGCACAACCTGCCGGCCGCGCCGAAGGGTACGGCCTGGCGGGTGCTCGGCCACCGGGCACCCGACCCGCGCTGGGCGGACTGGCTCGACCTGCGCGAGCCCGAGGCGGCCTGAGCGCGGCGGACCGGCCCGCCCCGACGGGTCACCGGGCCTTGACCAGTGACGCGTAGACGACCAGGTTGTCGGCGTACCCCGTCTCGCCGCCCACCCAGCGCCCGCCACAGGTGATCAGCCGCAGGTTCGGTCGGCTGAAGTCGCCGTAGATCTCGTCCACCGGTAGCCGCTCCTTGCCGTACCGCCGGATCTCGGTGACCTCGAACTCCGCCACCGACCGGTCCTCCCGGGTGACCTCCACCCGGTCCCCGTCCGCCAGGCTCTTCAGGTCGTGGAAGACCGCTGGGCCGGTGGTGGTGTCGACGTGACCGACGATCACCGCGGGACCGTACTGGCCCGGGGTCGGGCCCTGGTCGTACCAACCGGCCTCCTGGGCCCGGCCGAGGTCCGGCACGTCGATGCTGCCGTCGCGGGCGATGCCGACCGGGTGCACCGGTGCCCGTAGGCCGATCTTGCCGATGGTGATGTCCGTCGGCGGGCTGGCCGGCAGCACCGGGAACTTCCTCGGCGGCGGGCGCAACCCCGCGCTGAGCTGCGCCGGCAGCACGCTGATCCCGGTGAACCGCTCCACCCCGAGCATCGCCACGATCAGCGCCATCACCGCCGCGACCACCAGCACCGGCGCCCCGGGGCCGCGCTGCCCGACGGGATACCGGCGCCCCGGCCCGACGGCTGCGGCGCGCACCGGACGGGCCCGCGGATCCGGGGTCGCCACGCTGGCCGAGTAGGCGTGCCCGGCCACCCGGACGAACCGCCGGGACGTCCGGGCAGCCAGCCGCAGCGCCTTCCGGAACCGGTCGCCCGCGCCCCGACTCCGCCGGTGCCGGCCACCGCGACCGTCGCGTCGGTCCCGGGCTGTCGGGGCACCTCGTCGAGCGCCTCGCCGGTGCCGGGCGGCCGGCTCGTCCCGCCTGCTCCGGTCCGCGCGGTCAGCTGAGCGGGCCATCGCCGCACCCGGGCTCAGCGGCCGGACGTGGTCCTGCGGCGGGCACCGAAGCCGGCCACCACCGCCACCGCGGCGAGACCGCCCACCAGCAGCACCGAGCCGACGCCGGGGCCGCCGCCCGCCGTGCCGCCGCCCCCGGTGGCCGGGCCCTTGCTCGGCTGGGCCATGTTCAGCACGGTCAGCATGGTCGAGGCCGTCTGGCCGTTCTCGCACCGCAGGTCGACCGGGAAGTCACCGGGCTGTTTGTTGCCCGGCACAGTGGCCGAGCCGGTGAGGAAGCCGTTGTTCGGCCGCAGCGTCACCGGGCCGCCGAAGGCGTCCGAGCGTACCGTCGCCTGGCGATTGTTGTTGTTGCCGCAGCTGGCCCGGATGTTCACCCGGCTGCCGGCCTGCACGCTGCTCGGCGTGACTTCGACGAAGACGTTCTCGCCCGCGTGGGCCGGCGTGCCGGTGGCCAGGACGAACGCCCCGACCAGACCGAGCAGCACCAGCGCGGCCGAAAGGGCGCGATGTGACACGTGAAGCCCTCGCATGATTTCCCCCCTCCCGGTGCGGTCGCACCGGAATCCTGCTGACGGGCAGCGGGGACTGCTTTCCCCTTGGCCCCGGGACAAACCCCGGCAGGGGCCCCTCCGGTCACGCCAGGGGGGTGACCGGGTGCCAGTCGAGCGGGGTGGAGAGGACCATCGTGCTGGACGGCTGGCCGTACGGGGCGAGGCGGTCGATCACCCGCTCGAACTCCGTGATCGAGCCGGCCGCCACCTTGAGCATGCTGCACGCGTCGCCGGTGATCCGGTGGATCTCGATGATCTCCGGCCAGCCGGCTACCTCCGGGTCGTTCAGGATGCAGCGGGACCCGTAGCAGGACATCCGGATCAGCGCGACCACCGTCCGGCCGGCCCGGGCCAGGTCCACGTGCGCGTGGTAGCCGGTGATCACCCCCGCCTCCTCCAGCCGGCGGACCCGCTCGGCCACCGCCGGCGGCGACAGGTGCACCCGGCGGGACAGCTCGCTGAACGAGAGCCGGGCGTCGGCCTGCAGCTCCCGCAGCAGCGCCCAGTCCATGTGATCCACTGCGTGACCTTTCACTCGTGAACCCGAACTCCGTACGGCTTTCCGAATGGTAGGCCACCGTGCCGCAGCGCCGTTGATCCGGCATTCCATTGGCCGTTCCGACCGCGAGATCATGACGCTACCGGCCCACGGAGGGAGACGACAGGTGGAACAGTCGGACCTGCGCGCACCCACGATGACCGCGGCGGTGCGCCCGGCCACCGCCCGGCAGCGGGCTGCCCGGGCGGCCCGCAACGGCGGCGAGCCGACCCTGGAGTTCGCCGACCGGGTGCCGTACGACGCGTACGTGCGGGCGAGCACCCTGCACCAGTTGCAGCAGCCGCTCAGCGACGACCCGGGCGAGATGTCCTTCCTGATGGTCAGCCAGATCATGGAGCTGTACTTCGGGCTGACCTGCCACGAGCTGCGCCACGCCCAGCGGGAGCTGCGCGCCAACCGGATCTGGGACGCGTTGCCCGCGCTGCGCCGGGCCGCCCTGCACCTGGAGGGGCTGAACGCCGCCTGGCAGGGACTGCGCTGGATGACCCCGGCCGACTTCAACCGGTTCCGCAACCAGCTCGGTGAGGGCTCGGGCTTCCAGTCGGCGATGTACCGGCAGCTGGAGTTCCTGCTCGGCCTGCGTGACCCGGCGCTGATCCGGCCGTTCCGCCGGCAGGCCGAGGTGCACGCGGAGCT
This sequence comes from Micromonospora sp. NPDC050686, assembly GCF_040654475.1. Taxonomy (NCBI): domain Bacteria; kingdom Bacillati; phylum Actinomycetota; class Actinomycetes; order Micromonosporales; family Micromonosporaceae; genus Micromonospora; species Micromonospora sp. NPDC050686. The sequence goes on from NZ_JBFAID010000041.1 coordinate 31,086, forward strand.
GACCGCCGCGCTGGCCACCCCGAGCCTCTGGGACGAGGTGGTGACGCTGCTCGCCCGGCGCGGCTTCGGCATCCCCGACGAGCTGCTGGCCCGGGACCTGACGGTCGAGCACGAGGCGCACCCGGCCGTCGAGGCGGCCTGGGTGCGGATCTACGCCGACGGCGGCCCGGACAATCACCTCCGGCTGCTGGGCGAGGCGCTGACCGAGGTCGCCGAGCGCTTCGGTGACTGGCGCTGGCACCACGTCAAGGCGGTGCAGCGGACCATGGGCGCCAAGGTCGGCAGCGGCGGCTCCGCCGGGCTGGCGTGGCTGCAGCGCAGCATGGCCCGGGTGGTCTTCCCCGAGCTGTGGTCCGCCCGGACCGCGATGTGACCGGAGGGCAGGACATGCACACCGAAGCCGAGGCACACCGCCGCGACGCCGCCGACCCGGGGCACCGGCACCTGTTCCACGTGCCGCCCGCCGAGGGGGGCCGCTATCCCGAGGTCGCCTATCTGGCCGGCAACTCGCTCGGCCTGCCGCCCCGGGCCACCCGGGACGAGCTCCTCGCCGACCTGGACGCCTGGCGCCGGCTCGGCGTCGAAGGGCACCTGGAGGCCGAGCGGCCCTGGCTGCCGTACCACGAGCTGTTGACCGCGCCGGCCGCGCGACTGGTCGGCGCGCTGCCGGCGGAGACCGTGGTGATGAACTCGCTCACGGTCAACCTGCACCTGCTGATGGTCAGCTTCTACCGGCCGGCGGGGGAGCGCACCCGGATCGTCATCGAGGACAGCGCCTTCCCGTCGGACAGCTACGCGGTGCGCAGCCAGGCCCGGTTCCACGGCCTGGACCCGGACGCCACGGTGGTCCGGCTGAAGCCCCGCCCGGGCGAGGACACCCTGCGCACCCAGGACGTGGTGGACCTCCTCGCCGCCGAGGGGCACACCGTGGCGCTGGTGCTGCTCGGCGGGGTCAACTACCTCACCGGCGAGCTGATGGACATTCCCGCGATCACCGCCGCCGGGCGGGCCGCGGGCGCGGTGGTCGGCTGGGACCTGGCGCACGCGGTGGGCAACGTCCCGCTCGCCCTGCACGACTGGGACGTCGACTTCGCCGCCTGGTGCTCGTACAAGTACCTGAACTCGGGGCCCGGCGCGCTGGCCGGCGTCTTCGTCCACCAGCGGCACCTCGGCCGGGCGGAGCTGCCCCGGTTCGAGGGCTGGTGGAGCACCGAGGCGGCCACCCGGTTCGAGATGACCCCGGTCTCCCGGCCGCCGGCCACCGTCGAGGCGTGGCAGATCTCCAACCCGCCGATCTTCGCGATGGGACCGGTGCGTACCTCGCTGGAGCTGTTCGACTCCGTCGGCATGCCCGCGCTGCGGGAGCGCAGCGTGCGGCTCACCGGCTGGCTGGAACGGCTGCTCGACGAGGTGACCGCGGATCGGCCGCTGACCGTGGTCACCCCGCGCGACCCGGCCCGGCGCGGCTGCCAGCTCTCGATCCGGATCGGGACCGGCAGTGCCAACGAGCTGACCAAGCGGCTGCGGCACGAGCACGGCGTGATCGCCGACGCCCGCGAGCCGGACGTCGTCCGGTTCGCGCCGGTGCCGCTCTACTCGACGTACCACGACTGCTGGCGGGTCGCCGACGCGCTGGCTTCGACCGTGGAGGTGAACCGGTGAGCGAGCGGGACGAGATCGCCGTGGTCGGGGCCGGGCTGGCCGGCTGTCTGCTGGCCTGTTACCTGGCCCGGCGCGGCTACCGGGTGGCGCTCTACGAGCGGCGGCCGGACCCGCGTACCGGAAAGGTCGAGCGGGGCCGCTCGATCAACCTGGCGCTCTCCGAGCGCGGCATCGACGCGCTGCGCCGGATCGACCTCGACGAGCGGGTGCTGGCCGACGCCCTGCCGATGCGCGGCCGGATGATCCACCCGGTCTCCGGCGAGCAGCAGTTCCAGTCGTACAGCGTCTCCGGCGACCGAGCGATCAACTCGATCAGCCGGGGTGCGCTGAACAACGCCCTGCTCGACGCCGCCGCCGCGCTGCCCGGGGTGCGGATCGCCTTCGACCACCGGCTGGTCGGCCTCGACCCGACCACCGGCGAGCTGACCTTCGAGACCCCGCAGGGCAAGGTCGTCGAGACCGCCCCGGTGGTCCTCGGCGCGGACGGCGCCGGGTCCGCGGTGCGCGGGCAGCTCCTCGGGTACGGGGTGCTGACCGAGAGCCTGGACTTCCTGGACTACGGCTACAAGGAGCTCGCCATCCCGCCGGTCGGCGGCGAGTTCGCCCTCGACCCGGGCGCCCTGCACATCTGGCCGCGCGGCACCTCCATGATGATCGCGCTGCCGAACCCGGACCGTTCCTTCACCTGCACCCTGTTCTGGCCGACCCACGGCACCGCCAGCTTCGCCTCGCTGGGCAGCCCGGCCGCGATCGAACAGCACTTCGCCGAGCACTACCCGGACCTGATCCCGCTCGCGCCCAACCTGGTGGACGACTACCAGCACAACCCGGTCGGGGTGCTCGGCACGGTCCGCTGCGCGCCCTGGCAGGTCGACGGCCGGGTGGCGCTGGTCGGCGACGCGGCGCACGCCATCGTGCCGTTCTACGGCCAGGGCGCCAACTGCGCGTTCGAGGACGTCGTGGAGCTGGACCGCTGCCTCGACGAGTGCGCCGACGAGTGGGCCGCGGCGCTGCCGCTGTACCAGGCGCGGCGGCAGGAGAACGCGGAGGCGATCGCCCGGATGGCGCTGGCGAACTTCGTGGAGATGCGGGACAAGGTCGCCTCCCCGCTGTTCCGGGCCGGCAAGCGGATCGAGCACGCCCTGGAACGCGCCCTGCCCGGCCGGTACGTGTCCCGCTACGAGATGGTGTCCTTCTCGACCACCCCGTACGCCGAGGTGCGCCGCCGGGTGCGGCGGCAGCACCAACTGGTCGGGGTGGCCGCCGCCGGTGCGGCGGCGCTGCTGGCCGGCGCGATCGGCGCCCTGATCGGCCGGGGGAGGCGGGGATGACGCGCTGGGACCCGCGGCTGATGGCCGGGACCGCGCCGGACGGGCCGGTCCTGCTGCGCAACTTCGTCGGCGGGGAGTTCGTCGACGCCGGCTCCCGGTTCACCAAGCGCAGCCCGGTCACCGGCGAGCCGGTCTTCGAGGTGGTCGAGGCGGGCCGGTCCACGGTGGACGACGCGGTGGCCGCGGCACGGACGGCGCTGCGCGGGCCGTGGGGCCGGACGGGTGAGCGGGAACGCGCCGAGGTGCTGCGCCGGATCGCCGACGAGCTGGAACGGCGCTTCGACGACCTGGTCGCCGCCGAGGTGGCGGACACCGGCAAGGCCATCTCCCAGGCCCGTACGCTGGACATCCCGCGCGGCGCGGCCAACTTCCGGGCGTTCGCCGAGATCGTGGCGACCGCGCCCACCGAGTCGTTCACCACGGTCACCCCGACCGGCGGCCGGGCGTTGAACTACGCGGTCCGCAAGCCGGTCGGCGTGGTCGCGGTGATCGTGCCGTGGAACCTGCCGCTGCTGCTCCTGACCTGGAAGGTCGCCCCGGCGCTGGCCTGCGGCAACGCGGTGGTGGTGAAGCCCAGCGAGGAGACCCCGGCGTCGGCCACCCTGCTGGCCGAGGTGATGGCCGCGGCCGGCGTGCCCGACGGCGTGTTCAACCTGGTGCACGGCTTCGGCCCGGACTCGGCCGGCGAGTTCCTCACCCGGCACCCGGGCGTGGACGCGATCACCTTCACCGGCGAGTCCGCCACCGGCAGCGCCATCATGCGGGCCGCCGCGGACGGGGTGAAGGCGGTCAGCTTCGAGCTGGGCGGCAAGAACGCCGGCCTGGTCTTCGCCGACGCCGACCTGGACGCCGCGGTCGCCGGCTCGGTCCGGTCCAGCTTCACCAACGGCGGCCAGGTCTGCCTCTGCACCGAGCGGATCTACGTGCAGCGCCCGGTGTTCGAGGAGTTCACCGCCCGGCTGGCGAAGCGGGCGGGGGAGTTGGCGTACGGCTGGCCGGCCGACGAGGCGACGGTCAACATGCCGCTGATCTCGCACCCCCACCGGGACAAGGTGCTCGGCCACTACGAGCTGGCCCGGGCCGAGGGCGCCGAGGTGCTGACCGGGGGCGGGGTGCCGCACTTCGGCGACGCCCGGGACGGTGGCGCGTACGTGCGGCCGACCGTGCTGACCGGGCTCGGGCCGGACGCCCGGACCAACCGGGAGGAGATCTTCGGCCCGGTGGTGCACGTCGCCCCGTTCGACGACGAGGACGAGGCGTACGCGCTGGCCAACGGCACCGACTACGGCCTGGCGGCGACGGTCTGGACCCGGGACGTGGGCCGGGCGCACCGGGCCGGCGCCCGGCTGGACGCCGGCATCGTCTGGGTGAACACCTGGTTCCTCCGCGACCTGCGCACCCCGTTCGGCGGGGTGAAGGCCTCCGGCGTCGGCCGGGAGGGCGGCGTGCACTCGCTCGACTTCTACTCCGAGCTGACCAACGTCTGCGTGGACCTCACATGAGCGCACGTTCCGGGCAGAATGCACGGGGTCGTCAGCGAGCGAAGCGAGGAGCGGGGATGACCACAGTCGACATCGAGGCCGCGAACCGGGAACTGGCCGTCGCCCGGCAGGATGAGAAGCCGTGCCCGCCCCTGCGGGGCCGGCTGCTGCCGGAGGGCGACATCGAGGCCGCGTACCAGGTGCAGCAGGTCTACACCCGGCAGCGGCTCGGCAAGGGGCACCGGCGGGTGGGCGCGAAGGTCGGCCTGACCTCGCGGGCGGTGCAGGAGAGCTTCGGCGTCTTCCAGCCCGACTTCGGGGTGCTCTTCGACGACATGTCGGTCGGCGACGGGGTCGAGGTGCCGATGAGCCGGTTGCTCCAGCCCCGGGTGGAGGCGGAGGTCGCCTTCGTGCTCGGCGCCGACCTGCCCGACGAACGGGTCACCGGCGTCGACCTGATCCGCGCGGTGGACCACGTGCTGCCGGCCATCGAGATCGTCGACTCACGGATCGCCGGCTGGGACATCTCCATCGTGGACACGGTGGCCGACAACGCCTCCAGTGGGCTCTTCGTGCTGGGCACCACGCCCCGCCGGCTCGCCGACGTGGACCTGCGGCTGGCCGGCATGGTGCTCGAACACGCCGGGGAGCCGGTGTCGGTCGGCGCCGGGGCGGCCTGCCTCGGCAACCCACTGCACGCCCTGGAATGGCTGGCCGGCACCATGGCCCGGGCCGGCGACCCGCTGCGCGCCGGGGACGTGGTGCTCTCCGGCGCGCTCGGCCCGATGGTGCCGGTCACCCCGGGCGCCGCGTACGAGGCGCGGATCTCCGGGCTCGGCTCGGTCCGGACCTGTTTCTCTGCGATCGAGGAGACGCGATGACAGTCGGGGTGGCGGTGCTGGGGTCGGGCAACATCGGCACCGACCTGATGATCAAGGTACTGCGGTTGAGCAGTGCTGCTGATGGGTCGCGACTGCGGGACTCCGCTTCGCTGCGTTCCTCGCGCTCCCCGGCGAGCCTGCGGATGGTGGCGATGGCCGGGATCGACCCGGCCTCCGACGGCCTGGCCCGGGCCCGCCGGCTCGGCGTGGCCACCACCGCCGAGGGCGTGGACGGCCTGGTGGCGATGCCGGAGTTCGCCGACGTCGAGCTGGTCTTCGACGCCACCTCGGCCGGCGCGCACCGGCGGCACGACGCGGTGCTGCGGGCGCACGGTCGCACCGTGGTCGACCTGACCCCGGCGGCGATCGGCCCGTACGTGGTGCCCCCGGTCAACCTCGACGAACACCTGCACCAGCCGAACGTCAACATGGTGACCTGCGGCGGGCAGGCCACCGTGCCGATCGTGCACGCGGTCGGCCGGGTCACCCCGGTCGCGTACGGGGAGATCGTCGCCTCGATCGCCTCGAAGTCGGCGGGGCCGGGCACCCGGGCCAACATCGACGAGTTCACCGAGACCACCGCCCGGGCCATCGAGGTGGTCGGCGGCGCCGAGCGCGGCAAGGCCATCATCGTGCTGAACCCGGCCGACCCGCCGCTGCTGATGCGGGACACCGTCTACTGCCTCTGCCCGGACGCCGACGCCGACCGGGCCGCGATCGCCGCCTCCGTCGCCGACATGGTGCGGGCGGTGCAGGAGTACGTGCCCGGCTACCGGCTCAAGCAGGACGTGCAGTTCGACCGGGTGGACACGTACGCGCCGGTGCTCGGCCGGCACTTCACCGGGCTCCAGGTCTCGGTCTTCCTGGAGGTTTCCGGCGCCGGGCACTACCTGCCCGCGTACGCCGGGAACCTGGACATCATGACCTCGGCCGCGCTGCGTACCGCGGAGCGGCTGGTGGCCCTGCGGGCGAAGGGAGTCCCGGCATGACCGACCTGTATATCCAGGACGTGACGCTGCGGGACGGCATGCACGCCATCGCGCACCGGTACACGGTGGACCAGGTGCGGACCATCGCCGCCGTGCTGGACGCGGCCGGGGTGGCCGCGATCGAGGTGGCGCACGGCGACGGCCTGGCCGGGTCCAGCGTCAACTACGGCCACGGCGCGGCCCGCGACGCGGACTGGATCTCCGCCGCCGCCGAGGTGCTGACCGGCGCGAAGCTCACCACCCTGCTGCTGCCCGGCATCGGCACCATCGCCGACCTGAAGGCGGCGAAGGCGCTCGGGGTGACCAGCGTGCGGATCGCCACCCACTGCACCGAGGCGGACATCTCCGCGCAGCACATCTCCTGGGCCCGGGAGCACGGCATGGACGTCTCCGGGTTCCTGATGATGTCGCACCTGAACGACCCGGCCGGGCTGGCCGCCCAGGCCAAGCTGATGGAGTCGTACGGCGCGCACTGCGTCTACGTCACCGACTCCGGCGGCCGGCTGCTGATGTCCGACGTGGCGCAGCGGGTCGACGCGTACCGGCAGGTGCTCGAACCGGAGACACAGATCGGCATCCACGCGCACCACAACCTGTCGCTCGGCGTGGCGAACAGCGTGCTGGCGGTCGAGCACGGCCGGGTCCTCGGCGCCGGGCCGGCCGGTCCGGACGCCCCGCACGGCCGGACCGTCCGGGTGGACGCCTCGCTGGCCGGCATGGGCGCGGGCGCGGGCAACGCCCCGCTGGAGGTCTTCGTCGCGGTCGCCGAACTGCACGGCTGGAAGCACGGCTGCGACGTCTTCGCGCTGATGGATGCCGCCGACGACGTCGTCCGTCCGCTCCAGGACCGGCCGGTCCAGGTGGACCGGGAGACGCTCTCCCTCGGGTACGCGGGTGTCTACTCCAGCTTTCTGCGGCACGCCGAGCGGGCCTCGGCGAAGTACGGGGTGGACGTCCGGTCGATCCTGGTGGAGCTGGGCCGGCGCCGGATGGTCGGCGGCCAGGAGGACATGATCGTGGACGTGGCACTGGACCTCGCCGCCGGTAAGGAGAAGCTCTCATGATCGGGCCGGACGTCGCGGGGATCGCCGACAAGCTGGGGGCGGCGGCCGACACCGCCACCGCGATCCCGCAACTGGCCGCCGAGACCGGCCTCGACGTGGACACCGCGTACGCGGTGCAGGCCGCCCTGCTCCAGCGCCGCCTCGACCGCGGCGAGCGGCTGGTCGGGCTGAAGATGGGGCTGACCAGCAAGGCCAAGATGGCCCAGGTCGGGGTGGACGAGGTGATCTGGGGCCGGCTCACCGACGTGATGCGGGTGCCCGACGGGGGCACCGTGGACGTCGCCGACTTCATCCACCCCCGGGTGGAGCCGGAGGTGGCGTTCCTGCTGGACCGGCTGCCCGACCCGGGCGAGCCGGTCGGCTCCTTCACCCGGGCCGTCCGCGCGGTCGCCCCGGCGATCGAGCTGATCGACTCCCGGTACGCCAACTTCACCTTCTCCCTGCCGGACGTGATCGCCGACAACACCTCGGCGGCGGCGTTCGTCGTGGGGCCCTGGTCCCCGGTGCCGGACGGGCTGGACAACCTCGGCGTGCTGCTGGAGATCGACGGCCGGGTGGCGCAGGTCGGCTCGACGGCGGCGATCCTCGGCGACCCGCGCCGCGCGCTGGACGAGGGCATCCGGCTCGCCGGCCGGCACGGCGTCCGGTTGCGCAAGGGCTGGGTCTTCCTCGCCGGCGCGGCCACCGCCGCCGTGCCGCTGCGGCCGGGCGCGCACGTCCGGGCCGTCGTGGAGAAGCTCGGCACCGCCTCCCTCAAGGCCGCCGGATGACCGCGCGCGTCGTGGCCGGGAAGGCCGTGCCGCGCGGTGCCTTTCCGCACGTCAAGGTCGCGGGCGGCTTCGTCTTCGTGTCGGGTACGTCGGCACGCCGGCCGGACAACACCTTCGCCGGCGTGACGGTCGACGAGTTCGGCACCACCGACCTGGACATCCGGGCGCAGACCCGGGCCGTGGTGGAGAACATCCGGGACCTGCTCCGCTCGGTCGGCGCCGAGCTGACCGATCTGGTGCAGGTGACGTCGTACCTGGTCAGCATGAATGATTTCGGTGGATACAACGAGGTGTGGGCGGAGTTCTTCGACGCCACCGGGCCGACCCGGACGACGGTGGCGGTGCACCAGCTTCCGCATCCGCACCTGCTGATCGAGATGCAGGCCGTGGCGCTACTTCCGTCGGGAGGGTCATCGTGAGTGAGATCGCCGAGCCGTTCAGCTTCTCCGGCTGGATCGGGGAGAACCAGCACCTGCTCAAGCCGCCGGTGGGCAACAAGGAGATGCTGCCGGGCAGTGACGACTTCATCGTCATGGTGGTGGGCGGGCCGAACCAGCGCACCGACTTCCACGTCGACCCGTACGAGGAGTTCTTCTACCAGGTCAAGGGCAACATGCACGTCGATCTGATGCTTCCCGAGGGGCCGCGTACGGTGCACGTGCGGGAGGGGCAGATGTGGATGCTGCCGCGCAACACCCCGCACTCGCCGCAGCGCCCGGAGGCCGGCTCGATCGGGATGGTGATCGAGCGGGTCCGCGAGCAGGGCACCCTGGAGAAGTTCCAGTGGTACTGCCCGCAGTGTCACCACAAGGTGCACGAGGTGGAGTTGCAGGTCCGTGACATCGCCGCCGACCTGCCCCCGGTGTTCCAGGCGTTCTACGCCGACGAGAAGGCGCGCACCTGCGGCAACTGCGGCGCGCTGCACCCGGGCAAGGGCTGATGGCCGAGCCGGACCCGACCCGCGCGCCCGGGCGAGCGCCGGTGGTCGACGTGCACACGCACGTCGTACCGAAGGGGTGGCCGGACCTGGACGCGGCCTGCGGCGGGTCCGGCTGGCCCTGGCTGCGGATCGACTCCGAGCGCGCCGCCATGATCATGGTGGGGGAGACGGAGTTCCGCCCGGTCGGCGCGCCGTGCTGGGACGCGGACACCCGGCTGGCCGACATGGCCGCCGACGGCGTCGACGTGCAGGTCGTCTCGCCCACGCCGGTCTTCTTCAGCTACGACCGCCCGGCCGACCAGGCCGTCAAGGTGGCCCGGATCTTCAACGACCTGACCCTGGAGGTCACCGCCGCCGGCGGCGACCGGCTGGTGCCGTTCTGCCAGGTGCCGTTGCAGGACCCGGACGCGGCCTGCGCCGAGTTGGACCGCAGCCTCGCCGCCGGGCACGCCGGCGTGGAGATCGGCAACCACGTCGGTGACCGGGATCTCGACGACGCCGGCATCGTGCAGTTCCTGACCCACTGCGCGCAGGTCGGCGCGCCGGTCTTCGTGCACCCGTGGGACATGCCGGGCGGCCCCCGGCTGGACCGCTGGATGGCCCGCTGGCTGACCGGGATGCCCGCCGAGACCCACCTGTCGGTGCTGGCGCTGATCCTCGGCGGGGTGTTCGACCGGGTGCCGGAGACGCTGCGGATCTGCTTCGCGCACGGCGGCGGCAGCTTCCCGTTCTGGCTGGGCCGCGCGGACAATGCCTGGCACCGCCGGGGCGACCTGGTCCGCGGCGCCTCCACCGCCCCGCCCAGCGGGTACGTCGACCGGTTCAGCGTCGACTCGGTGGTCTTCGCGCCGGCCGCGCTGCGGCTGCTGGTGGAGACCATGGGCGCGGACCGGGTGCTGCTCGGCAGCGACTACCCGTACCCGCTGGGCGAGCGGCCGGTGGGGCAGGTCGTGCACCGGTCCGACTTCCTCACCGACGCCCAGCGGGCCGCGCTGCTCGGCGGCAACGCCCTGCGCTTCCTCGGCAGAGTCGATATATAGAGGTCTCGGTTTCATATACACTGCTGGCGTGAAGACTGTTATCGACCTTGACGACGAACTGCTCGAACGAGCCCGGCGTGAGCTGGGGACGAAGAGCAAGAAGGACACCGTTCACGCCGCGTTGCGGTTGGTCGCCGAGCGGGGCGAGCGGATGGAGGCGATCCGGGAACTCCTGTCGATCGAGCGTGACTGGACGGGCATCGTCGACGACGACAAGGTGCCCGACAGCGAGAAGGACGCCGCGTGAACGTTGCCCCCGGCCTGTACCTGATCGACACCTCGGCATGGGCGCGGCTGCGGTTGCCCTTGGTGGCGAAGCGGTTGACCGCCGTCCTGGAGGAAGGCTTGGCGGCGACATGCCTACCGCTCGACCTTGAGGATGGTCGCAGCGCACGCGACTTCCGCGATGCCATGGCGATCCGCGCCCGCCGCGCCCAGGTGATGGTCGAGCTTCCGGTCACCGCTGCCGTCTCCACTCGCGCCCGGGACCTGCAACTGGCACTGACCGCCCCGGGACATCACCGGGCGGCCAGTCCCACCGGCCTCACGGTCGCGGCGGTAGCCGCCGAATACTCCGCCACCGTCCTGCACTACGACCGGGACTTCGATCTGCTGGCGGAGGTCGGCGGTCCCCGGTCCGAGTGGGTGGCCCCGCCCGGAACCCTGTCCTGAGCTGTGTCGGGTCGGGCGTGGGCCGGCCCGACGGGGCAGGATGTCCCCATGGCCGAGCCGCACGACCTGACCGCGCTGGAGCAGGCCGCCGCGATCGCCGGGGGCGAGCTGTCGAGCGTGGAGCTGGTCGAGCACCACCTGCGCCGCGTCGACGCGCTCGGCGACACGGTGGGCGCGTTCGTCACCGTCACCCCCGAGCGGGCGCGCGCCGCCGCCCGGGCGGCCGACGCGGCCCCGGTGGCGCAGCGCGGCCCGCTGCACGGCGTACCGACCGCGCTCAAGGACCTGACGCTGACCGCGGGCGTGCGCACCACCTTCGGCTCGGCGGCGTTCGCCGACTTCGTGCCGCCGGTCGACGCCGACGTGGTCCGGTTCATGGCCGCCGCCGGCCTGGTCAGCCTCGGCAAGACCACCACCTCCGAGCTGGGCTGTTCGCTCTACTCCGAGGGGCTGGTCGCGCCGCCGGCCCGCAACCCGTGGGACCTGGCGTACACGGCGGGTGGCTCCAGTGGCGGCGCGGCGGCCGCGGTGGCGGCCGGCCTGGTGCCGGTGGCCCAGGGCTCCGACGGCGGCGGTTCGCTGCGCATCCCCGCGTCGCTGTGCGGCCTGGTCGGCTACAAACCCAGCCGGGGCCTGGTCTCCGGCGGGCCGCTCGGCTTCGGGGCGTTCGGCCTGCCCACCAACGGCCCGATCGGGCGGACCGTCGCCGACGTCGCCGCGCTGCTGGACGTGCTCGCGCAACCGGTGCCCGGCGAGCCGTACCTGCCGCCCGCCGCGCCCGCCGGCGGCCACCTGGCGGCGGCCCGCGCCGCCGCGCCCGGCCGCCTGCGGATCGGCCGGTTCACCGCGCCGATGCTGGCCGACACGCCGGTCCATCCGGACTGCGTCGCCGCCGTGGACCGGGCCGCCGCGCTGCTCACCGCCGCCGGTCACGAGGTGGTCGAGGTGGATCCGCCGCTCGGGCCGCGCGCCTGGCCGCTCTTCGAGACCGTCTGGTACGTCCTGGCGCTGGCCCCGGTGCCGCCGGAACGGGAGCGCGAGCTGCTGCCGCTGACCCGCTACCTGCGCGCCCGGGGCGCGGCGGTGGGCGCGGCCACGCTGATGGCCACCCTCGGCGAGCTGCAGAACCAGGTACGCCTCGGCGCACGCCGCACCGCCGGATGCGACCTGCTGCTCTGCCCGACGCTGGCCGCCCCGCAGGCTCCGGTCGGCTGGTTCGCGGAGGGTGACCCGGCCGGCGACTTCGACCGGCAACGCCGGTTCTCGCCGTACTGCGCCATCTTCAACCTCACGGGCGAACCGTCCGTGTCCCTGCCGGTCGGCCGCACCGCCGCCGGGCTGCCGGTCGGCGCCCTGCTCACCGGCCGGTACGGCGAGGACGCGCGGCTGCTCGCCGTCGCCGCGCAGGTCGAGCACGCGAGTGACGGGTGGGATCAGCACCCCGCAATCTGGCGAGCGGTCGGCTCCGCTAACGTGAATACAAGCGGAGTCGGGCGGCCGATGTCATGATCGTCCACCCGACCCGGAAATTCCTGGTCTCTCTTCCGCCTGGGGGCGTTGGGATTGTCTGTTACCGAGACGTCGCTGATCTTCGTCGGCATCCCGGCGGCCATCATGTTGGTGATCGTCGGGCTGGTCTTCGCCGGCAACCGCGGCAGTGGCGGCCCCGCCAAGCGCTACCGGCCGGGCCGGCGGTTCGACTTCACTCCGGTCTGGTTCCTGGGCCGCCCGGAGCAGCTGGCCGACTCGGCCGGCACCGCCCTGGCCGCGGGGGCGCAAGCGCCCGCGCTGACCAGCCGCAAGCAGGAGCAGGCCGGTGTCGAGGCGCCGGCCGGTGGAACCGGAGGCGCAAGTGACCGTTGGTGAGATGCAGCCCGAGGCGGGCACGGGCACCCCGCCCCAGGTGCTGGACGGGCCGTTCTCGACCCGCCAGCTGCTGCGGATCGATGAGGCCCTGCGCCTGGCCGACCAGGGCACGGGGCTGGTCTTCTCGGTCTACGTGGGCGGCCTGGACGAGCCGATCCGGGAGCACGCCGAGCGGCTGCACCGGCAGCTCGCCGAGCCGGACAAGTCCGTGCTCCTCGCGGTCTCCCCGAACCAGCGGCGGCTGGAGATCATCACCGGGAAGTACGCGCGCAAGCGCATCCCCGACACGTACGCCAAGCTGGCCGCGCTGAGCATGGTGGCCGCCTTCGGCGGCGGCGACCTGGCCGGCGGCATCATCAACGGCCTCGACCAGCTCGCCAGCCACGCCGGCAAGGGCTGAGCCCGCTCCTGCGCCTACGAGGAAGCCCGGTCCGCGACTCCCGCGGGCCGGGCTTTCCGGCTGTCCTCCGGGTCAGCGGGGCCAGTCGCTCGGCTCGAGCCGCATCGGCCACGGCTCGCTCACCTCGACCGGGTCGTCCGGCCCGACCGTGCCGAGCAGGTCGTAGTGGATGCCCTTGACCAGCTGGTGCCGGTACACCACCGGCCCGAAGTCGCCCCGCTCCACCCGCCAGTAGTGCGTGATGCCGGCCTCGGCGTAGAGGGCGGGCTTGGTGAACCGGTCCTGCCGGCGGCTGTTCGGCGACTCGACCTCGACCACGAGAGCGACGTCGGCGGCGTCGGTCCACAGCCGGCCCCGGGGGGCCTCCGGCCGCACGACGGTGATGTCCGGGATCAGATTTCCGTCCGGAATCCGGACACCGATCTCGCGGATCACCCGCCAGCCTGCCGGAGCTGCCTGCCGTAGCGACATCCGGATGTCATCGGCCAGCTCGTGATGATCCGGCCCGGCAGGTGGGGTCACGTGCAGGCTCCCGTCGATGATCTCGTAGCGGTTCCCGTCCTCTGGCAGGTCGAAGAGGTCCTGCTCCCGCCAGGCACGCTCCGGTGGGCGCCACTCGTGGGTCGGCTGTGCCATCACGTCCACCTCCTCCGGTCACGATAACGGCCCGGGGGCCGACGCGGGCCACTGCCCACGCCGACCCCCGGGCCGCGTACTCCGGATCGTCAGGCGCTCCGCGCGTCCCTGGCGCGGGCCTTCAGCGCGCGGACCACGCCGTCGCGGCCCTCGGCGACCAGCCGGCGCAGCGACGCCGGGTGGCCCTCGGCGGCCAGGAAGGCGTCGGTGGCCGCGACCGTGTCCTCCTCGACCAGGTAGGACGGGTAGGCCAGCAGCGCGAACTCCTGCGCCGGCTCGCTGTCCCGGCTGGCCCAGACGTCGCCGGCCGCGGCGAAGTACCGGTCGCGGTACGGCGCGACCAGCTCCACCTGCGTCGGGTGGCTGAAGCCCTGCAGCAGCGCCCGCTGCCGCCAGTTCGGCAACTGCTCCGGGCCGGTCAGCTCGGCCCAGACGGCGGCCTTGTTCTCGGCGGTGGGGATCAGCGCCCGGGCGTACGCGGCCTCCCGCTCGCCGCTGGTGGTCCGGTCGTTCGCCAGCTCGGCGTCGATCTCGGCGGCCCCGGCCGCGCCGTTGGCCACCAGCGACTGGAGCACCGACCAGCGCAGCTCGGTGTCGACGGTCAGCCCGGCGGGCACATCTCCGCCGTTCAGCCAGCCGCGCAGCGTGGCGAGGTCCTCGGCCGAGCGGGCCGCCGAGGCGTACGCGCGGGCCCAGGCGAGCTGGAAGCCGCTGCCCGGCTCGGCCGCGGCCAGCGCGGTCCTGGCAGTCCGGGCCAGCTCGGCCCAGCCGGTCGGCGCCCACGCCGGATCGACGTAGACGGCGAGCGTGGTGGCCGCCTGCCGCACGGTGGCCGTGACCAGGTTGATGTCGGTCTCGGCGGGCAGCCCGGCCAGCACCAGGGCCACGTAGTCCCGGCCGGCCAGCTCGGCGTCGCGGGTCATGTCCCAGGCGGCGGCCCAGCACAGCGCCCGGGACAGCGACGAGTCGAGGCCGGCGATGTGCTGCACCACGGTGGCCATCGAACGCTCGTCCAGCCGCAGCTTGGCGTACGTCAGGTCGTCGTCGTTGAGCAGCAGCACGTCGGCGGCCCGCTTGCCGTGCAGCGCGGACAGCTCGGTGGCGTCCCCGGTGACGTCCACCTCGACCCGCTCCCGGCGGCTGAGCCGCCCGTCGGCCAGGTCGTAGAGGCCGACCCCGATCCGGTGGGTACGCAACGTCGGGTGTCCGGCCGGCGCCTCCTGGCGCACCACCACCCGCTGATAGTTGCCGTCCGCGTCGATGCTCACCTCGGGGCGCAGCGTGTTGACCTGCGCCGTCTCCAGCCACTGGGCGGCGAACTTGCGCAGCTCCCGGCCGGAGGCCGCCTCCAGCTCGGAGAGCAGGTCGTCGAAGGTGGCGTTGCCCCAGGCGTGCTTGCCGAAGTAGGCCCGCAGGCCGGCCAGGAACGGCTCCTCGCCCACGTACGCGACGAGCTGCTTGAGCACGCTCGCGCCCTTGGCGTACGTGATGCCGTCGAAGTTGACCTCGACCGCCTCCAGGTCCGGCATCTCGCAGTAGACCGGGTGGGTGGAGGAGAGCTGATCCTGCCGGTAGCCCCAGTTCTTCCGGATGGACAGGAAGGTCGTCCACGCGTCGGTGAACCGGGTGGCGTTGGTGTTGCACCAGTGGCTGGCCCACTCGGCGAACGACTCGTTCAGCCACAGGTCGTTCCACCAGCGCATGGTGACCAGGTCACCGAACCACATGTGGGCCAGCTCGTGCAGGATCGTGTTGGCCCGCTGCTCGTACTCGAAGTCGGTGACCTGGGAGCGGAAGATGTAGTGCGACTCGGCGTGCGTGACGCAGCCGAAGTTCTCCATCGCGCCGGCGTTGAAGTTCGGCACCCAGAGCTGGTCGTACTTGGGCAGCGGGTAGCGCACGCCGAACTTCTCGTGGAAGAAGTCGAAGCCCTGCTTGGTGATCAGGAAGAGGTCGTCCGAATCCAGGTGCGGGGCCATCGAGGCGCGGCAGAAGACCCCCAGGTCGATGCCGTCGTGGCTGTCCCGCACCTCGTGGTACGGCCCGGCGCAGAGCGCGGTGATGTAGGTGCTCATCCGGGCCGACTCGACGAAGTGGACCGTCTTCAGCCCCTCACCGGCCGGCTCCTCCCGCTCCACCGGCATGTTGGACACCACGCGCCAGTGGTCGGGGACGGTGGCGTGCCAGGTGTAGACGCTCTTCAGGTCGGGCTGGTCGAAGCAGGCGAAGACCTTCTGCGCGTCCGCCGTCTCGAACTGGCTGTAGAGGTAGGTCTCGCCGTCCACCGGGTCGGCGGTGCGGTGCAGGCCCTGCCCGCTGCTGGAGTAGCCGAAGTCGGCGTCCACCACCAGCGTGTTCTCGGCCTGCAGGTCGGGCAGTGCGAGACCCTTCTCGGCCGACCAGCCGCTGAGGTCGAGCGGGGCCCCGTTGAGGGTGGCCGACCGGACCGACTCGGCCGCGGCCTCGATGAAGGTGCTGGCACCCGGCTCGGCGCAGCGGAACCGGATCTCCGTCACGGACCGGAACGTCCGTCCTTCGGCCTGCACGGCGGTCGACAGGTCCAGGCGGATGTCGTATCCGGCCACATCGAGCAGACGGGCCCGCTCGGTGGCCTCGACCTGGTTCAGGTTGCGCACTCCCGGCACTTTTCGTCTCCATCCCACTATCGCCGCTGCCCGGCGTCGCGACCCCGGCGGCCGTTCGTGGCGGCCGGGCCCGGGATCGAGTCTTCCATGCACCACGCCCCTCGGTGGTCGAGGTCACGCTCTCATTCCGCTGCCGGTCGATGACCGCCGGGGTGAGGATCGGGGGAGAGGCGCCGGAGGCCCGGCGTCGCATCGTGAAGGGATATCACCGTGGCCGAGCGCGCCGCCGTCGACATGTTTTTCGACCCGATCTGTCCGTGGGCCTGGATCACCTCCCGTTGGCTGCTGGAGGTCGAGCAGGTCCGCGACGTGGACATCCGCTTCCGCGTGATGAGCCTGTCCGTGCTCAACGAGGGGCGGGAGCTGCCCGAGCCGTACCAGGAGGCGATGAAGACCGGCTGGGGCCCGGTGCGGGTCTGCATCGCGGTCGAGCAGCGGTACGGCCCGGCGGAGGTGCGCAAGCTGTACACCGCGCTCGGCACCCGGATCCACCTCGGCAAGGAGCAGGTCGGGCGGGAGTTGCTGGTGGCCGCGCTGACCGACGTCGGGCTGGACCCGGCGCTGGCCGACGCCGCCGAGTCGACGGCGTACGACGAGGCGCTGCGGGCCAGCCACGAGGCCGGCATGCGGCCGGTCGGCACCGACGTCGGCACCCCGGTGGTGCACGCCCCCGGCCCGGACGGCGCGATGGTGGCCTTCTTCGGGCCGGTGGTCACCCCCGCCCCGAAGGGCGAGGCGGCCGGCCGGCTCTACGACGGCGTGCTGCTGGTCGCCGGCACTCCCGGCTTCTACGAGCTCAAGCGCACCCGCGAGCAGTCCCCCATCTTCGACTGAGGTGTAAGGCGGGGCCCCCGGTTAACGCTTTCGGTAGAGGAGGGGCTCCTGTCAACAGCCGCAACCCCGCGCCGCCCGGGCGTCACCCGGTCGGCGCGGGTCTCGTTTCACCGGGTGTTGTCCCAGCCGGCGGCCTCCGGGCCGCACCCCTGGCAGCTCCTGGAGGCGTTCCCATGGGTAAGCACCGCAGCCTGTCCGACGACGCGCCGCCGGAGGTGGCGACCGAGGAACCCGGTGCGACGTACTGGTCCGTGGCCGAGGCCGACTGGCCCGAGCTTCGGCCGACCTTCCCGGCGGAACTGGGCGACCTGCTCGCCCCGCCGATCGTGGTCGGCGTCGCCCGGGTGGCGGCCAGCTCCCGGCTGACCCCGCCGGCCGACGCGGTCGCCGATCCCCGCGCCGTCGACCCCGTCCGGGCCACCGCCCCGGCCGGCCGTCCGATGCCGCCGGCGGTCACGACGGTACGGCTCGGGCCGGCGGCCGGGCCGTACCGCCCCGCCGGCCCGGTCCCGGGCCGCCGCCCGACCGCCCCGACGCCGGGCCGGCACCGCAGCCCGCACGCCCCGGCCGACCGCGCCGGCTGAGCCAGAGCCGCCGGGGGCGTCGGTTGTTGAGCGGGCCCCCGCCTGTACAGAATGCGTTAACCGGGGCCCCCTGCTTTCATCTGGTGGACGGCGGGTGGGTCTGGCGTCGGCGGGATGGGGGCGCGGGTAGCGTCAGCGGGCATGACGGTCGTGCATCCGATCGCCCGGGCCTGGATCACCACTGGCGGCACCGGCGCGCAGAACTACGACGAGTTCGCCGACGACGCGGAGATCACCGCGATCATCGAGGCGAACCCGCACAGTGCCCTGGGCATCGAGATGCCCCACCGGGCGCCGGAGAGCCTGGGGAAGTCCTTCCTCGACGCGCTCCCCGACGCGGTGGCCCGCCTCGCCGAGGCCAAGGCGGACGGCAGCTACACCCCCGCCGAGCAGGTGGTGGTGCTCTACCGGATCAGCGCGCCCGGCGAGGAGACCGCGTACGGGCTGTTCGCCATGGTCGACACGGACCAGATCTCCACCCGGGCCGACGAGCCCGGCCTGGTGATCCGCAACGAGGACGTGTTCATCGCCAAGGTGCGGGAGCGGGTCGCCCTGGCCGAGGCGCTCGGGCACCTGCTCTCGCCCGTACTGCTGTTGCAGACCGGGCGGGGCGACGAGCTGCAGGCCGCGCTCGCCGCGGCGACCGAGGCGGCCGGCGCCCCCGCCGCGACCGACACCGACCAGGCTGGGCGGACGCACGCCATCTGGCTGGTCGGCCCCGGCCCGGAGCAGGACGGGCTGACCGCGCTCGCCGCCGGCGGCGAGCTGGTGGTGGCGGACGGCAACCACCGCAGCCTGGCCGCCCAGACCGGCGGCCTGCCCCGCTTCCTCTCGGTGATCACCACGCCGGCGTCGGTGGCCATCCAGCCGTACAACCGGCTGGTCAGCGAGTTGACCACCACCGCGCCGGAGCTGCTCGACCGGCTCCGCGCCGCCGGCGCGGAGATCACCCCGGTCGCCGGCCCGACCGGCGTGCCGGCGGCCGGCGGCACCGTCCACCTCCACCTCGCCGGGCAGGGGTACGCGGTGCGCCTGCCGCACGTCGGCGGTGGCCGGTTGGAGAACCTGGACCACGCCCTGGTCGAGCGGCTGGTGCTGCGGGACGCGCTGGGGCTGGACCCGGGCGACAAGCGGATCACCTACGTCGGCGGCGACTACCCCGCCTCCTGGCTGACCGGTGAGGTCGACGCGGGCCGGGCGGAGCTGGCGATCCTGATCGCCCCGGTGACCGTGGACGACTTCGTCGCGGTGAACCTGACCCGGGAGAAGATGCCGCGCAAGAGCACCTGGTTCACCCCGAAGGCACGCGCCGGTCTGGTGGTCGCCGAGCTGCCCCGCTGAATCCTGTGACGAATCCGCCTCCGTGCCGCCGCCCGCGCGTCGGCGCGGAGAGCGGCCTGACAGACTGCGCGGTATGCGCGTCTACCTGGGATCCGATCACGCCGGTTTCGAGCTGAAGGTGCACCTGGCCAACCACCTGGCCAAGCAGGGGTACGAGGTGGTCGACGTCGGCCCGCACGCCTACGACGCCGACGACGACTACCCGGCGTTCTGCCTGCACACCGGCGACCGGGTGGTCCGTGACGCGGGCAGCCTCGGCGTGGTCATCGGCGGTTCCGGCAACGGCGAGCAGATCGCCGCCAACAAGGTCGCCGGGGTCCGGGCGGCGCTGGCCTGGAACATCGACACCGGGCAGCTGGCCCGGGAGCACAACGACGCCAACGTGGTGGCGATCGGCGCTCGCCAGCACACCCTGGACGAGGCGACCGCCATCGTCGAGGCGTTCCTCGCCACGCCGTTCTCCGGCAACCCGCGCCACGCCCGGCGGATCGCCCAGGTGGCCACGTACGAGGAGAGCCACCAGCTTCCCGAGCTGCCCGCCTGACCCGGCGCGCCCCGCGTCCGGTCGGCCACACCCGGGGACAGACCGACGCGGTCCCGCGCGCGGGAGCGTCAGCGGCCGGGGCGGGGCAGGTCCTCGCGCGGCACCCAGTTGCGGCGGATGATCACCATCCGGGCCTCGGCCTCGGCCAGGTCCTCCTCGTTCGGCCGGGCGGCGTCCCGGGCCCGCAGGGCGGCGGTCAGCCCGACCTGGGTGGAGCCGGAACCGACCAGGCCGCGCAGCCCGCGCTCACCCTCCTCGCCGGGGCCGTTCCGGCGGCTTCGGGGCGGCGGCTCGGCCGTGTCGTGCACCGCGGCGGTGCTGGCCGCGACCCCGTCGGCCTCCCGGCCGATCGCGTCCAGCTCCGGCTGGTGCCGCAGCCGGCGTCGCCGTCGTTCCGCATCACCCATCAGCCGACCGTACCGCCCGGAGCCGGTTCCGTCGCCCGTCCGGCTGCGCCGGTTTCCGTCGCCCGTCCGGCTGCGCCGGTTTCCGTCGCCCGTCCGGCTGCGCCGGTTCCGGCCAGCCCTGCCGCAAGGTCTCTCCCGCGCCGGTTCAGCAAGCGCCACCCGCGCCGGTCAGAAGATCTCCATGGGGGACGGGGCGCGGTGCCAGCCGAGGGCCGGCGCGGTCGCGGCGAGCGCGCCGGGCCGCAGCTCGCGCAGCCGGCCCGCGGCGGCGAGCACGGCCGGTCCGGCACCGCCGAGGTAGAGCTCACCCAGTGTGCGCACGTCGCAGGCAAGGTCCGCCGGCCGGTCGGTGGGCGTGCAGGCGGCCCCGGAGGCGTCACCGACCAGCCGCCAGCGGCCGGTGTTCTCGGGCAGCAGCTCGTCGGTGACCTCGATCACCACGTCGACCGGCGTGGCGTACCGGCGGGCGGCCAGCGCGGCGGGCACGTCGACGACGCGTACCCAGAGCGCGTCGACCACGCCGGCGCCGAGCCGCCGGGGCTCGCTCACCAGCCACAGCAGCGGCTCGTCCACCGCCGCCCGGTAGTACGTCAGCCGCCGGGTCAGGTCCAGCGAGAGCAGGGTCCGCCAGAGCGCCCGGTACGCCTCGGGTGTGGCGGCCACCACCTCGTCGACCAGCACCTCGCCGCGCGGGCCGAGCCGGTCCCAGTGGTCCCTGGTGCGGTACAGCGCGTACCCGTCCGCCCCGTCCGGGCCGTCGTGCAGCAGCGCCCGCCGCTCGGTCGCCCCGCCCCGCAGCGCGGCGACGTCGCTGAGCACGTACTGCCACCAGCGTTCGTCCCGCGCCGACCAGCCGGGCCGCTCGGGGCGCACCCGCTCGTACAGTCGGGCCAACTCGGCCTGGCACGAGGCCGGCGACTCCAGGCGCAGCGTGCCCTCGGCGGGCGTCGGTTCGGGCAGGCGCAGCTCGGTGCGGTCGCACTCCATGCTGAGGCGCTGCGCGGCCAGGCCGTAGCCGAAGCGCGGATAGATCCCACCCTCGCTGGCCCACAGCACGGCGACCGGCTCCCGGCCGGCGGCGCGGACGTCGCGCAACTGCCGGCGCATCAGCGCGGTGAGCAGCCCGCGCCGCCGGTGGGTGGGCGCGACCGAGACCATCGTCACGTGCGCGGCCGGCACGCTCGCCCCCGGTACCTCCAGCTCCCGGGTGAAGGCCCCGGCGTGCGCGACGATCCGCTCCCCGGCCCGCACCAGCAGCGACCGTTCCGGCTCGAACAGGGGCTGCTCGACCTCGCTCGTCTCCGGCTCCGTCGTGTCGTGGAAGGCCAGCGCCAGCAACTGCCTGATCTGGTGGTACTCGTCGGCGCGGCCGACCTGGATGTCCGTCACCGCTTGTGTCTATCCGACCAGGTGCGGGGCGGCGACCTATTTGCGCGCTGGCTACCCTCGAAACGGAGCGGCCGGCCGAAGGGTCGGCGTCGGTCCCGGGGGAGGAACACGAGATGGCAGACCAGAGGCAGCCGTGGGCGGAACGCACCGTCGAGGTGCCGCCGCAGCCCGGTGTCGGGGTGCCGCCGCAGCGGGACGCCTTCTCCCGGGGGCGGGCGACCGTCGGTCCCCGCCGGCAGCGCACGGAGCCGTTCCCGGTGGTCGACGAGCACGTCGACTGGGCCGGCGCGGCGGAGGCGCCGCGCCGGCCGATGAGCTGGCACCTGGCGCAGCTCAAGATCGGCGGGCAGTGGAGTGCCGCCGCCGGGCTCTTCGCCTTCGTCTGCTGGGGGATCTGGGCCATCTCCGGGCGGGGCGACCTGGGTGCGCCGCTGCTGACCTTCCTGCTCAGCCTGCTGGTGGCGGTGGGCCTCTTCGCGCTGGCCCGGCTGGTCGGCAGGGTGGTCTGGGAGCGGCAACTGGGCCGGGTGCGGCGTGGCGCACGCGGCGCCCACCTGGTCAGCGCGGTCTTCCTGACCGTGCTCGGCATCGCGTACCTGCGGCAGACGGAGTGGGTCGTCTCGGCCTGGAACTGGATCACCGGCAGCTGACGGTCGGCAGGGGCGGGCCGGCACGGGCGGGGCGGGCCGGCACACCGCCCGCCCCGCGCCCGGTCGCGGATCGCCGCGACACCGGTCGTTCCCCCAACAGGACGGCGGGCGCATACCCGGCCCGGCCCGGTTCATCCGCCCGGCCGGGCCCACGGTCGGGTCAGTGCGCTCCGCCGTGGCCCTCGGCGTCGGCCTTCGGCGAGGCCACCCGGGCCGCAGGGTCCTCCACTCCCGGCTCACCGCCGCCCGGGGCCACCATGCCGTCGTAGTTGTAGACGGTGCCGTCCTCGCCGTGCCGGATCGTGGTCCGGACGTACCGGTGGATCATGCCGTCGATCTCGATCTCCAACAGGGCCTGCTCGTCCACGTCTTGGCTGCTGCCGTCGCGGGGACCGCCGACCAGGTACGCCTTCGTGTTCGTCTCCATGCGGCAGCCGTACCCGGGGTGGCGGAGGCGGAAACGAGCGTGACCGCCGCCCTCCGATGGCGCCCGGCCGGTCGGCGAGCCCGGCCGTCAGCCGGCGAAGCGGTACAGCACGAAGTGCTTCTCCGCCCCGCAGACGATCACCGCCGAGTCCCACGAGCAGGTCTCGCTGCGTACGTCGGCGAGCTGTCCCATCTCGAACGGGATGTCCCCGGCCACGGACATTCCGGCGACGCTGCGGTCGTCCTCGTAGCCGCTCGGCGGCTCGGCGAAGACCAGCAGGTTGCCGCCGTCGATCCGGACCGCGACGCCGGTACGGTCGGCCAGCACGGCCTGCCCCCGGGCGTCGAAGAGGGTGACGTACTGATCCGACGAGGTGCGCCGGGCCAGCAGGTGCTCGCCCAGCGGCACCAGGTCCTCGGCCCTCGGCGCCGGCCACCGGCGCACCTTCTCGCCCTCCGCCGCCGCGATCACCTCGGTCCGCTCGGCGTCGCCGATCCGCTCCTCCAGCACGCACGCCCGGTGCTCGCCGCAGGCCACCAGGTCCAGCGGGCGGCGTTGGTCGTCGGGGCTGGTGTAGAGGGTGGTCGGCTCGCCCAGCGTCTCCAGGTCGTACGAGAGCAGCCGGTAGCCGCTCTGGTTCTCGGTCACGTACAGCCGGTCTCCGTACGCCACCAGCCGGTCGTCGACGTCGGCGACGTTGGGGCGCTCGCGCAGCAGCTTGCCGCTGGAGAGGTCGATCAACCGGACGGAACGGTCCGCGCCCACCTGGACCAGCCGGTCGATGTCGCCCACCCACGGGGTCCGCGGCCGGCCGTCGAAGTAGGACGGGCCGCCCAGGGACTGGTCGGTGCTCAGCACCACCACCTGGGTGTCGGTGCTGCCGTACCGGCCGCGCGGGTTGGCCTTGGCCCACTTCTGCTCGCCGTCGCGTACGCCCAGGCCGACCAGGCGCCCGCCGGCGCGGTCCACCCAGACGGCCGTACGTGGGCCCACGAAGACCTTGTCGTCGTCGCCGATCGGCTGCTGCCAGCGCTGCCGCCCCGAGCCGCCGTCGAGGAAGATCAGCTCTCGGGTGGGGCCGGCGTTGGACGGTCCGCCGACCAGCAGTAGCCCGCCCGGCACCGCCTGGATGGAGGCCCACTGGCGGGTACGGGCCGACGTCTGCATCCGCCACAGCTCGTCGCCGGTGGTGGCCCGGACCGCCCGCACGTCGAGGCGATCGTCGTCCAGCTGCTCGGCGAGGTAGGCGCGACCCTCCAGCAGGGCGGTGAACATCCTGGTCGCCCGCTTCTCGGCGGGCGGTGTGCGCGCGATCTCGCTGACGTTGCCGAACCGCAGGGCGGGGTAGGGATCCCGGTTCAGCCAGTACAGCCCCGCCGGGACGGCCACGCCGGTCAGGGCGAGCGCGGCGCCGAGCGCGATCCAGGGCGCCCACCGGCGCAACGCCCCGCCGGCCGCCCGTCCCGCCCCGCGCCGACCGAGTAGGCCGGGGCCGGGCGGGGGAGGGCCACCGGGGACCGGCACGGTCAACTCGGGATCGGCGACCCGGGTGGACCTCGGTATCGCGGGACCCGCCCGACCGGCGGCCTGACCCGGCACGCCGGGGCGGCGGGCGCCGACCGGCAGCGGGATGTCGGTCAGGGCGCCCTCGGCGACCGGCAGCTCGGGCTGCTCCAGCACGGTCGGCGCGACACCCAACTCGGTGTGCAGCATCCGGGCGACCAGCGGCACCCGGGACGAGCCGCCGACCAGGAACAGGCCGGCCAGCTCGGTGGTGGCCAGCCCGGCCGCCTCGACCACCCGGCGGGTCTCGTGCACCGCCGGCTGCAGCAGCGGCGTGGCCAGCCGTTCCAGGTCCGCCCTGGTCAGCTGGGTGGGCTCATCCACCCCGGGCACCGCGACCGGGGCGACCGTGGCGCGGGAGAGCATCTCCTTCGCCCCGCGTACCGCGTCCCAGAGCTGCTGGCGGTCGCGCCAGGCGGTCGAGCTCTCCGGGCTGGTGATCCGTTCCCACTCCCGGGGGTGGTCCGCACCGACCAGCTCCCCGAGCAGCTCGACCAGCGCCGAGTCCAGGTCCAGCCCGCCCAGATCCGCCACCCCGCCGGTGGAGATCACCTGGAAGCCGGAGTCTCCCCACGGGTCGGCGCCCTCGTTGCGGACCACCGTGACGTCGAGGGTGCCACCGCCGAAGTCGAAGACGGCGATGGCGGCACCGACCGGCACCGGTCGGCGCAGCGTCTCGGTGTAGTAGCGGGCCGCGGCGACCGGCTCCCGCAGCAGCCGGGTGCCGGGCGGGACCGGCCCGGAGAGCGTGTGCTCGGCGGCGTCGGGCCACCCGGCGAGCCGGAGCGCGTCGTGCAGCACCCGCCGCCGGTCCTCGTCCCACGCCGCGGGGTACGTCACCACGGCCGGCGGCAGGAAGCCCACCGCGCCGACCGCCGAGTCCGCCACCACCCGCAACGTCACCGCCAGCAGTTCCGCGGGCGGGTAGGCCCGGTCACCGAGCGGGATCTCCGCCTCGTCCACCCGGCGCTTCGGGTTCGGTTCGTACCGGCGCGGCTCGGCCTGCGCCAGGCGCTGCGCGTCCCGGCCGGCGTGCAACCCGCCCTCGGCGTCGGCGTACACCCCGGACGGCAGGATCGGCTGCCCGTCGAAGAGCAGCGGCCGGGTACGCCCGTCCGGCCAGCGCAGCACGGCAACCGTGTTCGACGTCCCGAGGTCGACACCGAGGGCGTAACCATCGAGCTGACCTGCCATCGGTGGATACCTCCGCGGGGGGACGAGGGACGCCGGCCCGCATCGTACGCACCGGGCAGGCAAGCGTCGCAGGCTGCCGGTCGTCGTGCGCCGCCGCCCGGCCGGTGCCACCCGCGGTCAACTCTGGAACGAGTTCGCACCCAGTTCCCAGCGCCGCAGGTCGACCGGTGACTGTTCGGCCCACATCGCCTCGATGTTCTCCCGCAGGTGGCGCAGATGGACGTTGAACGCCGGCGAGTTGGTCCCGTTCCAGCGGAAGAAGATCCGCTCCGCGGACAGCAGGTGGTGTGGTCGGCCAGCAGCGGGTGGGCGTCGGCGGGGCCGAACGTTCATGCCCGGTACTTGCCCGCAGCCGGCCGAAGCGTTACCGGCCGGTGTGGACGAGCGTTACCGGCCGGCGTGGACGGTCGAGTCGGCTGGCTGGCCTTCGATGTGCCGGCCGGCGACGTCGGGCGCCGGTGTCGGACGGGCGGCGACGAGGCGTACGTGGTCAAGGGGTGCCGCAATCACGCAAAGGGGGTGACCCTCCGGCAGCGGCGGCCGTGCCCGCTCAACCCGATCGGGGGCGCTCACGCCGCGCCGCGCGAAGCTCCGGCGGGCGTCGAGCAGGCTGAGTTGCCGGTTAGCCTCGCCCACTCGGGACGCGCCCGTGTCCGGCCAGTATCGGGTCGCCATGGCCCGCGACCCGTCCGGCCCGCGCCCGCCCCTCGGACACGGTCCCCGCGCCCTGATTGCGGCGCTGCTCGTGCTCGGGGTCACGGTGCCGTCCGTCGTCATCCGCGCGCTGATCGAGGCGACGCCGGGGCAGCGGCCCGCTGGCGGACGTCGGGTGGACAGCGGTTCCGGTGGCGGTGACGGCCTGGCTCGCGCCGCGGGTGTCGTACCGCCGGCGGGACGCGTTGCTGTGGTTGGTCGCCCCGGCGGGCCTCTTCGTCTTCGTCGTGATCGCCTGGCGGCTGGCCTTCCTGCCGTACCGCGACTGGGGCATCCCGGGGAGGATTTCTCCCTGGAGCCGGGCGAAGGCATCAACAGTTGGGGCGTCTTTCCAGCGGTTCCATCCGCTGGCAGCTATTTCTCCCTGGACTGGTACGGATTTGACACGGTAGAGGGCCTGAAGCTGTGATTTGCCGGCGTTCGGAGGGGTGATAGCGGCGTGCCCGGGATTTCGCCGTCCTTCCGCGGACCGGATACCGGCCGCGCCGCGTCCTGATCGTTCCTGCCCGGTCGAGCCGCTACGAGCCTGGCAGCCGGGGCCTATGATCCCGCGCATGAACGTGTCGCGGGTCCGCCTGCTCACCTGCGTGGTCCTGCCGCTCCTGACGGCCTGCGGCACCGAGCCTGCCGGCTCCGTGCCGGCCCCGGCGGTGACCTACACCTGCTGCCCCGCCGAGGACGTCGACAAGCTGTACCGGCCTGGGCAGACCCTGACCGCGCATTGGGCCGTCGAGTCCGCGGAGCAGCCGGGCGGAACCCCACCGCAGGTCGAGTTGACCGCACACCTGACGGGTCCGTTCGCCACCGTAGCTGACGTCAAGGCCGCGGCAGAGGGCGTCCCGGCCGTTGCCGGGCTGGTCACCTTCACGGCCGCACCGGTTCGGCCATCCGGCAGGGCGGACGAACGACCCGTCAGCACCATCGTGATCGGTCCCGACGCCAAGCCGGGTTACTACAACCTGGTCACCGCCGTGGGTGACGGCGACAACGCGGCAAGTGGCGGGGAGAGCATCGTCCGGGTGGTGCCCAGCCCCTGAGCGTCGGCGCCTGCCCGATCACGGGACCTTGCGGGCGGGCCCGGATCTGAGCCGTTGCGGGTGCGTTCGGTTGTCGCTGGACGACGACAAACGCCCCCTGGTCTCGCCCACCACGTCACCAGCGAGCGTGACCGGGAGATCGCCGGATCGCGGGGGAGGGCCGGCGGCCGGGTGGAGCGGGCGACGGGAATCGAACCCGCATCTCACCGCTCCCCCCCGCCGTCCGCCGACCGATCGCCGCACGGCTGAAGCAGCGACCTGGTCCCGCACGCTCCGTGCTGGCGCTGGAGATCCACGGATCCTATGCTTCGGGCGTGACACAGCCGGGGTCCCGTTTTGTCGCGGCGCGGTTGCTCGTGGTCGGGCAACTGTCGATGGTGTCGCTCTATCTGGCGGGCGCGGTCGTCCCCTACCTTCTGAATTTCACCTTCCAAGGGGCCGATCACTGCTCGCTGACGACCGGATGCCAGGCGCCCGGCGACGTGTTCGGCGGGCCGATGTTGGTGCTGCTGATTCCAGCCATGATCATCACGGTTGTGGGGCCGATGACCGCGGTCCTCTTCCTGCTGATGTCGTTCACCTCGCTGGCCAGACGGCGTCGGGAGATGTCCGATGCGCTGCGGCGCTGGGTGTTCGGGGCGGCCGGCCTCACGCTGGCCTTCCTCGTCTTCACGCTGCTGCCGCCGGGCCGGCTGCTGCTGAACTGGGTGCTGGACTGATGACGAACGGACTGTGGCGGACCCAGCTCGCCCTGGTGTGGGCTTACGGGCTCACGGCCTTCTTCTTTCTCTTCGGGCTCCTAGGCGGGCCGCACGGCGGGAACAGCAACAGCGTGTACGACATGGTTTACGCGCCATTGCCTGAAGGACAGTCGGTACGCGGCTCGCTGGCTCAACCGTTCGCCTGGTTCACCATGCTTGCCATGGCGGTGGCCTGGCTGGCCCCACTGTTCGCGGCGCTTCTTGCCTGGCGGGGCCGGCGCGCCCTGAAGGGCGAGGGGGAGCAGGCACTGCGGGATCGGATCCGGGCCGGCACCGTCGCAGCATTCGTCATCGTGGTGTCCTACCTGACGCCGGTCGGCTGGACGCTGGTCTACGGGCTGACACGCTGGACGATGATGAACATCTGGGGCGAGGGCCCGGACGCTGCACAGTTGGACTAGGTCACGCCCGAGAGCACGCCCAGCCCGCCGACCGGTAGCTCATGCACCGCATGGGCCACGCCACCTTGCGCGCCGCCCTGATCTACCAGCGCGCCACCAGCGAGCGTGACCGTGAGACTGCCCAGGCGATGGACCGCCACATCGCCGGGAGTGGCCGACGCCCGGCCGTGAATGGCACGTGGATGGCACCCAAGATCCAGGATGGGGGAGAAGCGAACGGCCCAGGTGCCGCGATCATGCGGTCTACCTGGGCCTTCGTGGGTGGAGCGGGCGACGGGAATCGAACCCGCACCGTCAGTTTGGAAGACTGAAGCTCTGCCATTGAGCTACGCCCGCGTACGCCCCGACACCGCGGGACGCGCCGACAGCGTACCCGGTCCACCACGACCACGCGCACAGGCCGGCGCGGTGGCCCGCCGGCCGCGGCGGAGCGCGATGTCCGGTTGCGGCCGGTTCGGCGCGTTGGTGGCCGCCCCGGCACCTCGGACCGGCACCGACGGCATACACTTCTCGTCGCCACGGGGTGTGGCGCAGCTTGGTAGCGCACTCGCTTTGGGAGCGAGGGGCCGTGGGTTCAAATCCCGCCACCCCGACAGTCGTTCGCGGCCGGGGACGCCCGGAGTGCCCCCGTTTCGCCGCGGGGTGCCCCGGGCGCTGCGAGAGCAGCCGCCCGGCTCGCCTACACTCGATGCGCTGAATCACGCCCAGACTCAACTGAGATCCGTCAAGGAGTACGCCTGTGAAGAGCACCGTCGAGACTCTGAGCCCGACGCGCGTGCGGCTCGCCATCGAGGTGCCGTTCGTCGAGCTCGAGCCGAGCCTCAAGAAGGCGTACCGGGAGATCGGCCAGCAGATCCAGGTTCCCGGCTTCCGCCGGGGCAAGGTGCCGTCCGCGATCATCGACCAGCGGGTGGGCCGGGGCACCGTCCTCAACGAGGCGGTGCAGGAGGCCATCCCGCAGAACATCCTCGCCGCGGTCCGCGAGCACGATCTGAAGACGCTCGGCCGGCCGGAGGTCGAGATCACCGAGTTCAACGACGGTGACTCGCTCAACTTCACCGCCGAGGTCGACGTCCGCCCGGAGATCACCCTGCCGGACCCGGCCACCGTCGAGGTGACCGTGGACGAGCTCCAGATCGCCGACAGCGAGATCGACGAGCAGGTGAACAACCTGCGCGAGCGGTTCGCCACGCTGAAGACGGTCGAGCGGGCGGCCCAGGAGGGCGACTACGTCCAGATCGACCTCAACGCCACCGTGGACGGCGAGGACGTGCCGGGCGGTTCGGCCAGCAACATCTCCCACGAGGTCGGCAGCAAGCAGCTCCTGCCGGGGCTGGACGAGGCCGTGGTCGGCCTCGCCGCCGGCGAGAGCACCACGTTCACCACCCAGCTGGTCGGTGGCGACTTCGCCGGCCGGGACGCCGAGGTGGCGGTGACCGTGCGCACGGTCAAGGAGAAGGAGCTGCCGGAGCTGGACGACGAGTTCGCCCAGCTGGCCAGCGAGTTCGACACCATCCAGGAGCTGCGCGACGACGTGCGCGGCCGGGTCGAGCAGGGCAAGCGGGTCGAGCAGATCTACGCCGCCCGGGACAAGGCCCTTGAGCAGCTCGTCGCGGCCGCCGACGTGCCGGCCCCGGAGGGTGTCGTCAAGGAGGAGGTCGAGAGCCGCAAGGCGGCCATGGTCGACCAGCTCGAGCGGATCGGCGCCTCGCTGGAGGAGTACCTCGCCGCAGAGGAGAAGACCGAGGAGCAGATCGACGCCGAGCTCCAGGAGGCGGCGACCGACGGCGTCAAGATCCAGCTCCTGCTGGACACGCTGGCCGACGCCGAGGACGTCCAGGTCTCCGACGACGAGTTCGGCCACGAGATCGTGCACCGGGCGCAGCGGGCGGGCATGGCCCCGCAGCAGTACTACGACCAGCTGGTGCGCTCCGGGGCGGCCGCGGCCGTCTTCGGCGACGTGCGGCGGGGCAAGGCGCTCGCCTCGGTGATGGAGAAGGTCAAGATCAAGGACTCGGCCGGCAACGAGGTCACCCTCGACGCGCTGCGCGCCGCGAACGAGGCCGAGCACGCCCACGAGCACTGATCGTCGGGTGCGGCCGCCGTCCGCCGGTTTCCGGCGCCGACGGCGGCCGAAACCCTTTCTCGGGTACGTCCCCGGGGCAGCTGCGCTGAGAGCGAACAGTGCCCCGACCGGGACTCTGCCGTAGGGCCGAGCGGTTAGTGTCGGGTAGTACGGTACGGAGAGCGAAGGGCTGCCATGACCGACATGCACATCCCAGCGAAGCCGCTCCGGGCGGTCGACGCCCGTGGGGGCGACTCAATTGGCAACCTCGACGACTCGGTCTACAACCGGTTGCTCAAGGAGCGCATCATCTTCCTGGGCAGCGAGGTGACCGACCAGGTCGCCAACCGCATCTGCGCGCAGCTGCTGCTGCTCGCCGCGGAGGACCCGGACCGCGACATCAACCTCTGGATCAACTCGCCGGGTGGCTCGGTCTACTCCGGCATGGCGATCTACGACACGATGCAGTTCATCGACAACGACGTCTCGACCGTGGCGATGGGCATGGCGGCCTCCATGGGCCAGCTGCTGCTCTGCGCCGGCACCAAGGGCAAGCGGTACGCCCTCCCGCACGCGCGGATCATGATGCACCAGCCGTCCGGCGGCATGGGCGGCACGGCGGCGGACATCGCCATCCAGGCGGAGCAGATGCTCTACACCAAGCGGATGTTCCAGGAACGGGTCGCGCACCACACCGGTCGGAGCCCGGCGGAGATCGAGGCGGATTCGGACCGTGACCGTTGGTTCACCGCCCAGGAGGCCATGGACTACGGCTTCATCGACAAGGTGATCACCGGAGCCACCCAGGTTCCGGAAGGCGCCGGGACCCTGAGCTGAGGAGCTGACGATGACCGACCTGAGCCTGCCGCCCCAGTTCGCGGCCGTGCACAACCGCTACGTGCTCCCGTCGTTCGTGGAGCGCACCTCGTACGGGGTCAAGGAGTCCAACCCCTACAACAAGCTCTTCGAGGACCGGATCATCTTCCTCGGCGTGCAGGTGGACGACGCGTCGGCCAACGACGTGATGGCCCAGCTGCTGACGCTGGAGGGCACCGACCCGGACCGCGACATCATCATGTACATCAACTCGCCGGGTGGCTCGTTCACGGCCATGACGGCGATCTACGACACCATGCAGTACGTTCGGCCGGACATTTCCACGGTCTGCCTGGGCCAGGCGGCCAGTGCGGCGGCGGTGCTGCTGTCGGCCGGGACGCCGGGCAAGCGGATGGCCCTGCCGAACTCGCGGATCATCATCCACCAGCCGGCCACCGAGGGCGGCTACGGGCAGGGCTCGGACATCGAGATCCAGGCCCGGGAGATCCTGCGGATGCGGACCCAGCTGGAGGACATGCTCTCCCGGCACTGCAACCGCCCGATCGAGCAGGTCCGCAAGGACATCGACCGTGACAAGATCATGACGGCCGAGGAGTCCAAGGAGTACGGACTGGTGGACACCATCCTCACCAGCCGCAAGAAGGGTCTGCTGGCCGCCAACGCCGCGAGCTGAGCAGTACGGGTCGGAGGTCGGCCCGGGAGTTCGTTCCCGGCCGACCTCTGACACACCCGTTTTGGGGGTCGGAGAAACCTCCGCCAGCGGGTAACGTCGGGTCCGGGTGCTTCGCCGGCTCGGACCGGCGGGGACGGATCGACACGGACGGGCGCCCCGGCGTCCGGCAGGTCAGGGCCGGGGCACCGGCCGATGAGTGCAGGGAGAACGTAGGTGGCACGGATCGGTGACGGCGGCGACCTACTGAAGTGCTCGTTCTGCGGCAAGTCGCAGAAGCAGGTCAAAAAGCTCATCGCGGGCCCCGGGGTCTACATCTGCGACGAGTGCATCGATCTCTGCAACGAGATCATCGAGGAGGAGCTGGCCGAGTCCGGCGAGGTGAAGTGGGAAGAGCTTCCCAAGCCGATGGAGATCTGCCAGTTCCTCGACAACTACGTCGTCGGTCAGGACCAGGCCAAGAAGGCCCTCGCGGTCGCGGTCTACAACCACTACAAGCGGATCCAGGCCGAGGCGGCCGGCGCGCCGGGTTCCGGCAGCGACGCCGTCGAGCTGGCCAAGTCCAACATCCTCCTGCTCGGCCCGACCGGGTGCGGCAAGACGCACCTGGCGCAGACCCTGGCCCGGATGCTGAACGTCCCGTTCGCGATCGCGGACGCCACCGCCCTGACCGAGGCCGGCTACGTCGGCGAGGACGTGGAGAACATCCTCCTCAAGCTCATCCAGGCCGCGGACTACGACATCAAGCGCGCCGAGACCGGGATCATCTACATCGACGAGGTCGACAAGATCGCCCGCAAGTCGGAGAACCCGTCGATCACCCGGGACGTCTCCGGCGAGGGCGTGCAGCAGGCGCTGCTGAAGATGCTCGAGGGCACGGTGGCCAACGTGCCGCCGCAGGGCGGGCGGAAGCACCCGCACCAGGAGTTCATCCAGATCGACACCACCAACGTGCTGTTCATCTGTGGCGGCGCCTTCGCCGGGCTCGACCAGATCATCGAGGCCCGCACCGGGCACGGCGGCACCGGCTTCGGCGCCCGCCTGCGGTCCATCTCCGAGCGGTCGACCGACGACATCTTCAGCCAGGTCATGCCGGAGGACATGCTCAAGTTCGGCCTGATCCCCGAGTTCATCGGCCGGCTGCCCGTGATCACCAACGTGCGCAGCCTGGACCGCAGCGCCCTGGTGCGGATCCTCACCGAGCCACGCAACGCGCTGGTCCGGCAATATCAGCGCCTCTTCGAGCTGGACGGGGTGGAGCTGGAGTTCGAGCCGCCGGCGCTGGAGGCGATCGCCGACCAGGCCATGCTCCGCGGCACCGGCGCCCGCGGCCTGCGGGCGATCTTGGAGGAGGTCCTCCTCTCCGTGATGTACGAGGTGCCGAGCAACCCGGACGCCGCCCGCGTGCTGATCACCCGCGAGGTGGTCCTGGAGAACGTCAACCCGACGATCGTGCCGCGGGAGTTCACCGGCCGGCGGGCTCGCCGGGACCGCGAGGAGAAGTCGGCCTGACCCGGCGTCGACGTGGAGCGGGTGTCGCCGGGCACCCGCCGCCCGTACGCTGATCGGCATGCGTGTCGCCGTCTGCCAGCTCAACGCCCGCGACGACCGGGCGGCGAACCTCGCCGCGGCCGAGGCCCTGCTGGTCCGCGCGGCGGCCGCCGGCGCCGACCTCGCCGTCCTGCCCGAGTACGTCGACTATCTGGGCCGGGCGGTGGGGATGCCGGCGCCGGAGGGCGTCGACGGCGTGGTCGGCACGTTCTTCGCACAGGCCGCCCGACGGCTCGGGATCTGGGTGATCGCCGGTTCCTTCCACGAGGCCGGTCCGGATCCGGCGCACACCTGGAACACCTCCCTGGTCTTCGACCGCAGCGGCACGCTCGCCGCCAGCTATCGCAAGATCCACCTGTACGACGTGGAGATCCCGGGGCGGGTGTCGTACCGGGAGTCGGCGACCGTCGCACCCGGTGAGCAGCCGGTGGTGGTGGATGTGGAGGGGCTCCGCGTCGGCCTGTCGATCTGCTACGACCTGCGGTTCCCGGAGCTCTACCGGGAGCTGGCCACCAGTGGCGGCGCCGAGCTGCTCGTGGTGCCGGCCGCGTTCATGATGCACACCGGCCGGGACCACTGGGAGGTCCTGCTGCGGGCCCGGGCGATCGAGAACCAGTGCTTCGTCGCCGCCGCCGGCCAGACCGGCGACCACGAGCCGGGTCGTACCTGCTTCGGGCGCAGCATGGTGGTCGACCCGTGGGGCATCGTCCTCACCCAGGTGCCGGACGGGCCGGGTCTGACCGTGGCCGAGTTGGACCTCGACCGCCTGCGGAGCATCCGCGCCGAACTGCCCAGCCTGGCGAACCGGCGGCTCACCCCGGCCTAGCTCTGGAGCAGCATGCCCACCAGGGCGAAGCCGGCGATCGCGGCGGCGGTCACCAGTAGCGCCGTGGTCATCCGGGACCGCCCGCGCCGCGCGAGCCGGGCCACCGACACGACCAGCACGACGAGCACGAAGCCGCCGATGACCACCTGCCAGAGCGGCAGGAGCAGGCCGAGCAGAGCGTCCGCGGCGAGCGTGGCCGCCGGGGCGGGGGAAGCGGCATCCATGCCAGACACTGTGGCACGCCGACGCGCTCGTCCGCTTGACCGTCGGTCCCGGTTCGGGCCAAGCAGCTCCAGCGACAGACGTTGATTTGCCTTCCGCCGGCGCTCCGCGTAACTTTCTCTCTGCACGCGGGAGGCCGGATAAACCGGCCGAGAACGGGCGCCAGGCTCGTGGCGGAGACGCCGAGCGAGGCTGAGGATCTGGGCGGTGCGGGAATCTCCGGGACACGGAGTTGCGAACGCGAAGCCGACCGGGTAGGGTTCGAAAGCCGGCAGGGAGCCGGGCGGGTGGCCGCGAGAGCGGCGATCGGCCGGTCTGCCGCTTCCCACGAGAGAAGCGACCGCCCGTTTGGGCGTGCGTCAGCGTGGATCGGGTCGCACCAAGTTGATCATCTCGGATACGAGGTTGACAGCGGAAGTCGGACCGAGTAGGTTGGAGAGGTTGCCCCGGATGGGGTCCTGCGGTTGTGGGGCTTCGGATGGTGTGTGGTTGTTCTTTGAGAACTCAACAGGGTGCTATTGATAAGCCAGTGCCA
>NZ_JBFAID010000042.1:0-65246 GCF_040654475.1 Micromonospora sp. NPDC050686
CACCTCTACCGACGCCTCGAAAACCCACCCCAGCCACTTGACGCGGCATAGGAGCGTCCGTCGGCCGGCGGGCGGCCCCCGCCCGCCGGCCGACCTTTCACAGGCACATCCAGCAGTACGCCCCGACGCCGTCCGTCTCGGCGCGCCGGGCCACCCGCCGCAGCTCGTGGACGAGTTCGACGAGGAACCCCGGCTCCGGCTCCCCCATCCATTCCCCGGCGCCGGCCCACACCGTGGCGACCTCGTCGACCCGGTCGTCGGGGAGCGCCGCCAGCTCGGCGACGAAGTCGTCCACCAGCCGGATCAGGTACGGCCCCTCGTCGTCGTTGCCGTCGA
Source organism: Micromonospora sp. NPDC050686 (assembly GCF_040654475.1). NCBI lineage: Bacteria > Bacillati > Actinomycetota > Actinomycetes > Micromonosporales > Micromonosporaceae > Micromonospora > Micromonospora sp. NPDC050686. The sequence continues at coordinate 337 of NZ_JBFAID010000042.1, forward strand.
CCCGCTCGCCGCCGGCCGACAGATCGTCGTCGGACGCGTCGAGCGCCCCGTGTCGGACCGCCGCCCACAGCTGACCGCCCAGCACGAACGGTTCGAGGAACTTGGCCCGCAGCGGCGTCAACTCGTCGCCCGGCCCACGGTCGATCGCGGCCAGCGCCTGCTCCGGGGTGGCGGCGAAGTAGTCGGTCAGGATGCCCACGCCACGGACGCTACGTCCGACCCCTGACACATCCGGCTCCCGATGGGACACCGCGGACCGACTTCCTGTCCTATAGTCCTACTGTCGTAGGACAATAGAAGGGCGGGTGCTGTGTGATCGAGTTCGTGCTGGACGGACGGTCCAAGGTGAACACGTACGTGCAGCTGATCCAGCAGGTGAAGCAGTCCCTCCGGGTGGGCCTGCTGAACCCCGGGGACCAGTTGCCGAAGGTCCGCGACGTCGCGCAGTCGCTGGCCATCAACCCCAACACGGTGCTCAAGGCGTACCGGGAGCTGGAGATCGAGGGCCTGGTGGAGGGCCGCCCCGGGGTGGGCACGTTCGTCCGCCGTACCCTCGGCGGCCCTCCCCTGGCCGACCAGGCCGAGCTGCGCGCGGAGCTGGTGGCCTGGCTGCGCCGGGCGCGGACGGCCGGCCTCACGTCCGAGGACGTCACCGCCCTGGTCGAGACCACCCTGCGCGCCACCCTCGCCGCCGAGGCGGCCCGCACCCGGCCCGCCACGGCCCGATGAGAGGAGACCAGATGGAGATCGCGCTGGAGGCCGAGCGGCTCGGCAAGCGCTACGGACGACGCTGGGCGTTGCAGGACTGCTCGTTCCAGCTGCCCGCCGGACGGATCGCCGGCCTCGTCGGTCCGAACGGCGCCGGCAAGAGCACCCTGCTGCACCTCGCCGTCGGCCTGCTCGGGCCGGACGCCGGGACGGTGCGGGTCTTCGGCCACACGCCCTACGACAATCCAGCCGTGCTCCCCGAGGTCGGCTTCGTCGCCCAGGACACCCCGCTCTACCGCGACTTCACCGCCGCCGAGCTGGTGAGCATCACCGGGCGGATGAACCGCCGCTGGGACGGCACGCTGGCCCGCGAGCGCCTGGCGCAGCTCGGCATCCCGCCGAACCTGCCGGTCGGCCGGCTCTCCGGCGGGCAACGTGCCCAGGTGGCCCTCGCGCTCGCCCTGGCCAAGCGACCCCGGCTGCTGCTCCTGGACGAACCGGTCGCCAGCCTCGATCCGCTGGCCCGGCGCGAGTTCCTCCAGTCGCTGATGGGCAGCGTCGCCGAATCCGGCACGACCGTGCTGCTCTCCTCGCACCTGCTCGCCGACCTGGAGCGGGTCTGCGACCACCTCGTCCTGCTGAACGCCTCCCGGGTACGCCTCGTCGGCGCGGTCGACGAGCTAGTCGCCGGGCACCGGCAACTGGTCGGCCCCCGGCACCGCGGCGAGCCGATCACCGGGGTCGGGACGGTCCTGCGGGCCAGCCACACCGGTCGCCAGTCGACCCTGCTGGCCCGGGTCGACGGGGTGGTCGACCCGGAGTGGACGGTGCACGACGTGACCCTGGAGGAGGTCATCCTGGCCTACCTCGACGAGGGCGAGACCAGATCCAGCCACACGGAATGGGAGGTGCCCGCATGATCACCCTGGCCTGGCGGCAGCATCGCAGGCAGCTGCTGTTCACCCTCCTCGGGTTCGCGGCGCTCGCCGCGCTCATGGTCCCGATCGGCATCTCGATGCGCCACACGTTCACCGACCTCGGCCTGCCCGACTGCGTCCGCCAACTGGCCCGCGGCGACCTGCCGCCGGCCACCGCCGAGACCTGCCAGGGGGCGTTCCACCAGTTCAGCAACCGGTACGGCAATTTGAACCTGGTCGCCGTCCTGCTGCTCGTGCTGCCGATGCTGCTCGGCCTGTTCTGGGGCGCGCCGCTGATCGCCCGGGAGGTGGAGCAGGGCACCCACCGGTTCGCCTGGACCCAGGGCATCAGCCGGCGGCGCTGGGCGCTGGTGAAGTTCGGGCTGGTCGTCGCGGTGACGACCACCGCCGCCGTCTGCTACGGCCTGGGCATGTCGTGGTGGGTCAGCCCACTGACCGAGGCCGCGCGCGAGGGCCGGTTCGGCTTCATCGTCTTCGACCTGCAGGGCGTCGCACCGATCGGCTACACCGTCTTCGCCGTGGCGCTCGGCATCTTCGCCGGCACCCTCGGGCGGCGGATGCTGCCGGCCATGACCATCACCCTCGTCGGGTTCATCGGGATCCGGGCCGCCGTCGCGGTGCTGGCCCGGCCCCACTACCAGCCGGCCCGTACGGCCGAGTTTGCGGTGATCGGGGAAGGCCCGTTGCCGACCAACCGCGGCGACTGGATCCTCTCCAGCGGCGTACGCAACGCCGACGGGACCATGGTGGCCCCGGACGCGCAGATCAGATGCCCGCCGGGCGTCCAGGGGCCCGCCGGCGGGCCGTGCGGCTCCGAACTCGGTGTCCAGCCCGGCGCCTACAACTGGCAGCTCTACCAGCCCGCCGACCGGTTCTGGCTGTTCCAGGGCATCGAGACCGGCATCTTCGTCGCACTCGCCGCGCTCCTGCTCTACCTCACCCTGCGCCAGATCCGCCGGATCGCCTGAGCCTCCACGGCAGGGTGGGCGTGCCGCCCACCCTGCCGAGCCGGGTCAGCCGACCCGCTCCACCACGTTGCGGCGGACCAGGTTCTTGCCCGGCGCGCGGATCAGGTCCATGGCCGCTGCGTTGAGCAGTACGCAGCTGCCCGACCGCCCGGTCACCGTCACCGTCACCGCCTTGCCGTTGTCCAGGTTGGTCACCCGCAGCCGGGCACCCACCGGGAACCGGTCGCTGGTGGCGGCCGGCGGGGCGTCCTCCGCGAAGAACGTGATCGCCCCGGAGCAGACGCTGCGCGCCGGCGGGGCCCCGCCGGCGCCGGTCGCCCCGCCCAGCGGGGTCATGGCGGGCCGCGCGCTGCCCGGCCTGGTCTCCCCGGCCGGAGCGGCCTCCGCCAGACGTTCGACCCGGTTGTTGCGGATCACGTTCTTTCCCGGCTCCCGGACCAGGTCCATCGCCGCCGCGTTGAGCAGTACGCAGCTGCCGGACGGGCCGGTCACCGTCACCGTCGCCGCCTTGCCGTTGTCGAGGTTGGTCACCCGCAGCCGGGTGCCCGCCGGGAACCGGTCGCTGGTGGCCGCCGGCGCCCCACCCTCCGCCGAGAAGGTCACCGAACCCGCGCAGAGCGACCCCTCGATCGGGGCGGTCTCCGCGAACCCCAGCCCGGTGCCCACCGCGAGGGCCGCCGAGGCGGCCACTGCCACGGTCGCCGCCAGTACATGCTTGCGCTGCGCCCTCACGATGTCTCCCGTCGTCCGGTGGTGCCGTCTGACGCCTGGTACGGACGGGACGGCGGGACCGTTCAGCCGCAACCCGATGCCACCACCGAACGCAGCTGATCCGTTACCGACCGCGGCTGTCAGGGCGCGTCGGGCAGCCGGACGTCGACCCGGAGGCCGCCGTCCTCGCCCGGCCGGGCGGCGATGATGCCCCCGTGCGCCTGGGTGATCGAGCGGGCGATGGCCAGGCCGAGCCCCGCCCCGCCGCCCTGGTTCGTGCGGTCGCGGGCCAGCCGCCGGAAGGGTTCGAAGAGCCCGGCGACCGCCTCACCCGGCACGGCCTGGCCGGTGTTCGTGACGGTCAGCGCCGGTTCGTCGCCGACGGCGACGGTGAGCCGGCCGCCCGGCCGGTTGTACTTGATCCCGTTTTCCACCAGGTTGGCGACCAGGCGCTCCAGCAACACCCGCTCGCCGGGCACGACCCGGGGCGCCAGCCGACTCTCCACCGTCACCCCGGCCTCGGCGGCCCGGTCCCCGTACGCGGCCAGCACGCCGCCGACGATCTCGTCGAGGCGTTGCGGGGTGGACGAGCGCAGCCCCTGGTCGCTCTCGCTCAGCGCGAGCAGCCCCTCGATGAGCCGCTCGTTGCGCTCGTTGGTGGCCAGCAGCTGGGCGGTGAGCAGGTCCAACTGCTCACCGGTGAGCGACTGGGCCATGCCGACCTCGATCAGCGTCCGCTGCACCGCCAACGGCGTACGCAGCTCGTGCGAGGCGTTCGCGGCGAACCTCCGTTGCCCCTCATAGCCGGCCGCGACCCGGTCCAGCATGCCGTCGATGGCGCGGGCGAGCCGGGCCAGCTCGTCGGTGCCCGGGCGGCGCGTCCGGTGACTCAGGTTCTGCGGCCCCAGGTCGGCGATCGGGTCGGCGAGGTCCCATACCGGGCGCAGGCACCACCGTGCCGCGCCCCAGAGCGCGAGCACACCGGCCAGCACCACGACAAACTCGGCCAGCACGGGAAGCAGCGGGACGAACGGGCGGGCCGGTTCGCACACCACCCCGACCGTGGCCAGGCCGCAGAACTGCTGGGCCCGCCACCACACCAGGCCGAGCAGCCAGTTGACCAGGCCGGGCAGCAGGTAGCCGGCGAGCAGGGCGAGTACCCCGACCAGCAGGACCCGACGGCGGGGGCTCAACCCGGCTCACCGATCCGGTAGCCGGCCTTCGGCACGGTGTGCAGGACGGCCGGCTGGCCGAGCTTCCTGCGCAGCGTCATCACGGTGACCCGGACGGCGTTGGTGAACGGGTCCGCGAACTCGTCCCAGGCCTGCTCCAGCAGGTCCTCCGCGCTGACCACGCCGCCGCGGGCGCGCATCAGCACGTGCAGGACGGCGTACTCCTTGGGGCTCAGGCCGAGCGGCCGGCCGTCCCGGGTGGCGGTGTGCCGGGCCACGTCGAGCACCAATCCGTGCTGCTCCAGCACGGGCGGCACCGCCGGGGCGGAGCGCCGGCCGAGCGCCTGCACCCGGGCCACCAGCTCGGCGAAGGCGAACGGCTTGGTCAGGTAGTCGTCCGCGCCCAGTCCGAGGCCCGCCACCCGGTCCCGGATGCCGGCGGCGGCGGTGAGCAGCAGCACCCGGGTGCCGGCGTCGGATCGGGCGAGGCTGCGGCACACCTCGTCGCCGGTGGCCCCGGGCATGTCCCGGTCCAGCACGGCCACGTCGTACCGGTTGATCCCGATCCGCTCCAGCGCGCCGTCGCCGTCGTAGCAGACGTCGACCGCCATCGAGAACCGGCGCAGCCCCTCGGCGACCGTGTCCGCCAACAGCCGCTCGTCGTCCGCCACCAGCACCCGCACCGCTATCCGCTCCCCCGGCTTCCTCGTCGCGTATACGGTCCCACGCAGGAGTTAAGGGTTCCGTAAGCACCGCCGAAGCCATCCTCCCCGCTAGCCGCCCGCAGCACGAGGGTTAACCGGGAGCCCCTCCGCTACCGAATGCGTTAAGCGGGGGCCCCTCCTTCCCTCCGCCTCGGCTGGCGGGTGACCACCGAGCGGACCAGCGTCCGGCCGGTGCGCTTCCCATCGGTCAGCGTCACCCGGTAGGTCAGCGTGCGTACCCCGTCGACGGCCCGGGTGGGCACCACCCGCTTGCCCTTCGCCAGCGAGGAGTCCCGCACGGTCCGGGTGCCGTGGGCGATCCGCCGGGTCTCCGTCTCGTTCGGGTCGCGACCACCGGGTCGACTGTTGAGCCGGCAACCGTCGGCGGGTCAGCGGCCGTCGAGCAGCGGCTGGCGGGGGTCCCACGGCGTTCCGCCGGCCGCGTCGCGGCGTCGGCGGGCGATCGCGGACAGCGCCTCCAACACCACCCGGTTGCCGAGATACGCGGTGATGTCGGCGTGGTCGTACGGCGGGGCGACCTCGACCACGTCGACCCCGACCACCGGCAGCTCGTAACAGACCCGGCGGACCGCGTCGAGCAGCTGCCGTGAGGTCAGGCCGCCCGGTTCCGGGGTGCCGGTGCCGGGCGCCATGCCCGGGTCGACGACGTCCACGTCGACGGAGAGGAACACCCCCTCGCACTCGTCCGTGGCGATCCCGAACGCCTCGGTCAGACAGGCGTCCAGGCCGCGGGCCACCAGCTCGGTCATCTCGTACGACCGCATCCGCTGTTGCGCCATCCAGGCCAGGGTCGGCGGGTCCGGCCAGTAGCCGCGCAGGCCGATCTGGAGGAACCGGTCGCCGCGTACCGCGCCGGACTCGATGAGCCGGCGCATCGGCTGACCGTGCCCGTGCAGGGAACCGAACTCGACGTCCCCGGTGTCGGCGTGCGCGTCGAAGTGCACCAGCGACACCCGGCCCAGCCCGTGGTGCCGGGCCACCCCGGTGGCGTCCGGCAGGGCGATGGAGTGGTCCCCGCCGAGCACGACCGGGATCGCCCCGGCGGCGGCCACCGCGTACACGGCCTGTTCCAGGGCGTGCAGCGAGCGCTCGATGTCGCCGGAGAACATCTCCACGTCCCCGGCGTCGTAGACGCACAGGTCCCGCAGCCCGTCGGTGCGCAGGGCGAGCGACGGGCGGGACCCGTCGTGCGGCAGGTAGCAGGCCTGCCGGATGGCCGACGGCCCGAACCGGGTACCGGGGCGGTGCGAGGTGCCCCCGTCGAACGGGGCACCGACGATCACCACGTCGGCGTCGGCGTACGTCACCGGCTCCTCGATGGTGCACGGCGGCACGCCGAGGAAGGTCACGTCCGGGCCGTACATCGGGCCGTAACGGGTCACCGCTCCTCCATCCCCCAGGGCGAGCCGTAGCCGGTCAGCAGGTCCAGGAAGGGCTTCGGCGGCAGCGCCTCGGGGCCGAGCACCCCGGTGCCGGACCAGGCGCCGGTGGCCAGCAGCTCCAGCGCCACCACCGGGTTGACCGCGGTCTGCCAGACCACCGCCTGGTGGCCGTACTCCCGCATCGACCACTCGTTGTCGACCACGTGGTAGAGGTAGACCCGGCGCGGGCGCCCGTCGACGCCGGTGCCGGTCACGTACGTCCCGGCGCAGGTCTTGCCGCGCATCTTCTCGCCCAGCGTGGCCGGGTCGGGCAGGCAGGCGGCCACCACGTCGCGCGGTGACACGTCGACGCCACCGACCCGCACCGGCTTCGTCGAGTCCAGCCCGAGCTTGTGCAGCGTCTTCAGCACCTCGATGAACTCGTCGCCGAGGCCGTACTTGAAGGTGACCCGCTTCGCCCGCACCCAGCGCGGGATCAGCAGCACCTCCTCGTGCTCCACGTTGACGCACTCCACCGGCCCGATGCCCGCCGGGAAGTCGAAGACCTCCGGCTCGCTGAACGGCTCGGTGGTGAACCAGCCGCGCGACGACTCCCAGACCACCGGCGGGTTCAGGCACTCCTCGATGGTGGTCCAGATGGAGAACGACGGGGCGAAGTCGTAGCCGTCGACGGTGAGGTTCGCGCCGTCGCGTACCCCGATCTCGTCGATCTCGGCGAACAGCTCGTCGGCGGCGTAGCGGGCGAAGACGTCGGACAGGCCCGGCTCGACGCCGATGCCGCAGAGCGCCAGCCGGCCGGCCTCCGCCCAGTCGTCGGCCACCGCGAACTGCTCGTCGCCCAGCTTCACCCCCGGCTCCGCGTAGGGGCGGACGGCGTGCGGCCGGGACAGTGACATCGCCATGTCCAGGTAGTCCGCCCCGGCCGCGAACGCCCCGTCGAAGATCGGCATGACGAAACGCGGGTCGACCGCGTTGAGCACGTGTGTGATCCGGTGCTCGCGGCAGAGCGCGGCCACCGCGTCCGCCGAGGAGGCGTCGACCCGGGCGGCGGTGAACCGGTCACCGTGCCCGGCCACCGCCCGCTCCGCGCGGGCCGGGTCGTAGTCGGCGACCACCATGGTCTCGAAGAAGGTACGGCGGGCCGCGATGGCGACGGCGGCGGAGCCGACCCCGCCGGCGCCGACGAGCAGGATGCGCATCAGGAATCGAACCCCAAACCAAGACGATCGAGCGTACGGAGCCAGAGGTTGCGCCGGCCCTCGCGCGCGTCAGCGCGGGCGAGCGACCAGCGGGTGAGGTTGATGCCGGTGGCCCGGACGGGCTCCGGCGGAAACGGCAACGGCTTGCGGCGCACCAGGTCCAGCCGGGTCAGCGGGGTCTCCGCCCCGCCGAGCAGGTCCAGCATCACCCGGGCGCCGAACCGGGTGGCGCCGACGCCGAGCCCGGTGAAGCCGGCCGCGTACGCCAGCCGCCCCTCGTACGCGGTGCCGAAGAAGGGGCAGAACCGGGTGCAGGTGTCGATCACCCCGCCCCAGCGGTGGCTGAATCGCAGGCCGTCGAGCTGGGGAAAGGTGGTGAAGAAGTGTTCGGCGAGCGCGGTGAAGGTGGCTGGCCGCTGCTCCAGCTGCGGGGCCACCCGGTTGCCGTAGTGGTAGACCGCGTCGTAGCCACCGAACAGGATCCGGTCGTCGGCGGTGATCCGGTAGTAGTGGAACTGGTTGCCGCTGTCGGCCAGCCCTTGCCGGTTTGCCCAGCCCACCGCCTTGCGCTGCGCCGCCGACAGCGGCTCGGTCATCAGCGCGTAGTCGTAGACCGGCACGATCCAGGCCCGCAGCCGGCGCAGCAGCGGCGGGAAGGCGTTGGTGGCGAGCACCACCTGCCCGGCCCGGACGGAGCCGGGCGCGGCGTGCGGGCCACCGGCAGTGCCGGCCCGCAACGCGGCGCCGTCGCGGCGCAGCCCGGTGACCCGGGTGTGCTCGGCGATCCGCACCCCCTCGGCCAGGCAGGCCCGGCGCAGGCCCCAGGCCAGCTTCGCCGGGTCGAGCATGGCCACCCGGTCCCGGTCCCACAGCCCACCGAGGTACGTCGGCGAGTCCACCTCGGCGCGGACCTCGTCGCGGTCGAGCAGCCGGACGTCGTGGCCGTACCGCCGGGCCAGCTCGGCGTCCTCGGCCAGTCCGGCCAGCTGGTACGGCTCGACGGCCACCGCCAGCTCGCCGGTGCGTTCGAGGTCGCAGTCGATCCCGTATGCCGCGACGGTGGCGACGACGGCCGCCAGGTTCTGCCGTCCCAGCCACTCCAGCTCGTCGATCTCGCCGGGGAACCGGTCCACCCCGTTGGCCAGGCCGTGGGTCAGCGAGGCGGCGCAGAAGCCGCCGTTGCGTCCGGACGCCGCCCAGCCGCAGGTGCCGGCCTCGACCAGCAGCACGTCCCGGCCGGGATCGTCCCGCTTGGCGAGCAGCGCGGCCCACAACCCGCTGTAGCCTCCGCCGATCACCAGCAGATCGGCCGACTGGTCGCCGGACAGCGGCGGCAGCGGGTCGGGTCGCTCCGGGCGGTCCAGCCAGTACGGCACGGGCGCCGCGTCGGCCAGCGCCCGGCCGGTATGCGGTCCGGTCATGACCGGCTCGTCGGCGGGGCGGCGGCCGGGGCGGGTGCGGTGAGCGCGGCGCGCCGGGTCCGCCGGCCGCGCAGCGAACTCGCCCCGACCAGCAGCAGCGCGATCCCGAACATCGCCGTGCCGATGACGTTGACCTGCGGCGGGATGCCCCGCTGGGCGGCACCCCAGACGTACATGGGGAAGGTGACCGTGGTGCCGGCGTTGAAGTTCGTGATGATGAAGTCGTCGAAGCTGAGCGAGAAGGCGAGCAGCGCGGCGGCCACGATGCCGGGCAGCACCAGGGGCAGGGTGATCCGCCGGAAGGTCTGCCACTCGCTGGCGTACAGGTCCATCGCGGCCTCTTCCAGCCGGTGGTCCATGCCGGCGAGTCGGGCCTTCACGGTGACCACCACGAACGACACGCAGAACATCACGTGCGCGATGACGATGGTCCAGAAGCCCTGCGGCACCCCGGCGGCGACGAAGAGGGCGAGCAGCGAGGTGCCCATCACCAACTCCGGGGTCGCCATCGGCAGGAAGATCAGCACGTTGATCCCGGACCGGCCGCGGAACCGCTGCCGGACCAGGGCGAACGCCATCAGGGTGCCGAGCACCGTGGAGACCACGGTGGCGATGAAGCCGATCTGCATGCTGCGCACCACCGCGTCGCACATGTCCGAGGTCGCGCACGGCTGGCGCCAGTTGTCGAAGGTGAACTCGTGGAAGTCGTACGACAGTCGGTTGGCCGGTCGGTTGAAGGACAGCGCGGCCACCACGAGGATCGGCAGCGACAGGTAGCCGAGCACCAGCAGGGCCACGATCATCACCCAGCGGTCGGTGAGCCAACGCGAGATCCGCATCAGAGCCCACCCTCATCCGCGACTGCGGGGCTCCGCTTCGCTGCACTCCTCGCGCTCATCACAACATCTCCTCGGTGCCGGCCTTGCGCAGGTAGCCGAAGACGATCGCCAGGATCGCCGCCATCAGCAGGAACGACAGCGCGGCGCCCTGCGGGTAGTCCAGCCGGACCAGGAACGCCGAGTCGATGACGTTGCCGATCATGTACTCGTTCGGGGTGCCGAGCAGTTCGGCGTTGATGTAGTCACCGGTGGCCGGGATGAAAAAAAGTAGTGTGCCGGCGATCAGGCCGGGCATCGACAGCGGCAGGGTGACCCGGCGGAACGCCTGCCATCCGCCGGCGTACAGGTCACTGGCCGCCTCCAGCAGGCGGGGATCCAACCGCTCCAGGCTCGCGTACAGCGGCAGCACCAGGAACGGCAGGAAGTTGTACGTCAGGCCGAGCACCACCGCGATCGGGGTGGCGAGCAGCCGGCCGTCGGGACCGAGCAGGTGCACGTCGCGCAGCAGTCCGACCAGCCACCCGTTGTCCGACAGGATGGTCTTCCAGGCCAGCGTGCGGACCAGGAAGCTGGTGAACATCGGGGCCACCACGCAGACCAGCAGCAGGTTCTTGAACCGGCCGGCCTTCTGGGCGATCGCGTACGCCAGCGGGTAGCCCATCAGCAGGGCCAGCGCCAGCGCGATCGCCGAGTACAGCAGCGATCGGCCGAACTGCGGCCAGTACGCCTGCAACGCGTTGGGGTAGTTCTCGACCGCAAAGGTCAGCGCGTATCCGGTGGCGAGCGATCCGCTCGGGTCGTAGAGGCTGGCCGCGCCGAGCTGGAACAGCGGCAGGGCGAAGAAGATGAACAGCCACGCCGCGCCGGGCAGCAGGAGCAGGTACGGCAGCAGCCGGTGCCGGCTCCGCCGGGGTGCCGGCTGGGGGGCCGCCGGCTGCCCCGACGCGGTCGGTACGTGGGCGAGCGCAGTCACGACAACGCCCCCACCGGTGGCTGCTCGTCGAGCAGCGGGGTGGTGCGGTCGTCGTCGGCGCCCGCCTCGCGGGGCAGCAGGAAGGCGTGCCGCGGGTCCCAGTGCGCCACCACCGACGCCCCGACCGGGAAGCGAGCCTCGGCGCCGTTGTTGGCGGCGAACGCGGACAACTCGCTGCCCCAGCCGGTCCGGACCAGATACTGGGTGCTGACCCCGACGTACGCGGCGTCGGTGATCACCCCGGCGACCGACTGGTGTCCGGTGGGTACCTGGTCGGACGAGTCGACCAGGTGCAGCTTCTCGGGGCGTACCCCGAGATAGACCGGCCCCCGGTCGAGCCGCACCCGGTCGCGCGGCACGGAGAACCGCGCGTCGTGCGCCGAAACCAGCACCTCGTCCCCGCTGGTCCCGGCGGCCTCGCCGGCGAGCAGGTTGGACTGGCCGAGGAAGTTCGCCACGAACGCGGTGGCCGGGTACTCGTAGAGGTCCGCCGGTGCGCCCAGCTGCTCGATCCGGCCGGCATTCATCACCGCGACCGTGTCGGCCATGGTCATGGCTTCCTCCTGGTCGTGGGTGACGTGCACGAAGGTGATGCCCACCTCGGTCTGGATCCGCTTCAGCTCGATCTGCATCTGCCGGCGCAGCTTCAGGTCGAGCGCGCCGAGCGGCTCGTCCAGCAGCAGCACCTGCGGGTGGTTGATGAGCGCCCGGGCCAGCGCGACTCGCTGCTGCTGGCCGCCGGAGAGCTGGGCGGGCTTGCGGCGGCCGTACCCTTCGAGCTGCACCAGCGCGAGCATCCGGTCGACCTGGTCGCCGACGTTGCGGATGCCGCGCCGGCGCAGCCCGAAGGCGACGTTCTCGTGGATGTCCAGGTGCGGGAAGAGGGCGTAGCTCTGGAACACCGTGTTCACCGGCCGCTTGTACGGCCGGAGCCGGGCGATGTCCCGGTCCCCCAGCAGCACCTGCCCGCTGCTCGGCTCCTCCAGCCCGGCGATCATCCGCAGGGTGGTGGTCTTGCCGCAGCCCGAGGCGCCGAGCAGGGCGAAGAACGAGCCCTGCGGAATGGTGAGGCTGAGGTCGTCGACCGCGGTGAAGATGCCGAACCGCTTGGTCAGGTTGGCCAGCCTCAGGTCGCCGGCCGGTGTCTCGTGTCCCATCGTTCTCACGCCCCGATGACCTGCTGGAACTTGGCCTCGTACTCCTTCTCCTGCTTCTCGTCCAGGGCCATGAAGCCCTTGGCCTTCGACAGCAGCGCCTCGTCGGGGAAGATGAGCGGGTTCTTGGCCAGGTCCGGGTCGATCTTCTCCATCTCGGCCTGCGCGCCCTTGACCGGGCAGATGTAGTTGACGTACGCGGCGAGCTGGGCCGCCACGGCCGGGTCGTAGTAGTAGTTGATCAACTCTTCGGCGTTCGCCTTGTGGCTGGCCTTGTTCGGCACCAGCATGTTGTCCGACCAGAGCATCACGCCGGACTCCGGCGCGACGAACTTGATGTCCTCGTTGTCGAAGCCGAGCTGGATGACGTCGCCGGACCAGGCCATGCAGGCCGCGATGTCGCCCTTGTTGAGGTCCTGGGAGTAGTCGTTTCCGGTGAACTTGCGAATCTGCCCCGAGTCGACGGCCCTCTTGAGCTTGTTCAGCGCGTCGTCGAACTGCGCCGTGGTGAAGTTCGCCGGGTCGTGGCCGTTGGCCTGGATCAGCAGGCCCATGGTGTCCCGCATCTCGGACAGCGCGGTCACCTTGCCCTTGAGGTCCGGGCGGGTGAGCAGCTCGTCGACGGTGCGGATCTCCTTGGTGACCTTGGCGTTGTACGCCAGCGCGGTCAGGCCGGACTGCCACGGGGCGGAGAGCTGGCGGTCCGCGTCGAAGGACGCGTTGCGCAGCGAGGGCAGCAGGTTGGCCTCGACGTTGGGCATCCTGGCCTTGTCCAGCTTCTGGATCCAGCCGAGCCGGATCATCCGGGCCGCCATCCAGTCGGTGAGGACCATGAGGTCCCGCCCGGTGCTCTGACAGCCGGCGAGCTGGTTCTGCACCTTGCCGAAGAACTCGTTGTTGTCGTTGATGTCCTCGGTGTAGGTCACCTGGATGCCGGACTTGGCGATGAACGCGTCCACGGTGGGCCGCTTGGACTCGTCCTTCTCGTCGACGTCGACGTACTGCGGCCAGTTCGAGAACGCCAGCTTCTTCTCCGTCGCGGAGAGGTCGTCGCTCCTGCAACCGGCCTCGGTCTGCTGGGCACCTTTGGTGCCGCAGCCGGCGAGCGCGCCGCCGGCGGCGAACATCGCCGCCGTGCCGAGCGTGCCGGTGAGCAGACCACGCCGAGTGAGGGGTCGAAGGGGACTACGCATGTGACGACTCCTAGGGGGGGTCATCGTCGGCGGCGGGACGGGGGCGGCCGCGCCGGCGGGAGAGCCTTCAGGCGATGGACGACTGATCCTGACATGGCGTGACCTTGCTTACAAGGGATTCCGTTGCGGACGTCGCCCTAGGCGACGAAATACGCCAGACTGCGGCGGGGCGTACGCTCAGCACCGAGTTTCGGAACCCAGGAGCGAACCATGGTCATACGGCAACAGGAGAACGGCAACACAGCCCGCCGCGTCACCGTCCGTGACGGCTCCGCTCACGCTCTGCTCGACGACGTGGCGAAGCAGATCATCGAGCAGTTGCAGGAGGACGGCCGCCGGCCGTACGCGACGATCGGCAAGGCGGTCGGGCTCTCCGAGGCCGCCGTACGGCAACGGGTGCAGCGACTGCTGGACGCCGGGGTGATGCAGATCGTCGCGGTCACCGACCCGCTCCAACTGGGCTTTCCCCGCCAGGCCATGATCGGCCTGCGCACCGACGGGGACCTGGAGGCGGTCGCCGACCGGCTGGCCGACCTCGACGAGATCGACTACGTGGTGATAACCGCCGGCTCCTTCGACCTGCTGGCCGAGGTGGTCTGCCGCAACGACGCCCACCTGCTGGAGATCCTCCAGCGACTGCGCGCGGTCCCCGGCGTGCTGGCCACCGAGGCGTTCGTGTACCTCAAGCTGCGCAAGCAGACCTACAGCTGGGGCACCGCCTGATACGAATTCCGTTGCCACAGTCATGGGCTCTTGCTGAATTCGTTGCTGGAGGTCGCTGACACTTGCGTGATCAGCATCGACTGTGCGATAACCGTCAGCAGAGCGGCCGGTGTCACCCCTGACCGGCCCGATACCCGATGGGGCTGACATGGCCAACGCCACCGACCACCTCTGGATGCACTTCACCCGGATGGCGAGCTACTCCGCCGGCGAGGTGCCGACCATCGTGCGCGGCGAGGGCGCGTACGTCTGGGACTCCCACGGCCGCCGATACCTGGACGGTCTCGCCGGACTCTTCGTCGTCAACGCCGGACACGGCCGCACCGAGCTGGCCGAGGCGGCCGCCAAGCAGGGCGCCGAGCTGGCCTACTTCCCGCTCTGGTCCTACGCCCACCCGAAGGCCGTCGAGCTGGCCGAGAAGATCGCCGAGCTCGCCCCCGGCGACCTGAACCGGGTCTTCTTCACCACCGGCGGCTCCGAGGCCGTCGAGGCCGCCTGGAAGCTGGCCCGGGCATACTTCAAGCGCACCGGCCAGCCGAACAAGCACAAGGTGGTCAGCCGGTACATCGCCTACCACGGCACCTCGATGGGCGCGCTGTCCATCACCGGCCTGCCCGGCATCAAGAGCGATTTCGAGCCGCTGGTGCCCGGCGGCATCAAGGTGCCGAACACCAACTTCTACCGGGCCCCGGAGCACGGCGACGACATCGAGGCGTTCGGCCGGTGGGCCGCCGAGGAGATCGGCCGCGCCATCGAGCGGGAGGGGCCGGACACGGTCGCCGCGGTCTTCCTGGAGCCGGTGCAGAACTCCGGCGGCTGCTTCCCCCCGCCGCCCGGCTACTTCGAGCGGGTCCGCGAGATCTGCGACGCGTACGACGTGCTGCTGGTCAGCGACGAGGTGATCTGCTCGTGGGGCCGGCTCGGCGAGTACTTCGGCGCCACCCGGTACGGCTACCAGCCGGACATCATCACCACCGCCAAGGGCATCACCTCCGGCTACGCCCCGCTCGGGGCGATGATCGCCAGCGAGCGGCTGATGGAGCCGTTCCTCACCGAGACCGGCATGTTCGCGCACGGGGTGACCTTCGGCGGCCACCCGGTCTCCTGCGCGGTGGCGCTGGCCAACCTGGAGGTCTTCGCCCGCGAGGACCTGGTCGGGCACGTCCGGGCCAATGAGGACGCGTTCCGGTCCACCCTGGAAAAGCTCACCGACCTGCCGATCGTCGGCGACGTCCGGGGCGACGGCTACTTCTACGGCATCGAACTGGTCAAGGACAAGGCGACCCGGGCCACCTTCGACGAGGCCGAGTCGGAGCGGCTGCTGCGCGGTTTCCTCTCCACCGCGCTGTTCCAGGCCGGGCTCTACTGCCGCGCCGACGACCGCGGCGACCCGGTGGTGCAGCTCGCCCCGCCGCTGATCGCCGAGCAACAGCAGTTCGACGAGATGGAACAGATCCTACGTGCGGTGCTGACCGAGGCATGGGCACGCCTCTGAGCGGGGCGGCGGGATCGGGCGGGGCCGGGAACCATGGCGACGGGTCCCGGCCCCGCCCCTTCGGCCCCGCGACCCGCTACCAGGACCTGTCGTACTGGCTGTCGAGTGTGGACGAACCGCTGGCCCCCGGGCCCGCGCTGCCCGGCGACGCCGAGGCCGACGTGGTGATCGTGGGCGCCGGCTACACCGGGCTGTGGACGGCGTACTACCTGGCCGGCGCCGACCCGTCGCTGCGGATCGTGGTGCTGGAGGCCGAGATCGCCGGGTACGGGGCCTCCGGGCGCAACGGCGGCTGGTGCTCGGCGCTCTTCCCCACCTCACTGCCGGCGCTGACCCGGCGGCACGGACGGGACCGGGCGCTGGCGATGCAGCGGGCCATGCGGGCGACCGTCGGCGAGGTGGGCCGGGTGGTCGCCGCCGAGGGGATCGACTGCGACTGGCGCCAGGGCGGCACGGTCGTGCTGGCCCGCACCGAGGCCCAGCTCGACCGGGCCCGGGCCGAGGTGGCCACCGCCCGCGAGCACGGGCTCGACCCGGACGACCTGGTGCTCCTGGACGCCGCCGAGGCCGCCGCCAGGTGCGCCGCCGAGGGGGTACGCGGCGGGACGTACACGCCGCACTGCGCCGCGGTGCACCCGGCGAAACTGGTCCGCGGGCTGGCCCGGGCGGTGCGGCGGCGCGGAGTGACCATCCACGAGCGCACGCCGGTGACTGCGCTGCGGGCCGGCGCGGCGGTGACCCCGTACGGCACCGTCCGCGCGCCGGTGGTGGTGCGGGCGACCGAGGGTTACACGCCCGGGCTGCCGGGGCAGCGCCGCACGGTGGCGCCGGTCTACTCACTGATGGTGGCCACCGAGCCGCTGCCCGAGCGGACCTGGGCCCGGATCGGGCTGGCCGAGCGGGAGACCTTCTCCGACCACCGGCACGTCATCGTCTACGGCCAGCGCACCGCCGACGGCCGGCTGGCCTTCGGCGGGCGGGGCGCCCCGTACCACTTCGGCTCCCGGGTAGCCCCACGCTACGACCGGGAGCCCCGGGTCTTCGCCGCGCTGCGCCGGGCGCTGGGCGAGCTGTTCCCGGTGCTCGGGCCGGACGTGCCGATCAGCCACACCTGGGGTGGCCCGCTGGGGGTGGCCCGGGACTGGGCCGCCTCGGTGGGGCTGGACCGGTCCAGCGGCCTCGCCTGGGCCGGCGGGTACGTCGGCGACGGCGTGGGCACCAGCAACCTGGCCGGGCGTACGCTCGCCGACCTGATCCGGGGTGCGGAGAGTGACCTGACCGCCCTGCCCTGGGTCAACCACCGTTCCCGCCGCTGGGAGCCGGAGCCGCTGCGCTGGCTGGCCGTCAACGCCGGCCTACGACTGATGGCCGCCGCCGACGAGGCGGAACTGCGCACCGGCCGCCCGTCCCGCCGCGCCGCCGCCTTCTCCCGCCTCCTCGGCCAGTGACCCACCCGGTCGGAAGCGTTGATCAAGGAGTTTGCGTCGGAAACCCGTGCGGGCCCGGAGGCAAACTCCTTGGTCAACTCGCCGAGTCGAGGCGGGGGTCAGTGGTGGGGGGGGATTACCCGGAGGTGGCCGCGTCGGCCGGTGTGCGGGGTGCCCGGGACCGGGTTCTGGTCGCCCTCCGGGGGGCGCGGCGGGGCGGGGCGGGCCGCCTCGCGGACCGCCTCGGCGAGCGCCACCAGGTCGTCGGTGGTGGGCGGCGGCGGCTCGAACTCGCCCTCGTGCCGGACCACGTCCCAGCCGCGCGGCGCGGTCAGGCTGCGGGCGTGCGGCTCGCACAGGTCGTACGTGTGTGGCTCGGCGAAGGCGGCCAGCGGCCCCACCACCGCCGTCGACTCGTTGTAGACATAGGTCAGTGTGGCGACCGCTTGCCGGGGGCAGCCGTTACGGGAGCAGCGCCGTGGTGACCTCACGGCGGCAGGGTATCCCCAATACCGGGTTCGGCGCACCGGTTCGCGTTACGACACGCCCGTCACCGTGATCACAATTCGCACCCGTCGTCCGGCTCTCCGACACCCCGGCGGCACGCCGGTGACGTCACCACCGGGCGGCCCGGGTCGGGGGCTACCCTGTGCCTCATGACGAGTCCGCAGCACCGCCGCCCGGGGCGGCGCGCCCACCGCGACCGGCACGGACGCGGTCTGCGGGGTCGGCTGGTGCCGGCGACCGTCCCGCTGGCCCGTACCAAGGCCGAGGTCTTCGACGACCTGGTGCTGGACACGGTGGAGACGCTGGAGCGGCGGTTCGCCAAGGAGCTGGCCGGCGTCGAGTTCGCGGTCGAGGACGTCCCGCCGGACCTCAACGTCTACGACTCCGACGTGCTGGAGGACGGCGAGGTGCCGCTCGCCCGCCTGCTACCGGGCCGCCCGGGCCGGCAGGAGGTGCCGCCCCGGATCGTGCTCTACCGCCGGCCGCTGGAGTTCCGGGCGATGGACCGGGAGGATCTCGCCGACCTGGTGCACGACGTGATCATCGAGCAGGTGGCGAACCTGCTCGGGGTCGACCCCGACGAACTGGCCTGACCGGCGCCGCGCCCCCGCGTCGCTCCGGCCTTCCCGGGCCACGCCGGCGACCTCGCGCCGCGCCGACGACCGCCGCGCCTCGGGCCGAGCCGGGCGGCCCCCACCGCCCCGGCCCCGCACCCTCGCCTCAGGCGGCCCGTCGCTTGAGCTTGCGCCGCTCCCGCTCGGAGAGCCCACCCCAGATCCCGAACCGCTCGTCGTGGCCGAGAGCGTATTCGAGGCACTCCGTCTTCACCTCGCACCGCGAGCAGATCCGCTTCGCCTCGCGGGTCGAGCCGCCCTTCTCGGGAAAGAACGCCTCCGGGTCGGTCTGCGAGCAGAGCGCCCGCTCCTGCCACTCCGGCGCGTTCCCGAGCAGGTCGGCCACCTCGAGCTGGCCGTCCATAGATTGCCTCCTTGTCGCGCACCGGCGCCAACGCCGCTGCGACCCCCCACGCGAAAAGGCGTGCCTGTCCGTCCGGTCCCATTTGTTGCGATCCGTGCGAACAACCCCATTCAAATTACACGCGTGTAATGCGTGCGCCGTCAAGCCAAACTTGATAATGGAGTCGCCCTCCCGACACGTCCCGGTCGACCACCTGAGCCGCCCGGCCCCGCAACCTGCCCTATCGATTCAGACCCCGGACGAGTAACGCCCTCCCCGGCGAGTTGCCCAAGTTTTCTGCCGTGGCGCCCCCGCCGCCCACCCGGCCGCCCCACTCCGCCCCGCTCACCCCATCAAGAACTGGATCTTGATGGGGCACAGGTTAACCCGCCGGGCCCGGAACCGCCCGCCGAGCGCCCAACGCCGACAGCGCCCTGCCCACCATGTGGACAGGGCGCGACGGGGGGCGCGCGGGCGCCCGGTCAGCCGGTGCCGGCGGGCCTGCTGGTCGGCCAGGCGAACTCGGCGATTCCGCCGCCGCTCACGGTGACCGCTCCGGCCGGCGTCTCGATGTCCCACCACACGGTATAGAGGCCGGCGGGCAGGTCCGGGTAGAGTGCACTGTGGAACGAGCCGTCGGGAATGCGCCGCTCCCGTACCGCCGCGTGGGTCCGGACGCCTCGGGGCCGGTCCGCCCGGCTGATCTCGATCTCCCGGCCGAGCAGGTCCGGTCCGGTGTAGACGATCAGCGCCCCGGTGTCCCCGCCCAGGTCGAGCAGGACGGTGCCGCTCTCCGTCGGCCCGTACTCATGCTGGTGTGCCGGCATGGACCCCTCCTCTCACGAACCGGCGGCGGGCGGGTTGCCGAACCCGTCGTACGGCGTGCCGAGGAAGGGAAAGTCACCGAGGAAGGGCGCCGTCACGTCGGCGGCGCTCAGCCCCGGGGTGACCGTGGCGGCGGCCGGGTCGGGGGTGAACGCCCGGTCCACCAGCGGCACGGTGAGGCCGGCGATGGCCCGCAACGAGGTGCTCACCACGTCGTCGCCGACCCGGCGCCCGTTCGGGAAGCCGGCGAGGTCGCCGCCGAGCACACCGAACCGGTCCGGTTTGCGGGCCGGCGGGATCGCGGTGTTCAACCGCAGCATGTCCGCCTGGACGTCGCCGGTGTGGTTGGTGAAGCCGTCGACCAGCCCGGCCGGGATCCCGGTCAGCAGGATGGCCACCAGGTCCGCCCGGGGCTTCTTCGCCTTGTTCAGCGCCTCCAGCCGGGGGAAGACGCCCGGATACAGCGCCGGCAGCAGGGCGGCCAACTCCGGTCGCTCGACGAACTGCGCGAACCGCTTGTCCTCGGCCGGCGGCAGCGTGTTCCACAGGTCCTTTCTGGACATCGGCACCACGACCTCATTGAACAGTGGGTTACCGAGCCGGGACACCTGTGTGAACGGTCCGGCCGCGGTGTCCGCCGCCACCCGGTCGCCCAGCACCCGCACCTGCTGCCGGGACGCGGTGGTCCAGACGCCGATCACCGACGCCCGGTCGGCGGCGCCGTACCGGTTGGCCCGGCGGCGCACCCGGGCCAGCGGCACCTGCAGGGCGATGGTGTGCACGTTCATCCGGTCCAACGCGTTGACCGGCTCGCCCTCAACCCGGAACATCCTGCGGCCGGCCACGTGCAGCTGCTGGAACGGGCGCAGCGTACCCAGCTCGAAGACCGCGCCCAGGTCGACGAAGAACCCGTCCGCCCGCTGGCCGGCGAAGACCCGCTCCCCGGTGGAGAGTCGGTAGGTCGCCTGCCGGACCAGGTCCTGGTACTTCGGGGTGGAGAGCGGGCCGACGTTGCACGGCGGGCACGGCAGCCGGGGGGCCAGCACGCGCTCCCGGCCGTCGGCGATCCGGGTCAGCCGGTAGAACTGCCGCCGGTTCCAGTTCCGGCTGTCCAGCGACTCGATCGGCCCGGTGTTGTAGAGAAAACTGTTCGGGTTCGTTATCTCGGTGGTGAATTCGAAACGATAGGTGACATCGGGCTGACCGTCGCCGTCGTTGTCGACGTGAATCTCGTACCGCACGTCGTCGCCGAACTCGAAGAAGTTCGGACCGCCCGAGGGCAGTTGCATCGGCACGTAGTTCGCCAGCAACGTCACCGAGTCGGGGCGGCCGGGGGTGACGAAGGCGTACAGGTCGGAACTGTCGGCGACCGGATCCTTGGCGATCTCCGGCGCCTCACGGTGGGAAGACATGGCGGACCAACCTTCGGGGGTGGGTGGGTCGGGGACTACGGGCGATCAGCCACGACCGACGGCGCGGCGCAGCCGGTCGGCCAGCGCCCAGTCCTGCACCTCGACCCGGGTGGCGCCGACGAAGACGTCCATCCGCCCGGAGGCGGCGTCGCGCAGGTGCACGACGATCGGCCCGTCGGCGTCCCGCCACGCGGGGCCGTTCTGCGCCGCCGACAGGCCCGGCACGGTGAGGGCGGCGGCCCCGAGGGTGGCACTCGCCGCCGCGGTCAACGTCTGCCGGCGGGTCAGTCGCGGCCAGCGCCACTTCCGCTCTTCACTGGTCATGGGCAACCTTCCCACGGCGGCGCCGCAGCGCCCGCCCGACGACGAGGGCCGGGACGCCGCCCGGGGCGGCGCCGCCAGGCCCGGTGAGGGGGCGCCGGGGGCGGTCCTCGCCGCTACCGCCGCCGGCGACATCGGGTACGGCCGGCGCCGGGAAAAGGTTCGACCTCAGGCGCGGGCGTGACCGTACGCGGTCGTCCGCTTGCGGGCCGGCCGCCCCGCCGCCGCCGCGATCGCCGTCAACTGCTCCTCGGTACGCGCCGAACCGTTGCCCGACCCGGCCATCCGGGAGATGGTCTCCTCCATCAGCGTGCCGCCCAGGTCGTTGCAACCGCCCCGGAGCATCGCCACCGTGCCCTCGTCGCCGAGCTTCACCCACGAGCACTGGATGTTGGCGATCCGCCCGTGCAGCAGCAGCCGGGCCATCGCGTGCACCACCCGGTTCTCCCGCCAGGTCGGGCCCGGACGGGCGATGCCGGCGAGGTAGATCGGCGCGTTGGTGTGCACGAACGGCAGCGCCACGAACTCGGTGAACCCGCCCGTGCGATCCTGCACGCCGGCCAGCACCCGGAAGTGCGCCAGCCACTGGCCGGGATGGTCGACGTGGCCGTACATCATCGTGGAGCTGGACCGCAGGCCCAGCTCGTGGGCCGTGCTGACCACCTCGACCCAGGCGGCGGCCGGCAGCTTGCCCTTGGTGAGCACCCAGCGCACGTCGTCGTCGAGGATCTCCGCGGCGGTGCCCGGGATGGTGTCCAGCCCGGCCTCGCGGAGCTGGACCAGCCACTCCCGCACCGGCACCCCGGCCTTCGCCGCGGCGGTGACGATCTCCATCGGGGAGAACGCGTGCACGTGCATCCCGGGCACCCGCGCCTTGATCGCCCGGACGATGTCGGCGTACCCGGTGACCGGCATCTTCGGGTCGATGCCGCCCTGGAGGCACACCTCGGTCGCCCCCACCGCCCACGCCTGCGCCGCCCGGTCGGCCACCTGCTCCACCGAGAGCCGGTACGCGTCGGCGTCCCGCTCTCGCTGGGCGAAGGCGCAGAACCGACAGCCGACGTAGCAGACGTTACTGAAGTTGATGTTGCGGTTGACCACGTACGTCACGTCGTCGCCGACGGCGTCCCGGCGCACCTCGTCGGCGATCCGGCACAACTCGTCCAGCGCCGGCCCGTCCGCGCCGAACAGCGCCAGCGCCGTCGCCTCGTGCGCCGGGTCGAGCAGCGCGGCCGGGTCGTCGGCGGCCAGCCGCAGCCCGGCCCGCAGCCCGGCGTCGACGGCCGGGCCCACGGCGACGCCGCCGGCCGGCGCGGTGACCCGGCCGGCCACCTCGGACCAGTCGCCGTAGACGCTGTCGAAGTCGCCCCGGCGGTCCCCGCTGCGCCCGGTGGTGTCGATGGTGACGTGCAGGTCGGTCCGCCCGCCGAAGACCTCCTCCGGCTCCTGCCAGGGCCGGCCCACCGGCCGGGCCTCCTCGACCGCCAGCCCGGTCGCCGGGTCGGCCAGCGCGCCGACGTGCGGCAGCAGCCGCGGATCGAGCCACGGGTCGCCGGCCCGGACGTACTCCGGGTAGACGGTGAGCCGCTCGCGCAGGGCGAAGCCGGCCGCCGCGCTGTGCCGGGCCAGCTCCTCGATCTGCGGCCAGGGGCGTTCCGGGTTGACGTGGTCCGGGGTGAGCGGGGAGACCCCGCCCCAGTCGTCGATGCCGGCCCGCAGCAGCAGCCCGTACTCGCCGGAGATCAGGTTCGGCGGGGCCTGCAGCCGCGCCTTCGGGCCGAGCAGCAGCCGGGCCACCGCCACCGTGGCGGCCAGGTCGTGCAGCTCGGCGTCCGGCATGCCGCGCATCGCGGTGTCCGGCTTGGCGCGGAAGTTCTGCACGATCACCTCCTGGAGGTGGCCGTACTCCCGCATGGCCCGGCGGATCGCGAAGAGCGCGTCGACCCGCTCGGCCGGGGTCTCCCCGATGCCGATCAGGACGCCGGTGGTGAACGGCACCCCGACCCGGCCGGCGTCGTCCAGCACCCGCAGCCGCACCGCCGGCTCCTTGTCCGGCGAACCGAAGTGCGGGCCGCCCGGCTCCGCCCAGAGCCGCGTCGCGGTGGTCTCCAGCATCATCCCCATGCTCGGCGCGACCGGCTTGAGCCGGTGCAGCTCCGACCAGGAGAGCACCCCCGGGTTCAGGTGCGGCAGCAGGCCGGTCTCCTCCAGCACCGCCACCGCGCAGGCCCGCAGGTAGTCCAGCGTGGAGTCGTAGCCCCGCTCGTCCAGCCACGCGCGCGCCGCCGGCCAGCGCTCCTCCGGCCGGTCACCGAGGGTGAACAGCGCCTCCTTGCAGCCCAGCGCCGCGCCCTCCCGGGCGATCGCGAGGACCTCGTCCCGCTCCAGGTAGGCCGCCGGCAGCCGGTGCGGCACGGTGGCGAAGGTGCAGTAGTGGCAGCGGTCCCGGCAGAGCCGGGTCAGCGGGATGAAGACCTTCTTCGAGTACGTGACCACGCCCGGCCGCCCCGCGTCGCGCAGGCCGGCGTCGCGGACCGCCCCGGCGAGCCGGAGCAGCTCGTCCAGCTCCGGCCCCCGCGCGGCGAGCAGGGTGGTGGCCTCGTCGGCGTCGAGCGCCCGCCCGGCGGCGGCTCGGCGCAGGGCGCGCCGGACGCTCGCCTCGGTCGGGCCGGGATCGATGCGGTCAGACATCAGTCCACCCTAGGGCCGGTGCGGTCGGTGCGGGGCCGGAGGTGAGATCCGTCCCGCCCCTCAGCGGGGCGGGTTCTGCTCGTCCCGGCGGAACTGCTGGGTGCGGTCGCTGTCGCCGGCGGACGGCGTGCCCGGCTCCCCGGACTGGCGGGGGATCGCCTGGGTCGGGTCGGCCGACGGCGGCGGCCCGAACGGCGGGGCCGGGTACGGCGGCTGCGGTCCCCCGGCGACCGGGAACGGCGGCGCGGAGGCCGGCCCGGGGGCGTACGGCGGGCCCGACTGCCCCGGGTGCGGCTGACCGTACGGGTCGGCCCCCGGCTGGCCCGGGTAGGGCTGGCCGTACTGCGGGGCGGGCTGACCGGGCGGACCGTACGGCGGGGCCGGCTGCCCCGGGGCGGGCGGGCCGAAGGGGCCGGCCGGCTGGCCCGGCGTGGGCGGGCCGAACTGGCCACCTGGCTGGCCCGGGGCGGACCAGCCGCCGGGCTGCTGCGGCCGGGGCTGGCCGTAGACGCCGGGCTGCGGCTTCGGCGCCTGGTACAGGTTGCTCCAGATCCGCCACACCACGAACGCGCCGGCCGCCAGCAGGGCGAGCCAGCCGGCCCGGGTCAGCAGGCCGAGGAAGGCGTCGAGCACCTCGCCCTCGGCCAGCCGCCCGATCGTCCAGACCAGGAAGGTCAGCGCGCCGAGCACGCCGCCGGCCGCGTACTCGGCGAGGGCGACCTTGGTGATCAGCGCGGCCCGCGGCGACACCGGCGCCAGGTGGGTGGCCAGCAGCACGGCCAGCACCGGCAGCAGGACCGCCGTCAGTCCGGCGAAGTGCTCGAAGGCCATCCCGGCCCGGCTGGTGGCGTCGCCGAAGTCCGTCGGCACCAGCCAGCGCAGCAGGCCGACGAAGAGGAAGAGCGCGTTCGCGGCGAGCAGCACCAGGGCGGCCGGCTCGCGCAGCGGGGCGGTCAGGGCGCGGGCCGGGGTCGGTGCGGTCGACGCTTGCTCGTCGGGGCTGGTCACGTGCTCCCCCTCGCGGGCTGTGGCGGACGAATGCGACGTGAGCCTAGTCTCCCGGGCCGGCGGGGCACCGGCGACGTCCCGTGCGGAAGGATGGACGTCATGCGCATCGTGGTTCTGGCCGGCGGCATCGGGGGTGCCCGGTTCCTGCTCGGCGTGCGGTCGTACGCCCGGGAGGTGGGCGCCGAGGTGACCGCCGTGGTGAACGTCGGCGACGACCTGCTGCTGCACGGGTTGAAGGTCTGCCCCGACCTGGACAGCGTGCTGTACACGCTGGGCGGCGGGGCCGACCCGGAGCGGGGCTGGGGCCGGGCCGGCGAGAGCTGGACGGTCAAGGCGGAGCTGGCCGCGTACGGGGCCGAGCCGACCTGGTTCGGGCTGGGCGACAAGGATCTCGCCACCCATCTGGTGCGCACCACCATGCTCACCGCCGGCTACCCGTTGTCGCAGGTGACCGAGGCGATGGCCGCCCGGTGGCAGCCCGGCGTACGCCTCCTGCCGGCCACCGACGACCGGCTGGAGACCCACGCGGTGGTCGACCTGGACGGCGGCCGGCGGGCCATCCACTTCCAGGAGTGGTGGGTGCGGTACCGGGCGGACGTCCCCACCGACCGGTTCGTCTTCGTCGGCGCGGACGCCGCCGAGCCGGCGCCCGGGGTACGCGAGGCGATCGCGGCGGCCGACGTCGTCCTGGTCGCGCCGAGCAACCCGGTGGTCAGCATCGCCCCGGTGCTCGCCGTGCCCGGGCTGCGCGAGGCGGTGGTCGAGGGGCCGGCCCCGGTGGTCGGTGTCTCGCCGATCATCGGCGGCGCGCCGGTGCGCGGGATGGCGGACCGCTGCCTGGCCGTCCTCGGGGTGGAGTGCAGCGCGGCCGGCGTGGGCCGGCTCTACGGCGGGCGGCGCGACGGCGGGTTGCTGGACGGCTGGCTGGTCGCGCCGGAGGACGCGGGCGTCGAGGTGCCCGGGGTGACGGTCCGCGCGGTGCCGCTGCGGATGACCGACGAGGCGGCGACGGCCGCGATGGTGCGCGCCGCGTTGGAGCTGGTGTGAGGCTGGAGATCCTGCCGGTGCTGGGCATCGGCGACGTGACCGAGGGCGACGACCTGGCGGCGCTGATCGCCACCGCGGCGCCGTGGCTGCGCGACGGCGACGTGCTGGTGGTCACCAGCAAGATCGTGTCCAAGGCGGAGGGCCGGCTGGTGGACGTGCCGGCCGAGGAGGGGCCGGAGCGGACGGCGGCCCGGGACGAGGTGCTGGCCGCCGAGACGGCCCGGGTGGTGGCCACCCGGGGCGGGACCCGGATCGTCCAGACCCACCACGGCTTCGTGATGGCCTCGGCCGGCATCGACGCCTCGAACGTGGACGCCGGCCGCCTGGTGCTGCTGCCGAAGGACCCGGACGCCTCGGCCCGCGCGCTGCGCGCCGCGCTGCGCGAGCGGTACGAGGTGGACGTCGCAGTGATCATCAGCGACACGATGGGCCGGCCCTGGCGCAACGGGCTCACCGACGTGGCGCTCGGCGTGGCCGGGATGCCCGCCATCCGGGACCATCGGGGCGAGGTCGACCCGTACGGCAACGAGCTCCAGCTGACCCAGGTCGCGGTGGTCGACGAGCTGGCCGGCGCCGGTGAACTGATCAAGGGCAAGCGGGACCAGGTGCCGGTCGCGGTGGTGCGCGGCTACCCGACGGCGGCCCGCCCCGACGACGGCGCCGGGGCCGCCGCGCTGGTCCGGGAGAGCGCGCTGGACCTGTTCTCGCTGGGCACCGCCGAGGCCCGGGCGGACGGGTTGCGCTCGGCCGCGCTCCTCGCCGACGCGATCGGCCCGGGGCCGGATCCGGCCGCGGTCCGGCGGGCGATCGACGCGGTGGCCGGGCTGATCGCGCCCGGCACGGTCTTCACCCACGTGACCGACGACGAGGTACGCACCAGCACCGTCGCCACCGTGCCCGGCTGGCCGGTGCGGGCCACCGGGCTGATCCTGGGCGCCGCCCCGACCCCGGTCGACCGCCCCGACCTGGTCCGCTTCGGGGCCGACCTGCACCGCCTGCGCGCCGCCCTGGCCGCCGAGGGCGTTCCCACGACCCTCCTCCCGCCCCCCACCGGCAGCACCGCCCTAGCCACCCTGGCCCTCTAGCCCCCACCTCCAACCCACCCCACCCCACGGCCGCCGTGGCCGGCCCCCGACCCACCTTGTTGATCAAGGAGTTCGCGTCGGCCCGAGCGCGGATGCCGACCCAAACCCCTTGATCAACAAAGCGAGGGGTGCGGGTCGGGTGGGGTCACGGGTTGAGGACGGCGCGGCCGAGGGGGGTCAGGGTGTGCAGGACGGTGTTGCGATCCCGGGTGCTGACCAGCAGGCCCGCGTTGCGCAGCACGGTGGTGTGCTGGCTGGCCGCGGCCGGCGAGATGTTCAGCCGGCGGGCGACCTCGCCGGTGGTGCAGCCGGCGTCGCTGGCCGCCAGCACCGCCGCCCGGGTCCGGCCGAGCAGGGCGGCCAGCGCCTCCCGGTCCGCCGCCGGGGACGCGCCGCCGGCCGGGGCCGCGCCGGCCTCCGCGCGTGGCGCCGGAGCCAGGCCGCCCAGCCGGTCCACCGGATAGACCAGCACCGGCGGCAGCGCCGGGTCGAGCAGGGCGACCGGCGTCGGCGCGCAGAAGAACGACGGGACCAGCAGCAACCCTCGCCCGTCCAGGTGCAACTCGCGGTCGTTCGGGTAGCCGGGCACCGACAGCACGCCCGCCGCCCACCGCACCGCGGGCCGCAGGCTCTCCAGCAGCCCCTCGACACCGCCGTCCAGCAGGGCCCGGGCCCGCCGCGCCCGATCGGCGTCGACGGCGGCCTGGATCCGGGCCCAGTACGGCCCCAGCGCCACCGCCCGGTAGCGCGCCATCGAGTCGGTGAGGTGGCGCAGCACCTCCGGCTCTCCCCGGGCCAGCGCCGCGGCCGACGCGGGCAGCGGCGTCCGTCGCCCGCCCACCAGGCCCACGTCCCGGCTCAGCTGGGCGACCGGCGTGCCGCGCAGCGCCTCCAGCCCCGCCTCGAACCCGTCCCGGCTCGCGTAGGGGGTGAGGAAGTCCGGGAAGTAGCCGCGCGGCGGGTTCAGCGAGAGGAGCAGCCCCAGCGGGCGGGCGGCGGCCTCGCGGCGCAGCACGCGCGCGACGCTGTGCCGCCAGGGCGACAGCAACGGGTCGCCGGCCCCGCCGGACAGCACGTGCAGGCTGAGAACGACCTCCCAGACGGCGTCCGCGGCGGGAGCCAGCCGGGTCCGGAGGATGTCCTCGCCGGAGAAGCGGATCTTCAGCATCTGGAGCGCTCTCCCGGGCGGGCCGAGGGAGTTCCCGCCACCACCCGACTCTACCCGGCCGGCACTTGTTGCCATCTTTAAGCGTCAACTGAAAGTCCTCGACGGTCCCGGCTCCCGGGGCGCATGCTCGTCCCTGCCTCGACGACGGCCCGCGCGTTTCACGTTCGCGGCGCCGCGGGTGCTCGAGGCAGGTGGCCCGACGTCCGGGCGGCACCACGAGGGTCTGCGGCCGTCAGTCCGCAGAAGGTGCACCCGGGCGTCGCGCCCACCGGCCGCCCGGCGCTCGTAGAGTGTCGGGATGTCCGACGCCATCGCGGTTCCGCCCGCCGCGCCGCCCGCCATCGGGGTCCCGGCCGCGCCGCCCGCCGACGCGATCCCGGCCGCCGTTCCGGCCACGCCGCACCCCGACGCCAGCGCGGCCGGCGTCCACGCCGCGCTGCACGCCGACGCGACCGCGCTGCTGACCGACTGGACGCCGACCAGCCCCAGCGCGGCGCACGCCCGGGACCACACGCTGCGCCTGCTCGCCGACGGGCCGGCGGCGATGAGCCGGGCCCACCGCGTCGGTCACCTGACCGCCAGCGCGCTGGTGTTCGACGCGACCGGCGCCCGGTTGCTGTTCTGCCTGCACGGCAAGCTCCACCGCTGGGTACAGCTCGGCGGGCACTGCGAGCCGGCCGACCGGACGCTCGCCGGGGTGGCGCTGCGCGAGGCCGGCGAGGAGTCCGGCATCACCGGCCTGCGCATCGACCCCGTCCCGATCGACGTGGACGTGCACCCGGTCGCCTGCGGCGGCGGCTCGCGGCACCACGACGTACGGTTCGCCGTGCTCGCCCCGGCCGGCGCGGTCGAGCGGGTCAGCGACGAGTCAGAGGCCCTGGGCTGGTTCCCGCCGGACCGGTTGCCGGATCCGTTGGCCTCCGGGACCGCCCGCCTCGTCGCGCCGGGCCTCGCCGCGCTCAGACGTAGCCCTCTTCGCCTCGCTCCTTGAGCTGGTCGACCAGCTTCTTCACGTCCTGCGCCCGGTCCCGGGGGCAGACCAGCACGGCGTCCGGGGTGTCGACCACGATCAGGTCGTGCACCCCGACGGTGGCGACCAGCCGGCCCGACTGCGGCACCACCACCAGCCCGGTGCTGTCGTGCAGCAGCACCGCCGGCTTGGCGCCGCCGAGCACCACGTTCCCGGCCGGGTCGGCGGGCAACACGTCGCCGAGGGTGTGGAAGTCGCCGACGTCGTTCCAGCCGAAGTCGCCGGGAACGGTGGCCACCCGGCCGGCCTGCGCCGCGCCCTCCATCACCGCATAGTCGACCGAGATCTTCGGCAGCGTCGGCCACACCGTGCCCAGCACGTCGTCCTGCTCGGCGGTGCCCCACGCCGCCGCGATCGCGGTGATCCCCGCGTGCAGCGCCGGCTGCTGCCGGGCCAGCTCGGCGAGGAAGACGTCGACCCGCCAGACGAACATGCTGGCGTTCCACAGGTACCGGCCCGAACGGACGTACGCCTCGGCCACGTCGGCCGCCGGCTTCTCCTTGAACTCGGCGACCGGTCGCAGCGGCCCGTCGCCGGCCGGCTGGCCGGTCTCCAGGTATCCGTAGCCGGTCTCCGGCCGGGTGGGCGTGATGCCCACCGTCATCAGCAGCCCCTGCTCGGCGCCGTGGACCGCCTCCCGTACGGTCGCCACCCACCGGTCCGGGTCGCCGATCAGGTGGTCGGCGGCGAAGGAGCCCATCACGGCGTCCGGCTCGCGCAGCGCGATGACCGCGGCGGCCAGCGCGATCGCCGCGCAGGAGTCGCGCGGCGACGGCTCGACGAGGATGTTCTCCTCGGGCAGACCGGTCAGCTGCCGCGCCACCGCCGCGACGTGCGCGGCGCCGGTGACCACCAGGATGTGCTCCGGGGTGGTCAGCGGCGCCAACCGCTCGACCGTGGCCTGCAACAGTGAGGAACTGGTGCCGGTGAGCGGGTGCAGGAACTTGGGGTGGCCGGCACGGGACAGCGGCCACAACCTCGTGCCACTGCCACCCGCCGGGATGACGGCGTAGAGCATCAGGACATCATGCCCGACCCGTCCCCGCCCGGACGCCCGGTCGGCCCGCGCGGCCGGTCAGGACCGGGCCCGGCTCCACGCGGCGATGTGCACCTCGGCGCTGGACTCCCAGGTGAACTCCTTGGCCCGGGCGAAGCCCGCCTCGGCCAGGGCGTTGCGGCGTCCCTCGTCGTCCAGCAGCGCGGCCAGGTCGGCCGCGATCTGGTCCGGGTCCTCGCTGGTGTACGCCACCGCGTCACCGCCCACCTCGGGCAGCGAGAGCCGGGGCGTGGTGAGCACCGGCGCGGCGCAGGCCATCGCCTCCAGGATCGGCAGGCCGAAGCCTTCACCGTACGACGGGTAGGCGGCGACCAGCGCACCGCCGAGGAAGCCGGGCAGGTCGGCGTAGCGCAGGTAGCCGGGACGCAGCAGCCGCAGGTGCGGGGGCACCTCGGCCACCGCCCGGTCGATGTCGTCGTCGTGCCCCTGGCCCCCGGCGATCACCAGGGCCGGCGGGTTCTCCCGGTCGGCGACCGCCCGCGCCCAGCCCCGGATCAGGTTGGGCACGTTCTTGCGCGGCTCCTTGGCGCCGAGGAAGGCGATGTAGGTGCTCGAACCCAGGCCGAGCCGGGCCCGGACGCGGGCCTTCTCCTCCTCGCCTGGCGCGTGGAAGGCGGCCTGGTCGACGCCGTGGTACGCCACGTCGATCCGGGTCGGGTCGGCGTCGAGCAGCCGAATCAGCTCGTCCCGGGTGGCCTTGCTCGGCACGATCACCCGGTCGGCACGGCGCAGCGAGGTCTTGATCGCGCTGCGGAAGAACGTCCGTCGGGACTTGTCGTAGTGCTCCGGCTCGGTGAAGAAGGTCGCGTCGTGCACGGTCACCGTCACCGGGCAACCCGCCCGAAGCGGACAGGTGTAGAACGGTGAGTGCAGGACCTCCGCGCCCGTCTGCTGGGCGAGCAGCGGCAGGCCGGTCTGCTCCCAGGCGAGCCGGGCCGGCCGGTGGGCGACCGCCGCGGGGGCCGGGATGATCTCGGCGCCGGGCAGCATCCGGGTGTAGCGCTCCAGGTCGGTGCGCAGGCTGACCACGGCGAGGTCCAACCCCTCGCCGCACACCTTGCCGAGAGCGCCGAGCAGGCCGTCGACGTATCTACCGACGCCGCCACGGTCGGCGGGGACACTCGTGGCGTCGATGAGCACGCGGGGCGGGCGACCGGCGGTCACGGGGCGACTCCTTGCGGTGGCGGGTTTGTGGTCAGGAAGGGTGGCGGGTTTGTGGTCAGGAACACTCCGGGGGCAAGCCTACGCCGGACCCCGCTCCGGTCGCTGACTGCGACCCGACGGTACGCCGACTTGTCCTCGGCATCGAGTACGGGACTCGAGCGCGTATCGTTCGCGCCGATGGCCGACAACATTGCCCGGGTGTTCGCCGACGCGTCCGCCGCCGATCCCACCCGACCGCTGCTGACCTGGTACGACGACGCCACCGGCGAACGCACCGAGCTCTCCGGCGCGACACTCGGAAACTGGGTGGCCAAGACGGCCAACCTGCTCGTGGACGAGGCCGGCTGCGCGCCCGGCGACCCGGTTGGGGTGCTGCTGCCGCCGCACTGGCAGACCGCCGCGGTCCTGCTCGGCTGCTGGTCGGCGAAACTGACCGTGGTCGACGCCCCGGCTCCGGTGGACGTGCTGTTCACCGCCGTCGACCGGGTCGACGAGGCGGCCGAGTGGCCGGCCGGCGAGCGGTACGCCCTGGCGCTGGACCCGTTCGCCTTGCCGATGCGGCAGGTGCCGGCCGGGTGCACCGACTTCGTGTCGGCGGTACGTGGGCACGGCGACCACTTCACCCCGTACCCGGCGGGTGGCGAGGCGGACGCGGCCCTGCTGGCCCGCGCGGAGTCCCGGGCCGCGGGCATCGAGCCCGGCGACCGGCTTCTGGTCGATGTCGCGGCCTACCCGGACCCGGTCGACTGGCTGCTCGCCCCGCTGGCCGCCCGAGCCAGCATCGTCGCCTGCGGCAACCTCGACCACTCCCGCCTGCCCGCCCGCACCGAGACGGAGAAGGTCACCCGCACCCTGACCTAGCGTCGATCATGGAGTTGTGGCACCCGGAAGAAGGCGTTTAGCCCGATCCGCGAGGGGCCACAACTCCATGATCGGCAGGGCCGTGGGGGGTCAGGTCGTGGGAGTTGTGGCGGCGGTGCGGCGGTGGGCGAAGGCGGCGAAGGCCGTGAGGGATTCGGGGTTGGCCAGGGCGCCCTTGGCGGCGGCCGAGTCGACCGGGGTGCCGGTGAGGATCTTCTTGACCGGGACCTCGAGCTTCTTCGCCGACAGCGTGCGGGGCACCGACCGGACCTGGTGGATCTCGTCGGGCACGTGCCGCGGGGACAGCGCGGTACGCAGCTCCCGGCAGATCTTGCGCCGCAGCTCGTCGTCCAGCTCCAGGCCGTCGGCGAGCACCACGAAGAGCAGCAGCTCGCCGGCCCCGCCCTCGTCGTCCTCCAGGTGCACCACCACCGAGTCGACCACCTCGTCGAGCCCCTCCACCACCGAGTAGAACTCGGCGGTGCCCAGCCGCACCCCGCCCCGGTTGAGGGTGGCGTCGGACCGGCCGGTGATCACGCAGCCGCCCCGCTCGTTGATCGTGATCCAGTCACCGTGTCGCCACACCCCCGGGTAGACCTCGAAGTACGCCTCCCGGTAGCGGGCGCCCTCCGGGTCGTTCCAGAAGCCGACCGGCATGCTCGGCATCGGTTCGGTGATCACCAGCTCGCCGAGCTGGCCGATGACCGGGGTGCCGTCGGCCGAGCGGGCCTCGACCTTCGCGCCGAGCGCCCGGCACGCGATCTCACCGGCGTACACCGGCAGCAGCGGGACCCCGCCGACGAAACCCGTGCAGACGTCCGTGCCGCCGGAGAGCGACTGGAGCTGGACGCTGTCGCTGACGTTCTCGTAAACCCAGGTGAAGCCCTCGACGGGCAGCGGCGCGCCGGTCGAGCCGAGCCCGCGCAGCGCGGACAGGTCGGCGATCTCGCGCGGCACCAGGCCGGCCTTGCGGCAGGCCAGCAGGAACGGCGCCGAGGTGCCGAAGTACGTGGTGCCGGTCTCCGCCGCCAGCCGCCACAGCGCGCCCAGGTCCGGATGACCCGGGTTGCCGTCGAAGAGCACGATCGCCGCGCCCACCGCCGGCCCGGAGACCAGGAAGTTCCACATCATCCAGCCGGTGGTGGTGAACCAGAAGAACCGGTCCGCCGGGCCCAGGTCGTGGTGCAGGGCCAGCATCTTCAGGTGCTCCAGCAGGATGCCGCCGTGGCCGTGCACGATCGGCTTGGGCAGGCCGGTGGTGCCGGAGGAGTAGAGCACGTAGAGCGGGTGGTCGAACGGCACCGGGGTGAAGGTGAGCGGCTCGTCGGTCTCCGCCGCCAACTCCGCCCAGGAGATCCCGCCCTCCGCTGGCCCGCCCACCGGGTCCAGGTAGCCGATGCCGACGGTGTGGGCCAGCGACGGCAGGGCGGCCCGGATCGCGGCCACCTCACCACGCCGGTCCACCGGCTTGTCGCCGTACCGGTAGCCGTCCACGGCGACCAGCACCTTCGGCTCGGTCTGCCGCCAACGGTCGGTGACGCTACGGGTGCCGAACTCGGGCGCGCAGGAGGAGAAGATCGCGCCGAGGCTGGCGGTGGCCAGCAGCAGCACGTACGTCTCGGGGATGTTCGGCGCGTACGCGGCCACCCGGTCGCCGGCGCCGACGCCGAGCCGGCGCAGCCCGGCCGCCACCCGGCGGACCTGCTCGCGCAGCTCGGCCGCGGACAGCGTCTGCGGCGCGCGGGTCTGCCCGTGCGCGATCACCGCCGGATCGTCGTCACCCAACCCCGGCATCCGCAGCACGTTCTCGGCGTAGTTGAGGGTGGCGCCGGGGAACCACCGGGTGCCCGGCATGGCGGGATCCGCCAGGGTCGCCGTCGGCGGGGTGTGCGCCACCACCCCGAAGTGGTCCCAGATCGACCGCCAGAACCCGTCCAGGTCCGTCACCGACCAGCGCCACAGCGCGTCGTAGTCGGCGAACTCCAGCCCCCGGTGCTCGGCCAGCCAGCGCAGGTAGTCGCCGATGCGGGACCGCTCGCGCACGTCCGCCGGCGGCGTCCACAGCACGTCACCCACAGTTCCACCCTCCCCCCGGCCCGCGCACGCACTGTGAAATGGGCCGTGGCGCCATCTTGCCCTACCTCGCGACGCCATTCTCCGCAGCCGGGCCCGGGGAAGGGGCGTGCCCACCCCACACCCCCCACCCCCTCCTGGTGTGGGATCGGCTCAGGCCGCGCGGTGGGCCTGGATGGCGCGGCGCCTGGCGAGCCGGTGGGCGCGGCGGATCTCCGCCTCCCGGTAGCGGCGCTCGTCCTCCGCGGTCTCCGGCAGCACCGGCCGGACCGCCCGCGGGGAGCCGCCCACGTCCACCCCGACGAAGACCAGGTAGGCGGTGGCCACCCCGACCGGCTCGTCCTCCGCCGAGTCCCAGCGCTCGGCGACCACCCGCACCCCGACCTCCATCGAGGTCCGGCCGGTCCAGTTCACCTGCGCGTGCGCGTGCACCAGGTCGCCGACCCGGACGGGCTCGGAAAAGACGATCTCGTCGATCGACGCGGTGACCGCCGTACCGCCACTGTGCCGGGCCGCCGCGGCGCCCGCCACGTCGTCGACGAACTTCATCAACACCCCGCCGTGCACGGTGCCGTACAGATTGACGTCAACAGCGGTCATGATGCGGCTCAACGTGACGCGCGAGTAGGACGTCGGCTTGCCGGGGAGCGAGGTCGAGGGGTGCTCGGTC
This sequence comes from Micromonospora sp. NPDC050686, assembly GCF_040654475.1. Lineage (NCBI taxonomy): Bacteria > Bacillati > Actinomycetota > Actinomycetes > Micromonosporales > Micromonosporaceae > Micromonospora > Micromonospora sp. NPDC050686. The sequence goes on from NZ_JBFAID010000042.1 coordinate 35,241, forward strand.
ATGAGGAAAACGGTACGGTGCGCGGATGCGACATCTCTGGAGCTTCCTCACCGGGTTGGTGGTGGCGCCGCTCACGTGGGTGCTGATCACCCTCGGACAGGATGGGTCGAGCCACACCATCACCCGCTGGGTGGAGATCGGCACGTTCAACACGGCCAATCTCATCGAGCCGGCCGTGTACCTCGCCGTCGCCGGCCTCCTGCTCGGTCTGATCGCCAGCCTGCGGGTCTCCCCCGCCGGGCCGGTCGTCGCCGGGCTGCTGCTCATCGTTCCGTACGTCGGGATGTTCCTCGCGCCGTTCACCGTGCGCGACCGCGTCCCGGAGGGCTGGAAGGTGCTCGGCGACCCCCTGCCGCTGCTCCTGCCGGTCGAGAACGGCACCCTGTTCCTGATCGGCGTCCTGCTGCTGCTCGCCGCGTTCAGCGGGCAGCGGTGGCGGCAGTGGCCGGCGGCGACCGCCGGGGCGGAGCTGACCCCGGCGAACGACGAGCCGATCGAGAACACCTTCTCGCTGAGCGACTGGCCGCCGTCCACCGGCACGGCCGACCGGGAGACCCCGCCGCCGACCCTCGGCTACCCGGACCCGACGACCCCCACCGAGCCCCTGCCCCGCCGCACCGGCGAGTCGCCGTGGACCGCGCCCCCACGCTCCACGACCAGGTCGGACGGCACCCTCTAGATCCGGTTGCCCCGCGGGCGGGCCGGACCGACCGGCCCGCCCCCTACCGGGTCAGCCCTTGAGCAACTGACGCGCCATCACGATGCGCTGCACCTGGTTGGTGCCCTCGTAGATCTGGGTGATCTTCGCGTCCCGCATCATCCGCTCGACCGGGTAGTCCCGGGTGTAGCCGTAGCCACCGAGCAACTGCACGGCGTCGGTGGTGATCTCCATCGCGGCGTCCGAGGCGAAGCACTTCGCCGCGGCGCCGAAGTAGGTCAGGTCGGCGTCGCCGCGCTCGGACTTCCCGGCCGCCGCGTACGTCAGCTGCCGGGCCGCCTCCAGCTTCATGCCCATGTCGGCCAGCATGAACTGCACGCCCTGGAACTCGGCGACCGGCTTGCCGAACTGCTTGCGCTCCTGGATGTACCCCTTGGCGTAGTCCAGCGCGCCCTGCGCGATGCCGATCGCCTGCGCGGCGATGGTGACCCGGGTGTGGTCCAGGGTCCGCATCGCGGTGGCGAAGCCGCTGCCCTCGGCGCCGATCATCCGGTCGGCCGGGATCCGCACGTTGTCGAGGTAGACCTCGCGGGTCGGTGAGCCCTTGATGCCGAGCTTCTTCTCCGGCGCGCCGAAGCTGACCCCCGGGTCGGACTTCTCCACCACGAAAGCCGAGATCCCCCGGGACCGGGCTGTGGAATCGGTCACAGCGAAAACCGTGTAGTACTCCGACACCCCGGCATTTGTGATCCACCGTTTGACGCCGTTGAGCACCCAGTGGTCGCCGTCCCGCACCGCCCGGGTGGTCATCGAGGCGGCGTCGCTGCCCGCCTCGGGCTCCGACAGGCAGTACGAGAACATCGCGTCGCCGGACGCCACCGGGGTCAGGTACCGGCGCTTGAGCTCCGCCGAGCCGGCCAGGATCAGCGGCATCGTGCCCAGCTTGTTCACCGCCGGGATCAGCGAGGACGAGGCGCAGGCCCGGGCCACCTCCTCGATCACGATGGCCGTGGCCAGGGCGTCCGCGCCCGCGCCGCCGTACTCGACGGGAACGTGCGGGGCGTGGAAGTCGGCGGCCCGCAGGGCGTCGTACGACGCCTTGGGGAACTCACCGGTCTCGTCCGCCTCGGCGGCGTTCGGGGCAACCTTCGCCGTGCAGACCTCCCGGACCGCCTCCCGGATCGCTTCGTGCTCCTCCGGCAGTCGGTAGACGTCGAACGACTCCTCTGCGGGCATCTGGCCCCTCCCCTTCACCGCTATCATGCGCAGTCTGAAGGCGTCACCTGACCGCTGACCGCGCAGATGAAGGATAGCGACCAGCGTTCAGGCGGCCCTTACCGCCGCGTAGGCTCGTGCATGATAAGCGTCGAAGCCGACCGGCGATCATCAGAAGGACAGGAATCCCCCCTCGGCGTCCAGCCAGACGACGGGGCCGATTGCGACGCGACGAGGCGCCGCCAGCGCGAGCGGAGAAAACAGGCGTGACGATCCCGTACCCGAACAGCCAGCCGGTACCGGCCATCGCCGCGGTGAGCCCGCCTTCGGGCGCGCAACGGCCCCGGGTGACCTTCCTCGGCACCGGATACCTTGGCGCGACGTACGCCATCTGCTACGCCGAGCTCGGCTACGACGTCCTCGGTTTCGACGTCGACGCCGAGAAGATCGCCAAGCTGAACGCCGGCGAGGTGCCGATCCACGAGCCGGGCCTGGACGAGCTGCTGCGGCGCAACCTGGCCGCCGGCCGGCTGCGGTTCAGCACCGACATCAAGGAGACCGCCGACTTCGGTGACGTGCACTTCATCTGCGTCGGCACCCCCCAGCGGGCCGACGGGATGGGCGCCGACCTGTCGTACGTCGAGGCGTCCGTCACCGGGCTGGCCCAGCACCTGACCCGCAAGGCCCTGATCGTCGGTAAGTCCACCGTGCCGGTCGGCACCGCCGAGTGGGTCGAGCAGCTGGTCGGCAAGCACACCCCGGCCGACCTGGGCGTCGAGGTGGCCTGGAGCCCGGAGTTCCTCCAGGAGGGCTTCGCCGTCGACGACGTGCTGCGGCCGAACCGCATCGTCGTCGGCGTCAAGAGCGAGTGGGCCAACGGCATGCTGTACGCCGCCCACAAGGGCGTGTTCGACCTCGCCGCCACCGAGGACCGCGAGGTCCCGCTCGTGGTGACCGACTTCGCCACCGCCGAACTGGTCAAGGTCGCCGCGAACGCCTTCCTGGCCACCAAGATCTCGTTCATCAACGCGATGGCCGAGGTCTGCGAGGCCGCCGGGGGCGACGTCACCCAGCTCGCCCGGGCCATCGGCTACGACCCGCGCATCGGCAACCGGTTCCTCCAGGCCGGCCTCGGCTTCGGCGGCGCCTGCCTGCCCAAGGACATCCGCGCCTTCCAGGCCCGCGCCCAGGAGCTGGGCGCCGGCGAGGCGCTGCGCTTCCTGCACGAGGTCGACCTGATCAACCTCCGCCGGCGTACCCGGGTGGTCCAGCTCGCCGCCGACCTGCTCGGCCGCCGCGCCGGCCCGGCCGGCCCGGACTTCTCCGGCACCCGGATCGCCGTGCTGGGCGCCACCTTCAAGCCGAACACCGACGACGTACGCGACGCCCCGGCCCTCGCCGTCGCCGGCCTGCTGCACAAGGCCGGCGCCGACGTCCACGTCTTCGACCCGGAGGGCACCGGGAACGCGCGGCGGGCGATGCCGGAGCTGACCTACGAGGAGAGCATGACCGACGCGGTCACCGGCGCCGACCTGGTCTGCGTGCTGACCGAGTGGGCCGACTTCCGCAACGCCGACCCGGTCGCCCTCGGCGAACTGGTCGCCGGACGCCGGGTGGTCGACGGCCGCAACTGCCTCGACGCCACCCTCTGGGCCCAGGCCGGCTGGGAGTTCCGCGGCATGGGCCGCCCCTGACCCCGGCGAACCACCGGCGACGGCCGGCCGCGGAACTGCTCCGCGGCCGGCCGTTTCCTATTGGTCGGTGTCCGGAGAGTGCCAACGGTCGAAATCCGCGCCGGCATTGGGCATGCTTCGACAGTGGAAGTCCACAGTGCGGTCCAGCCGGGTGGAGGGGTTTGGTGGAGAGCTTTCATTGCTCCTCGTGCGGCCGGGGCATCAACCCCGCCCCCACGTGCCCACACTGCGGCGCCGCGCAGCCACAGTGGGCCGAGCAACTGGCGGAGATCGAGCGCTCGATCGCGGAGATGAAGGCGCGCGACGCCGCCATCGCCAAGGAGCAGCGGCAGATCGCCGCCAAGATGCAGGCCGCGCTCTTCCAGCGGGACATCCTCGCGCACGCCGGCGAGGAACGGGTCGGGCAGGCCACCCGGCCCCGCCGGGTGCTGCGCCGTAGGCCCGGCCGGCGCCCGCCGACCGCCGCCACCGGCGCGCCGCCCCGGGTCCCCCGGCAGAACACCCCGCCGCAGCCACCACCCCCGCCGCCGCGGTCGGCGACCTGGCTCGACGCGGACGACCCCGAGCACCCGCCGGAGGCCTCGTCCCGCGAGGTGCAGAACATCCCGCTCGGGCTCGGCGCGCTGCTGCTGGCCGTGGCGGCCGTGGTGTTCGCCGCCGTCGCCACCAGCTCGCTGGACGCGCTGGCCCGGCTCGCGGTGCTGCTCGTCGCCACGGCGCTGATGCTGGTCGTCCCACCGGCGCTGGCCCGCCGGGGGCTGACCTCCACCGCCGAGACGATCGCCGCGGTCGGCCTGCTGCTGGTGCCGCTGGCCGGGTACGCGCTCTGGGCGGTGGACCGGATCGGCGGGGGTGGCGCCTCCGGCGCCGTGTTCGCCGGCTCCATCTTCGCCGTCACCGCCGTGGTCGCCGTCGGATACGCCCTGTTCACCGGGCTGCGGGCACCCCGGTTCGCCGCCGTGCTCGCCGCCCAGCCGGTGCTGCCCCTGCTCGCCCACGACCGGATCACCGGCCCGACCGGCTGGGCCCTGGTGCTGACCGCGGTGGCCGTGCTGGACCTCGCGCTGGCCCGTACCGGTCTCATGGTCGAGCGACCGGTCCGGCGGGACCTGCCGGACGGCCCGCCCGCCGCAGCGCGGCCCGCGCCCCGGCGAGACGACGCGGGCCGCCCGGAGAGCGCCCCGGAGGAGGCCGGCGAGGTCCTCGCCGGGCAGGCCGCCAGGCCGGCGGCTGGCCAGTCGCCCCGCCCGGTGCCCTGGCTGCGCGAGCTGACCTTCCTGCTGCACGGCGTCGCGGTGGCCGTCGCCCTCGCGTACGCGGTCACCGCGCTGCTCCGCGCGGCCACCGTCCCCGACGCGACCGGCGCCGGCGCGGTCCTGCTGCTGGCCGCCGGGGTGACCCTGGCCGGCACGCTGACGCTGCGCCAGCCGCCACTGCCGGACGTCGGCGCCGGCATCCTCACCCTCGCCGTGATCGGCGCGCTGGGCCGGGTCGCCTCGGTGGCCTTCCCCGGCCGCGCCCTGGTGCTCATCGCCGCGGTGATCACCGTCGTCGGCCTGGCCGTGCGGGCGGTGCCGCCGGCGGCCCGGCGCGGGCCCCAGCTCGCCTCGGCCGCCGCGCTGACGGTCAGCGGCCTGGTGGTGGCCGGTGGGGCGCTGCGCGCCGGCCTCGCCCCGGCCCGGGCCGCGCTGCCGGCGTGGACGGCGGACCTGGACCGCTACCCGGCCGAGCTGGCCGCCGCGGTGGGCCCCGCCGCGTGGCAGCTAGCCGCCAGCGCCTTCCTGCTCACCGTCGCCGCGGTGCTGGCCCTGCCGGCCGAGATGCGGCGCGAGTTCGCGGTGGTGGGCGCCGCGTTGACGGCGCTGGCCGTACCGGCGTCGTTCGCGCTCGGCTGGGCGGCGGCGCCGTGGCCCATGGTGCTGGCCGCGGTCGGCATCGGCGCGGCCGGGCTCTCCGCGCCGACCGTCCGGGCCGCTCGGGCGCACGCGCTCAGCGCCACCGCGGTGGGGCTGATCGGCGCCGGCGCGGCCGCCGCCCGCCCGGCGCTGGCCTGCGCGGTGCTGCTGGTCCTCTGCGCCGCCGGGATGCTGGTGGCGGTCGCCCCGCGGATCCGCCTCGCCCCGGCCGGGGCGGACACCCTGGCCGCCTGGGCGGCCGGCGGCGCCGCGTTCGCGCTCCCCGGCGCCGTCGCCGCGTTCGTGGCCGCGACCATGCCGGCCGGTCCGGCGTCGACGCCGGCCGGCCTCCGCGAGCTGACCGTCCCGATCCTGGCGGCCAGCTTCCTGGCCGTCTGCGCCACCCTCGGCTACACGACGCTCGTGCAGGTGTCGCAGCGGCACGTCAGCCCGCCGCTGACCACGGGCACCGCCCTCGGCGCGCTGGCCGTCACCGCCGCCGCCTTCGGCGCCCCGGGAGCCACAGTCGCCGACGCCTGGGTGGGCGCGCTGATCCTGGTCGCGGCGGTACTGCTCGTCTTCGCCCCGTCGATCGACGCGGGCCGCCGCTCGGACCTGACCCTCGACGGCTCCGACCTGGCTGCCGCGGCGGCCACCGCCGCCCTCATCGCCACCCTGGCCCGAGTCGCCGCCGTGCTCACCCCCGGCGGGCAGCTGGCGGTGGCCGCCGCGCTGGTCCTCGTGGTGGGGGTGGCCGCCCGCGCGCTGCCGGAGGAGTGGCGGCGCGGGCCGACCCTCGGCATCGCCGCCGGTGGCGTGCTGATCGGCCTGCTGGCCGCCTGGCCGGCGCTGCGCGGCGGTCTCGGGGTGCTGGCCACCCCCGGCCCGATCTGGGGCGGCGACCTCAGCGGCTGGCCGTCCGCGCCGACCGGCGGGTCGACCTGGCAGGCGCCGGTCGCGCTGGCGTTGCTCGCGCTCACCGCGGGCATCCTGCTGCCCGCGCCCTGGCGGTACGACGTCGCCGGGGTGGCCGTGGTGCTCGCCACCATCGGCGCGCCGGCCGCGTTCGACCTGCCCTGGTGGTCGCCGGTGCTGCTGGGCGCGGCGGTGGCCACCGCCTTCGGTACGGCCGCGGCGGCCTCGGTCGACGCCCGGGCCGGGCTCTCCCGGGCCGTGGTGGCCGGCGCGGTCGCCCTGCACGCGGCCGGAGCCGGCCTGGTCCGGCCGTGGACCACCGCGCTGGCGCTCGGCAGCATCGCCCTGATCGGCGCGGCGGTCGCCGCGCTGGCCCGGTCCCTGGCCGTCCCGCTGGTCGAGGACGTGGAGACCGACGGAATGCCGCCGCACCTCGTGCAGATCGGCGGGGCGGCCACCGGCGCCGCGATCCTCGCCTTCCCGGGCGCGGTGGCGGCCCTGGCGGCCCAGTTCGGCCACCCACCGTCGGTGCTGCTGACCGCCGCGCTCGCCGCCTCCAGCCTGGGCCTGGCCGGGATCGCCGCGGTCCGCCAGCGGGTCCCGCAATACCTGGGGTACGCCAGCGTCGGCGTGGTGGGCGCCGCGACGATCAGCGCGGTCGCCGCGATCTTCACCGGCCTGCCCGCCGGCGTCTACGCGGCCGCCGCCGCGCTGCTCGGGGTGCTCGCCGAGCTGGTCCGCGGCGCCACCGAACCACCGGTCGGCTCGGCGCAACCGGTCCGCCGCTGGTCGGTGCTGTGGGACGGGGCGCTGCGCCGGCTGCCCGACGACGGCTCCGGGCGGCGCTGGCGGGTCAGCCCCGCCGCCGGCGCGCTCGCCGCGGCCGTGGCGCCGACCGCGCTCGCCCTGGCCTCGATCGCGCCGGCGCTGGTCGTCGCGCTGGTCGACCCGTACCGGTGCCTGACCCGGGTCTGGCAGGGGCCACCCCCGCAGCTGCTCACCCCGCCGGCCGGGGCGGTGGACGCCACCCATGTGCTGACCGCTCTGCTGTTGACGGTCACCGCCGCGCTGGCGGCCACCGGGTTCAGCGGCGGCCGGCGGTCCCGGGCCGTGCCGGTGGTGCTGCCCGGGGCGGCGGTGACGCTGCTGATCACCCCGATCGCGTTGGGCCACGGCTGGCCGGACAGCGCGCTGGCCGGGCTCGCCGTCTTCACCATCGCGATGCTGGGGCTGGCGCTGACCTTCCCGCCGCCCCTGGTGGAACCGGCCCGGGCGGTACGGCTGGCCCGGGTGCTGGTCTTCGGGATCGGGCTGGCCGCCGGGGGCGCCGGTCTGGCCGGCAGCCTCGCCACCCGGGAGCTGACCCTGTTCACCCTCGGCGGCGCGGTCGGCGTCGGCACCGTCGCCGCGCTCTTCGGCACCACCCAGCGGGCCCGCATCCTGGGCTGGCTGTTCGCCTCGCTGATGGCCCAACTGTTCGTGCTCACCCTCGGCCTGGTCGCCGGCCTGGCGGCCGTCTGGTCGGCGTTCGGGGTGCTGGCGGTCGGCGCCGTACTCCAGGTCTTCGCGGCGACCCTGCCCCGGCTGCGGCGTCCCGAGGCGCAGCGGGAGGCCGCCACCGTCGAGTGGAGCGGGTACGCCGCCGCGCTCATCGCGCTGGCGTTGGCCTTCGACTCACCCCGGCACATCGCCGCCCTGCTCGCCGCCTGGGGTGCGGTGCTCGGGGTGGCGGCGACCCGGCCCGGCCGCCGGCCCGTGGAGCGGCGGGTCCTCTTCTGGTCGGTGGTGTTCTGCGAGATCAGCGCGTGGTGGATCCTGATGCGGGTCGCCGACGTGGCGCTGCCGGAGGCGTACACCCTGCCGTTCGCGGCGCTCGCCCTGCTGGTCGGCGTGCTCGAGCTGCGGCACCGCCCCGACCTGAGCAGCTGGGCGGCGTACGGCCCGGCCCTGGTCACCGCGTTCGTGCCCACGCTGGCGATCGTGCTGGCCACCGACTCCAGCATGCTGCGGCAGGTGCTGCTGCTGCTCGGCGCCGTCGCCGTGCTGATCTTCGGATCGGTCAGCCGGCAGCAGGCGCCGGTGATCGTGGGCGCCGCGGTGACCGCGATCGCCGCGGTACACGCGCTGTTCAGCCTCGGCCCGTGGCTGGTCATGATCCCCGTCGGGTTCGTGCTGCTGGTGCTCGGCGCGAGCAACGAGCGCCGCCGCCGGGCGCAGGAGCGGCTCCAGACGGCACTGCGCGGCATGCGCTGATCCGCCCCGCTCCGCCCCCGACTCCGCCCCGACGCCACGCCGCTCCGCTTCCGGTCGGCGGGGGCAAACCACGCGGCGGAACGGCCCATCGTGGCCACTCTCCGTGGTGGGGCGGCACCGACCGACGAGGCCCCTCCGCCGCTTTGCTCTGCTACAACCCACGCAACAGTTACGGAAGGTTGCGGAGCCGGTGCCGGCCGGGGCGCCCGCCTCTACAGGAATAGCAGTTCAAGCCGGTGTTGCGCCGGGGGAAGCAGAGCAAAGGGAAGCAATGCAGGACCGCTACGCCGGAGCGTGATTACATTCAGTGCTGGCGGCGATGGCGGGCTGCCACCTTCACTCACCGCAATCAGCGGACCGCCTGGTCATCGCGGCGCCGTGCCGCCGTGCCCCTTGGTCACCGCGCCGCGTGGTCACCGCGCCGCGTGGTCACCGCGCCGCTCGGGCGCGCCGGACCGGTCACGTCAGGGAGGCGCGGAGGGCGGCATCCTTTTCGGCGACGAGTTCCTCCAGGTCGGCCTGGTAGGCCGTCATCCGGTCCAGCAGTTCCGGGTCGGCGGCGGCCAGGATCCGGACCGCCAGCAGCCCGGCGTTGCGGGCGTTGCCGATGGAGACGGTGGCCACCGGCACCCCGGCCGGCATCTGCACGATGGACAGCAGCGAATCCATGCCATCCAGGTGCTTCAGCGGCACCGGTACGCCGATCACCGGCAGTGGCGTGACCGAGGCGACCATGCCGGGCAGCGCGGCGGCGCCACCGGCGCCGGCAATGATCACCTTCAGGCCTCGGCCGGCGGCGGCCCGACCGTACTCGATCATCTTGACCGGGGTCCGGTGCGCGGAGATCACCTGGACCTCGTAGGAGACGTCGAACTCGTCGAGCGCCCCGGCGGCCGCCCGCATGGTCGGCCAGTCCGAGTCGCTGCCCATGATCAGCCCGACGGTGGCCGTGCCGGCCCGCCGCCCGTCCGTGCCAGCCCGGTCCGTCACTCGTGCCCCTCACGCAGCCAGCGGGCGGCCCGCGCGGCCCGCGCCCGTACGTCGTCCAGGTCGTCACCGAGCACCGTCACGTGCCCGATCTTCCGGCCGGGGCGCACCTGCTTGCCGTACAGGTGGACCTTGGCGCCCGGCTCGGCGGCGAACAGGTGGTGCAGCCGCTCGTCGATGGACATCCCGCCGGGCTCGCCGCCGAGGACGTTCGCCATCACCACCACCGGCGCGGTCAGCGCGGTGTCCCCCATCGGGTAGTCGAGCACCGCCCGCAGGTGCTGCTCGAACTGCGAGGTCCGGGCCCCCTCGATGGTCCAGTGCCCGGAGTTGTGCGGGCGCATGGCCAGCTCGTTCACCACCAGCCCGGCTGGCGTCTCGAACAGCTCCACGGCCAGCAGGCCGACCACGCCGAGCCCGGTGGCCAGGTCGATGGCGAGCTGCTGGGCGGCGACCGCCAACTCCTCCGGCAGGTCGGGCGCGGGGGCCAGCACCTCGACGCAGATGCCGTCCCGCTGCACGGTCTCCACCACCGGGTACGCCGCGACCTGCCCGAACGGCGAGCGGGCCACCTGCACGGCCAGCTCCCGGCGCAGCGCCACCCGCTCCTCGACGATCAGCGAGCTGCCGCCGGCGAGCAGCGTGCCGGCCAGCTCGGCGGCCTGCCCCGCGTCGCCAACCAGCCACACACCCCGGCCGTCGTAGCCACCCCGGGCCGCCTTGAGCACCACCGGCCAGCCGGTCTCGTCACCGAAGGCGACCAGGTCGGCGGGGCGCTCCACCGGACGCCAGGCCGGGATCGGCGCGCCCAGCTCGCCCAGCCGCTCCCGCATGACCCGCTTGTCCTGCGCGTGCACCAGCGCCTCGGCCGGTGGGAAGAGCCGCACGCCCTCCTCGGCGAGCGCTCGGATGTGCGCGTTCGGCACCTGCTCGTGGTCGAAGGTGACCACGTCACAGCCCTTGGCGAAGGTGCGCAGGGCGGCCAGGTCGGTGTGGTCGCCGTACTGCACGTCGGCGGCGACCAGGGCGGCGCCGTCGTCGGGGGCGAGCGCCAGCACGCGCAGTGACTGGCCGAGGGCGATGGCGGCCTGGTGGGTCATCCGGGCCAGCTGGCCCCCGCCCACCATGCCGACGACGGGCAGACCGGTACGGGAATCCATAGCGCCGCCAGCCTATCCGGGCCGCGGGCCGGCCCGGCCGCGAGGTCCACGCCCCGGGACGCGGCCGCGGGCGGTCAGCGCAACTGGGCCACCAGGTCGTCGACCGAGGTCACCGGCCGCTGGCAGACGAAACCCCGGCAGACGTACGCGGTGGGCCGCCCGTCGACCAGCGGCCGGTCGGCCAGCAGCGGCACGCCGGGCTGGTCCGGGCGGCCGGCCACCACCACCGCGCCGGGCGGGGCGTGCCGGTGCGCGGCGGCGACCAGCGGATCCGCCGCCGGGTCGCCGTCGGTGGCCACCGCGATCTCGTACGGCCCGGAGAGCAGCGCCTCGCCGACCATGGCCGCGTACCCGGTGAACCGGGCGTGCCGCCCGACGATCGGCGCGACGGTCGACAGGGCGGCCTCCGCAGCCTCCCGGTAGCGCGTCTCACCGGTCAGCGCCGCGTACGCCACCAGCGCCGCCGCGATCGCCGACCGGCCGGACGGGGTGGCGTTGTCCGTCGGGTCGGCCGGCCGGGCCACCAGTTGCTCCGCGTCGTCGGCGGTGTCGTAGAAGCCGCCGCCCGGGGCGGCGAACCGGGCCAGCGCGGTGTCCAGCAGCTGCCCGGCCAGCTCCAGCCAGCGCCCCTCGCCGGTGAGCTGGTGCAGGGCGCAGAACGCCTCCGCCACGTCCCCGTGGTCCTCCAGCACCCCGGCCGGCTCGCCGACCTGCCCGTCCCGGGAGGCCCGGCGCAGCCGCCCGTCCACCAGGTGCACCCGGGCCAGGTGCTCGGCGGCGTCCCGCATCGCCCCGTCGGCGACGATGGCGACCCCGTCCATCAGGTTGGCGTCCTCCGCCGCCGGATCCTCGTAGAGCGCGGCGACCTGGAGGAACTCGGCGATCGCGGTGATCGCCAGGCCGTTCCAGGCGGCCACCACCTTGTCGTCGCGGGCCGGCTGGGGGCGGGCGTCCCGGGCGGCCAGCAGCCGGCCGACCACGTCCTGCCAGCGGGCCCGGACCGCCGGGTCGGCGTCGTCGACGTCCCGGGCCAGCCGGAGCACGCTGGTGCCGTGCTCAAAGGTGCCCTGGTCGGTCACCCCGAACAGGTCGGCGGCCCAGCGGCCGTCCTCCTCGCCGAGCGCCTCGACCAGCTGCGCCGGGGTCCACGAGTAGGTGAGCCCCTCCACGCCCTCGGTGTCGGCGTCCAACGCCGAGGCGAAGCCCTCCCCCGCCCGGTGCAGCTCGTCGGCGAGGAACCGGACGACGTCCCGGGCCACCCGGCGGGCCAGCCGGTCGCCGGTGAGCCGCCACAGCTGGGTGTAGACCCGCAGCAGCAGGGCGTTGTCGTAGAGCATCTTCTCGAAGTGCGGCACGGTCCAGTGCCCGTCCACGGAGTAGCGGGCGAAACCGCTGGCCAGCTGGTCGTAGATGCCGCCGCGGGCCATCGCCTCGGCGGTGTGCCGGACGATCTCCAGGCTGCGCGCCGAACCGGTGCGCCGGTGGTGGCGCAGCAGGAACAGCAGGTTCATGTGCGGTGGGAACTTCGGGTCGCCGCCGAAGCCGCCGTTCGTCTCGTCGTACTCCCCGGCGAGCTGGTCGGCGGCGGCATCGAGCAGTTCGGCGGTGAGCGGGGCGGTGGGGCCGCCCACGGCCTGCGCGCCGCCGATCGCCTCGACCACCGCGGCGCCCTGGCGCAGCACCGCCTCCCGCTGGTCCCGCCAGGCGGCGGTGACCGACTCCAGCAGCCGCAGGAAGTTCGGCCGGGGAAAGTACGTGCCGCAGAAGAACGGGGTGCCGTCCGGGGTGGCGAAGACCGTCATCGGCCAGCCGCCCTGCCCGGTCATCGCCTGGGTCGCGGTCATGTACACCGCGTCGACGTCCGGCCGCTCCTCCCGGTCCACCTTGATCGAGACGAAGTTGTCGTTCAGCACCGCGCCGACCTGCTCGTGCTCGAACGACTCGTGGGCCATCACGTGGCACCAGTGGCAGGCGGCGTAGCCGACCGAGATGAGCACCGGCACGTCCCGGCGCTTCGCCTCGGCGAACGCCTCCGCGCACCACGGCCACCAGTCGACCGGGTTGTCCGCGTGCTGAAGGAGGTACGGCGAGGTGGCGTCGGCGAGTCGGTTCACCCGACGACCATATCCAGGCGGGCGGCCCGCCGCCGGTGGGACCGGACCCGGCTCAGGCGCCGTCTGCGCGCAGCGGAAACACGTTGGACGCCGCCGAGTCGCGCAGCGTGCCCAGCACCGCGCCGATCTTGTCGGCCGGCATCGGCTTGAAGAAGTGGTACCCCTGGGCCGCCGTGCAGCCCAGCTCGGCCAGGGTGAGCCGCTGCTCGGCCGTCTCCACCCCCTCGGCCACCACCCGCAACCCCAGCTCGTGGGCGAGGCCCACGGTGGTCCGGACGATCGCCGCCGCCTCCGGCGAGTCGGCCATCCGGATCACGAAGGAGCGGTCGACCTTCAACTCGTCGACCGCGATCCGGGTGAGGAACGTCAACGACGAGAAGCCGGTCCCGAAGTCGTCCACGGCCAGTTGCACGCCCATCGACCGGAGCGTGGCCAGCACCTCGTCGATGACCTCCAGCTCGCTCATCACCACCGTCTCGGTGATCTCCAGGACCAGCCGGCGCGGCGGCACCTGGTGCCGGCGCAGCGCGTCGGCGATCTCGGCGGGCAGGGACCGGTCGAGCAGGCTGCGCGCCGACAGGTTCACCGAGATCGGCACGTCGAGCCCCTGCCGGGCCCACTCGGCGGCCACCGACAGCGCCTTGTCCAGCACGTACCGGGTGAAGGCGCCGAGCTGTTCGCTGTTCTCCACCGGCCGGATGAAGTCGGCCGGGTTGAGCAGGCCCCGCCTGGGATGCCGCCACCGGATCAGCGCCTCCACCCCGGTCGGCGCGCCGGTGGCCAGGTCGACGGCGGGTTGCAGGGCCAGCACCAGCTGGTCGTCGGCCGCCAGCGCCTCGCGCAGCTCGGCCAGCAGCGCGAGCTGGTCGGTGCTGGCGTCGTCCCGGGCGCTGTCGTACGCGGCGACGCTGCCACCGCCCTCCTTGGCCTGGTACATGGCGATGTCGGCCCGGCGCAGCAGCTCGGTCAGGTCGGCGGCGCCGGCGTCGGCGACCACCACCCCGACGGCGACCTCGACCGACATCCGCAGCCCGGCCACCTCGGTCGGCGCGGCCAGTCGCTCGGCGATCTCGCGGGCCGTGCGCAGCGCGTACGTCAGCGGGGCGGCCCGGTCCCCGACCGCCGGCACCGAGGTCACCAGCAGGGCGAACTCGTCGCCGCCGAGCCGGCCGAGCAGGTCGCCGGGGCGGGCGATGGCGCCCAGCCGGGCGGCGGTCAACCGCAGCAGCTGGTCGCCGGCCGCGTGGCCGAGGGTGTCGTTGACCTCCTTGAACTGGTTCACGTCCAGCAGCAGCAGGGCCACCGGCTGGCCGTGGGCGAGCCGGCGCAGCGCCTCGTCGCCCCGCTCCAGCATGGCCCGCCGGTTCACCAGCCCGGTCAGCGGATCGTGCACCGCGTCGTACGACGACTGCGCGGTGACCAGGCGCAGCTCGGCGTGGGTGGCGGCGTCGTGCAGCGCGGCGGCGAGGGCGTCCCCGAACGCGGCCAGCGCGTCCCGCTCCCGCTCGCCCGGCGGCCCCGAGCGGGGGAACCGGACCCGCAGCGCGCCGACCGTGGTGTCTCCCACGACGAGCGCCCGGACCAGCTCGTGCGGCCCCGGCTCGGCGCGGCCGGGCGGGTCGATCGCCCGGTCGCGCAGCCGGCCGCTGGCGTCCATCCGGTAGCGCCACCAGCTGCCGTCGACCCGGGCCACCGCCACGTCGACCGTCTCCGCGCCGAACAGGCCGAGCGCGCCGGCCACCGCGGCGCCGGCCACCCCCCGCTCGTCGAGCTGGTTGAGGGCGGCGGTGGCGTCGGCGAAGGCCCGCCAGGTCCGGCGTTCCTGGTCCGCCCGGAGCCGGTGCCGGTAGGTCTGCTGCAGCAGCCACAGCGGCGGCGGCAGGAGCAGCAGCCAGCGGGGGTCGATCTCCAGCAGGGCCACCACGACCAGGCCGACGGCGACGTTGCCGACGAACATCAGCAGCTTGCCGCGCAGCGCGACGAGCAGCGGCGGGCCCATCGGCACGCCGTGCCGCAACGCGAGCTGGGCCCCGCCCAGCCACGCCGTGACCAGCAGGTACGTCACCGATCCGGCGGCCAGGGCGAGGGCCAGCCCGGGGGTGGGCGCGGCCAGCAGCGGTTGGCCCAGGGCGGTGGCGACCGTCGCGGCCAGCGCGGTGGCGGCGGTGAGCGAGGCCGTGATGCGCACGATCTCCACGGCCGGTCGGCGGTCGGCCAGCACCGACATCGCCGTCCAGGCCAGGCCGGTGCCGAGCAGCGCCGCCGCCGGCAGCCAGCCGGCGGGCACCAGGTAGAGGCAGACGATCAGGGCCGCCTCGCCCCAGGTGATGCTCACCATCCCGGCGGCGGTGCGGAACCGCAGCCGGGCGAGCTGGGCCAGCGCGAAGGCCCCCACCGCGAGGCCGAAGCGGGCGACCGCCGGGATCGGGTCGTCGGGCGGGAGGGACGCCGGCACGGTCAGCCCCACCACCGTGGCGGCCAGGGCGGTCAGGGCGACGGCGAGGGTCAGCAGGTGCGCTCGCGCCTGGACCCCGCCCTCGTCGAGCCGATCGGGCGGGTCGCCGGCATCGCCGGACGTCACCGGGCCGGGCTCGTCGCCCGTGCTGCCGGACGTCACCGGGCCACTCCGCCCGTCGGCCGCGGGACGGCCGAAGCTGTGCCGTTCATCGGCGCCCCCTTCCGCGCACGGCCCGAGGACTTTTGGTCCCCCCGGCGGAAGGCTAAGCCAATCCCGGTGGCCGCAACAGGGGGCAACGACCGGGATCAGCGTGAATCACGCGCCGACTACCCGTTTCGGCGCTGCTGGGGGCCGTTGGGCCCGTTCGGCGCGGATTCCTGCGTGAACGTCCCGTCCGTCGGATCGGTGGCCTCCAGGTCGGCCCCGCCGGCACCGGTCGGCCGTCCCGACGCCGGGAACCGGTCGGGCAGCCGACGCAGCCGCGCGTTCATGTTGCGGATCAGCAGGACGGTGGCGGTGGCCAGGAGAATGATGAGGAACAGCCCCATCGGCCCGGCCAGACCACCCGTACGGGTGTCGCCGAAGTTGTTCTGCGCGAGCACCTGGGCGGCGGTCAGCATGGTGGTTCTCCGATGTGCGGTGGGCTTTCAGCGTAGCCCTTGCCCGGATCAGCGGGCATGGGCCGTCTCGCGCACCCCGGCGAAGAGATCCGACTCGGGCAGCGGGCTGTCGACCACCGAGCGGGCGAGCTGGAAGTCCTCCGTGGGCCAGGCCCGCCGCTGCAACTCCATCGGCACGTGGAACCAGAAGCCGTCCGGGTCGATCTGGGTGGCGTGCGCGCGCAGCGCGTCGTCGCGGACCGGGAAGTACTCCGCGCACTCGACCCGGGTGGTGATCCGGGGGCCCTTGTCCGGGCGGTCGTCCCAGCGCTTGAGCCAGTCTTCGTACGGCGACTCGCCGCCGGCCGCGAGCATCGCCTCGTGCAGCGCCATGATCTTGCCGCGGGAGAAGCCGATGTCGTAGTAGAGCTTGAGCGGCTGCCACGGCTCACCCAGCTCGGGGTGGCGCTCCGGGTCGCCGGCTGCCTCGAAGGCCGCGACGCTGACCTTGTGGGTCATGATGTGGTCCGGGTGCGGGTAGCCGCCCTCCTCGTCGTACGTGGTGACGACGTGCGGGCGGAACTGGCGCATCAGCCGCACCAGCGGGGCGGCGGCCACCTCGACGTCCTGGAGCGCGAAGCACCCGTCGGGCAGCGGCGGCAGCGGGTCGCCCTCGGGCAGCCCGGAGTCCACGAAACCCAGCCAGGCCTGCTCGACGCCGAGGATCGCCCGGGCGGCGTCCATCTCGGCCCGGCGGATCTCGGCGATGTTCGCCCAGACGTCCGGCCGGTCCATCTTGGGGTTGAGCACGCTGCCCCGTTCGCCGCCGGTGCACGTGACGACCAGGACGTCGACGCCCTCGGCGACGTATTTCGCCATGGTCGCCGCACCCTTGCTCGACTCGTCGTCGGGATGGGCGTGCACCGCCATGAGACGCAGCTGCTCTGCCACCTTCGGCGCTCCTCGTCTGTGCCCGCCGGCAGGCCCGTACGGGTCGACCGGCTGACCTGCCGGAATCTCCCCCCGTGGTGCCCGGCTGCCGGTGTGACAGGTCGGCGGGGACGCCGACCTGCCATCCTCGGCACGGAACCGGGCTGGGAAGATGGACTCTGCCATTCTTGCCGATGCCACCGACAACGACGCCAGGAGATACCCGCCGGTGAACGAGACGCACGCCACAGTTGCCCCGGGCGCGCCGGTGTTCCCGCCCGGCCGGTACGGCCGCCGCCGGGAACCCGGCCGCCGCCGCCCGCTGACCGTCGCGCTACTGGCGGTGGCTCTGCTGGCCGGGCTGGTGCTGGCCGCCTGGCAGCTCTACGCGAAGTACGGCGACCCGGCCTACGACCCCCAGCTCATCACGTACACCGACATCACGGACTCCCAGGTGCAGGTGACCTTCCGGGTGACCGTTCCGGCCGGTGGCTCGGCGACCTGCCAGCTGCGCGCCCGCGACCGCGACGGCGCCGAGGTGGGCCGCGACGAGGTGACGGTGGCAGCCCGCCCCGGCGACACCCACGTCACCACCCGGCACCGGGTGGCCACCACCGCCCGCCCGTTCATCGGCGAGGTGCTGCGCTGCCGCCCGGCGGACTGACCCCCGCACCGACCGGCGCTCCGGAGGCCGGCGAACCGGCCCGGCGGGGCCGCGCCCCGAGGTGATCGACGACACCCCGGCCTGGTCCGCGCTGGTAAGGTTGGAGATTCACCTGTCAGCCAGTCCGTACTACCGAGGAGATCGCCGGTGTCCACCAATGACAACGAGGCGCCCGCCACCTGGCTGTCCCAGGACGCATACGACCGCCTCCAGGGCGAGCTCGACGAGCTGATCGCCAACCGGCCCGTCATCGCCGCCGAGATCAACGCCCGCCGCGAGGAGGGCGACCTGCGCGAGAACGGCGGATACCACGCCGCCCGGGAGGAGCAGGGCAAGGCCGAGGGCCGCATCCTCTACCTGAAGGAGCTGCTCCGCACGGCGCAGGTGGGCGAGGCGCCGAACGCCGACGCGGTGGCGCCCGGCACGGTGGTGACCATCTACTTCGACGACGACACCGAGGACACCGAGACGTTCCTGCTCGGCTCCCGGGAGATCTCGTCCACCACCGACCTCACCGTCTACAGCCCCGAATCGGCGCTGGGCAAGGCGATCCTCGGTGGACGCGCCGGCCAGACCTGCACCTACACCGCCCCGAGCGGCGCCGACATCAAGGTGACCATCGTCAAGTTCGAGCCGTTCGCCGGCTGACGATCCACCCCGGACCCGCGCCCAGGCCCGGGTCCGACGACCGACCCGGTCGGCCCCCTGAGCGACCTTCCGACCGCCCCGGCCGTTCCCGGCCGGGGCGGTCGCCGCTTCGTCAAGGGTGGCTCTCCGACAGCTTGCGGCATGTCGGGCCTTCCCGAGCCCCGGACACCGCCACCTGCTGCACACCGCCGCGACCACACCCCCCGGCCGGGCTCAGTCCGGCGCGGCGAAGACCTGGTAGCCGCTGGCCCGCAGGGCACCGATCAGCGTGTCGGAGTGCTCCACGCCGCGGGTCTCCACCGAGAGCGCCACCTCCACCTCCCCCAGCCGCAGATGCGGGTTGGCCCGCTGGTGCTCGACGTCGACCACGTTGGCCCGGTGCTCGGCGATCTGGGTCAGCAGCGACGCCAGCTGACCCGGGCGGTCCGAGCAGCGCACCGTGATCCGCAGGTACCGGCCGGCCGCCGCCAGTCCGTGCTCGATCACCCGCAGCATGAGCAGCGGGTCGATGTTGCCGCCGGAGAGCACCGCCACCACCGGCGTGTCCACCGTCACCGCCCCGGCCAGCAGCGCGGCCACCCCGACCGCCCCGGCCGGCTCCACCACCTGCTTGCCGCGCTCCAGCAGCATCAGCAGCGCCCGCGAGATGTCCTCCTCGGAGACGGTGACGATCTCGTCGACCAGCTTCCGCACATGGGTGAAGGTGACGTCGCCCGGCCGGCCCACCGCGATGCCGTCGGCGATCGTCGAGAAGGCCGGCAGCCGGACCGGTTCGCCGGCCACCAGCGAGGGCGGGAAGGCCGCCGCGGTCGCCGCCTGCACCCCGATCACCCGTACGTCCGGCCGCAGCGCCTTCGCGGCCACCGCCATCCCCGAGACCAGGCCACCGCCACCGACCCCGGTGACGATCGTGCGCACCTCCGGGCACTGTTCGAGGATCTCCAGCGCCACGGTGCCCTGCCCGGCGATCACGTCCCGGTGGTCGAACGGGTGGATCAGCACCGCCCCGGTCCGCTCGGCGAACGTCTGCGCCGCCACCAGGGACTCGTCCACGGTGTTGCCGACCAGCTCGACCTGCGCGCCGTACCCCTTGGTGGCGGCCACCTTGGGCAGCGGCGCGTTGACCGGCATGAACACGGTGGCGTGGGTGCCGACCAGCCCGGCGGCCAGCGCCACCCCCTGGGCGTGGTTGCCCGCGCTCGCCGCCACCACGCCGCGGCCCCGCTCCTCGTCCGACAGCCGGCAGATCCGCACGTACGCCCCGCGCACCTTGTACGACCCGGCCCGCTGCAGGTTCTCGCACTTCAGCCACACCGGCCCGCCGAGGGCCGCGCTCAACGGCCGGGAGGGCTCCAGCGGGGTGGTCCGGGTGACCCCGGCGAGCAACTCCCGCGCGGCCCGTACGTCGGCGAGGCCGACCAGTTCCGTCATGCCCCGATCGTGCCACCCGCCACCGGCGGGACCGGCGGCGACACCGGGGTGTGCGGTGCCGTCACCTGCGGCGACGGCGTGACCACCGGCAACGGGTGGCCGGCGGCCCCGGGCGGGAGCGTCATCCCTGGGATGACCGGCCAGGCCGGCGTGCCCCGGCCGATCCGGTCCTGCTGGGCCACCGAGATCCGCCGGACCAGTACGGCGAACGCGACGGCGGCGACCAGGCCCGCGACCGCCGGTGCCAGCCGCACGGCCAGGATGTCCCGGTAGTGGTCGGCGTACGCCTGGAAGTCGGCGCTGGTCACCGGATCCTCGGCCAGCCCGGCGCTGCGCCGCTGCTCGACCTGGGCGACGATCCGTTCGCCGAAGCTGAACAGCAGCCACGCCGCCCACCAGACGGCGACCAGCGCGGGGGCCCGCCGGCGCGGCAGGCTGTCCCGGGCGATGCCGGCCACCACCCGGGCCGGTACCACGAAGTTGGCGAACGGCACCAGCCAGCCGGCGATTGCCCAGCCCGCGCCCAGCGTCGGCAGGGCGCCCGGGAAGGCGTCGGTGTTCTTCCGCGCCCGCCAGCTCCAGATGATCACCAGGACGGCCGCCGTGACGTAGGCCAGCACGAACAGCAGGCTGCCCACCAGCTCGGCCAGCACCTGGCCGAGCAGCGGCTCGAAGCGTCGCTCGGCGGCGGCCCGCTCGGCCAGTGCCCACCCCAGCAGGGGAAGCAGGGCGGTGAGCAGAAAAACCCCGGCGGTCGCGCCCACCGCGATCGAGGCGGCCAGCCCGATGCCCCGCACCCGGTACGTCGGCAACCCCGGGAGCACCGCCCGCCGGTCCTGTGGGCCGTCGCAGCGCGGGCACTCGGGCGCGACCGGGGACAGGGTGTCCCCGCAGGTCCGGCAGAGCATGGCGACCGTCCAGGAGGCGGGTGCGGCAGGGGCGAGCGCACACGCTAGACGATCACCCGCCGATCGGATACCCCGTTCGAGGCGGTACCGGCGTTCGTCGTCGCGGACGGTCAGGTGGTGGCCGCGGAGCCGCTGCCGACGCGCGGGTAGCCCTGGGCGTGCCGCTGCCACGGGGCCTGCATCTCGAACTGCCCGGCCACGCCGAGCAGCAGCAGCTCCGAGCCGGGCGGGCCGACCAGTTGCGCGGCGACCGGCAGGCCGTCCGGGCGGCGCCCGACCGGCACCACGATGGCCGGGAGGCCGGCCACGTTCCACGGGGCGGCGTACGGGGCGTACCGGACGTTGACCGCGACGTTGGACCGCCAGGAGCGCGCCGACCAGGCCGCCGCCTCGGGCGGGGCGCCGGCCAGCGCCGGGGTGAGCAGCAGGTCCACCGAGTGGTCGGCGAAGAAGCCCACCGCCCGCTCCCGCCAGGCGGCCCGGTCGGCCTCCCGGACGTACCCGCGCCGCTGCGCCCACTCGCCCATGGCCACGTGCCGGCGGCTGCGCCGCTGCAACGCCCGCGGGTCCAGCCCGGCGGCCCGGACGTCGGCAGCCGCCGCAGCGAACCAGGTGGCCATTCCCTGCAGGCCGAGCGCGGTGGAGTAGACCGGGTCGGCGGGCACGGTGTCGTGCCCGGCAGCGGCGAGCAGCCGCCCGGCGGCGGCCACCGCCTCCCGGTTGGGCTCGTCCGGGGTGACGCCGCGGACCGGGGAGCGCAGCGAGACGCCCACCCGCAGCCGCGGCGGCGGGACCAGCTTCTCGACCCGGCGCCCGGCGAGCACCTGGAAACCCACCGCCGCGTCGGCGACCGTACCTGTCAGCACGCCGTGCTCGGTCAGGCCGAACCAGTCCTCCGCGCCGAGCTGGCACGGGATGACGCCCCGGCCGGGCTTCAACCCGACCAGCCCGCAGCAGGCGGCCGGGATGCGGATCGAGCCGAGCCCGTCGTTGCCGTGCGCGATCGGCACCATGCCGGCGGCCACCGCCGCGCCGGCGCCGCCGGACGACCCGCCCGGCGTCCGGCTGAGGTCCCACGGGTTGCGGGTGACGGCCGAGGGGTCGTCGGTGGTCGCCCAGAGGCCGAGTTCCGGCATCCGGGTCACCCCGACGATCACCGCGCCCGCGCCGCGCAACCGCCGGACCACCTCGTGGTCGGCCTCCGCGACCGGGGTACGGCAGGCGGCCGACCCGTTCCAGGTCGGCATGCCGGCCACCGCGGTGTTCTCCTTGACCGCCACCGGCACCCCGGCCAGCGGCAGGTTGGCCAGGTCCTCCTGCTCGTCGACCTTCTCCGCCTCGGTGATCGCCTCGCCACCGCGGACCGCGCGGAACGCGGCGAGGTCGGCGTCGGCCCGGGAGATGTGGTCCAGGTGGTCGGCGAGGACCTGGGTCGCGGAGACGTCGCCCCGGCGTACGCCCCGGGCGATCTGTTTCGCGGTCGCCCCCACCCAGGTCGGCATGATGTCCTGCACGGCCACCCTCCCCAGCCAGCGGTCAGCCCAGCGCCTGCTCCAGATCGGCGAGCAGGTCGTCGACCGTCTCGATGCCGACAGACAGTCGCACGAGATCCCCGGGAACTTCAAGCGGCGAGCCGGCAGCACTCGCGTGTGTCATCCGGCCCGGGTGCTCGATCAGGGACTCCACGCCGCCCAGTGACTCGGCGAGCACGAACAGCTTGCTGCGGTTGCAGACCTCGACGGCCTGCTCCTCGCCGCCCGCGGCACGGAACGAGATCATCCCGCCGAAGCGGCGCATCTGCTTCGCGGCCGTCTCGTGCCCGGGGTGCGAGGCCAGCCCCGGGTAGATCACCTGGGCCACCTTGGCGTGCCCCTCCAGGTACGCGGCGATCCGCTCGGCGTTGTCGCAGTGCCGGTCCATCCGTACGACGAGGGTCTTGATGCCGCGCAGGGTGAGCCAGGCGTCGAACGGCCCGTTGATCGCGCCAATCGCGTTCTGGTGATAGCGCAGTTCCTCGCCGAGCGCCCGGTCCGCGGCGACCAGCGCGCCACCGACCACGTCGGAGTGCCCGCCGATGTACTTGGTGGTGGAGTGCACCACCACGTCCGCGCCGTGCGCGATCGGCTGCTGCAGGTACGGCGAGGCGAAGGTGTTGTCGACCACCAGCAACGCGCCGGCGTCGTGCGCCACCGCGGCCAGCGCGGCGATGTCGGCGATGCCGAGCAGCGGGTTGGTCGGCGTCTCCACCCAGACGATCTTCGTGCTGCCGGGGCGGATCGCGGCCCGGACCGCGGCCGGGTCGGAGACCTTGGCCGGGGTGAACCCCAGCCCCCAGCGCTCGGCCACCTTGGCGAAGAGCCGGTAGGTGCCGCCGTACGCGTCGTCCGGGATCACCACGTGGTCGCCCGGCTTGCAGACCGTCCGCAGCAGGGTGTCCTCGGCGGCCAGGCCGCTGGCGAAGGCGAGCCCCACCGGGCCACCCTCCAGCGCGGCCAGGCACTCCTGGAGCGCGTCCCGGGTCGGGTTGCCCGACCGGCTGTACTCGTAGCCCAGCCGGGGCGCGCCGACGGCGTCCTGGGCGTAGGTGCTGGTCTGGTAGATCGGTGGGATCACCGCGCCGGTGCGGACCTCCGGGTCCTGGCCGGCGTGGATGGCGAGCGTCTCGAAGCCGTGACTCATTCCGCAGACGTTAGTCCGCCTCCCCGCCGCACCGCCGGGAAGGTGCAAGGAGGGGCCCCGGTTAACGCATTCTGCAGAGCAGGGGCTCCCGCTTAACGCCACCCGGCGGGCCGCCGGCCGAGCGCCTACCCTGGGCCGGATGAGCGGCTGTGTGTTCTGCGGGATCGTGGCCGGCGAGGTGCCGGCGTTCCGGGTCGCCGACGAGCCGGCCGGAGTGGCGTTCCTGGACACCCGGCCGGTGTTCAAGGGGCACGTGCTGGTGGTGCCCCGGGTCCACCTGGTCACCCTGGCCGACCTGCCCGCCGAGGAACTGGCCGACTACTTCGGGCTGGTCCGCCGGTTGGCGGTGGCGGTGGAGAGCGGTCTCGGCGCAGGTGGCACCTTCGTGGCGATGAACAACAAGGTGTCCCAGTCCGTCCCGCACCTGCACACCCACGTGGTGCCCCGGACGAAGGGCGACGGGTTACGCGGCTTCTTCTGGCCGCGCACCCGCTACGCGGACGACCCCGAGGCCACGTCGTACGCGGAGCGCGTCCACGCCGCGCTGTGAGCGGACCGGCCGGGCCTGAGACCCGCCGGGGCGGGTAAGGAAGTGCGAACCGGCGGTGTTGCACGCTGGGAAAGGTACGAGAGGAGTCCCACCGTGTTCCTTCGCCGCATGAAGGCCGAGCTGCCGACCCCCGACCAGGCGCTGCCCGGCCGTCCGATCGCGATGCCGATCGCCGACCGGCACGAGGTGCTCCCGTCCTCGCTGAAGGGCCCCTTCCCGGCGGGCGCGCAGGTCGCGGTCTTCGGGATGGGCTGCTTCTGGGGCGCCGAGCGGCTGTTCTGGACCCTGCCCGGCGTGCTCACCACCTCCGCCGGTTACGCGGGCGGCAGCACCCCGAACCCGACGTACGAGGAGGTCTGCTCGGGCATGACCGGGCACGCCGAGGTGGTCCAGGTGGTCTACGACCCCACCCGGATCAGCTACGAGGACCTGCTCAAGGTGTTCTGGGAGAACCACGACCCGACCCAGGGCATGCGCCAGGGCAACGACGTGGGCACCCAGTACCGGTCGGCGATCTACACCACCACGGACGAGCAGCTGGCCACCGCGCAGGCCTCCCGGGAGGCGTTCGCGCCGATCGTGGCCCGCGCCGGCAAGGGCGAGATCACCACGGAGATCGCCCCGCTCGGTGACTACTACTTCGCCGAGGACTACCACCAGCAGTACCTGGCCCCGACGAAGAACCCGAACGGCTACTGCAACCACGGGCCGAACGGGCTGAGCTGCCCGGTCGGGGTGGCGCGTACGGCCGGCTGAAGCTCCAGCAACGCCCGGTGGGCCGGGGCCCGGACGGGTCCCGGCCCACCGCCGTCAGGTGGCCGAGGGTGACCGGTCCCCATCGTCCGGCCCGTAGCGAGAACGAGCGTCAGCACCCCCGCGACCGCCCTGGCCCGGAGCTGTCCCGCCCCACCCTTTGTTGATCATGAAGTTTGCGTAGCGTCACCCGGGTGTCGCAGACGCAAACTTCATGATCAACGCTGCGGAACAGGCGGCTGGGGTGTTTTTCACAACCGCCGGACCCGTCCGATCCGGGCATTCAGGCCACGTACGGCAGCAATGTCCGGCGGTACGCGGGGGTAACCTGCGCGGGCGGGAATCCTAGCAACTGCGTCACACAATCGTCATCATCTCAACAGGCGAATCGCAATGTGGTCTGGCAGCATTGGCTGGCATGTGCGGACTGGCAGGCGAGTTCCGGCGGGACGGCTCAAGGGCCGACGTGGCGGTGGTGGAGCGGATGGCGGCCACCATGACCGACCGGGGGCCGGATGACAGCGGCGTCTGGTCCCAGGGGCCGGTCGCCCTCGGGCACCGCCGCCTGAAGATCATCGACCTCTCCGCCGCCAGCGGGCAGCCGCTGGTCGACGCCCACTCCGGCCTGACCGGCGTCTTCAACGGCTGCATCTACAACTACCGCGAGCTGCGCGAGGAGTTGCAGGCCAAGGGCCACCGGTTCTTCTCCACCGGCGACAGCGAGGTGGTGCTCAAGGCGTACGCGGAGTGGGGGCTCGACTTCGTCGACCACCTGATCGGCATGTTCGCCGTGGCGATCACCGAGCGGGCCACCGGCCGGCTGGTGCTGGCCCGCGACCGCCTCGGCATCAAGCCGCTCTATCTGGCCGAGGGCCCCGGCGTGGTCCGCTTCGCCAGCACCCTGCCCGCGCTGCTGGCCGGCGGTGGCGTGGACACCACCATCGACCAGGTCGCGCTGGCCCACTACCTGAGCTTCCACAGCATCGTGCCGCCGCCCCGGACGATCCTGCGCGGCGTGGCCAAGCTGCCGCCGGCCACGATCCGGGTGTACGAGCCCGACGGCCGCACCCACGAGCGGGTCTACTGGAACCCGGCCTTCACCCGCGCCGACGAGCGGGCCGGCTGGTCCGAGCGGGACTGGCAGGACGCGCTGCTGGAGTCGCTGACCACCGCGGTACGCCGCCGGATGGTCGCCGACGTCCCGGTCGGCGTGCTGCTCTCCGGCGGCCTCGACTCCAGCCTGGTCGTCGCGCTGCTCGCCGGGGAGGGGCAGACCCGCTCGGGCCTGTCCACCTTCTCCATCGGCTTCGACGCGGTCGGCGGCCGGGAGGGCGACGAGTTCGTCTACTCCGACCTGGTGGCGAAGACCTTCGACACCGACCACCACCAGATCCGGGTGCCGAGCGGGGACCTGGTCCCGCCGCTGGAGGCGGCCGTCGCGGCGATGAGCGAGCCCATGGTCAGCCACGACTGCGTGGCGTTCTACCTGCTCAGCCAGGAGGTCGCCCGGCACGTCAAGGTGGTCCAGTCCGGTCAGGGCGCGGACGAGATCCTCGGCGGCTACCACTGGTACCCGCCGCTGGCCGGGGTGGACCGGGAGCAGGCGCTCGAGACGTACGCGAGGGCCTTCTTCGACCGGGACGCGGCCGGCGTGGCCCGGGTGCTCAACCCGGCGTGGCTCGCGGACGGCGACCCGGCACGGGAGTTCGTCGCCGCGCACCTCGCCCGGCCCGGCGCGCAGACCGCGGTCGACGCCGGCCTGCGGATCGACACGCAGGTCATGCTGACCGACGACCCGGTGAAGCGGGTGGACAACATGACCATGGCACACGGGCTGGAGGCCCGGGTGCCGTTCCTCGACCACGAGTTCGTCGAGCTCGCCGCGAGCTGTCCGCCGGAGCTGAAGCTGGCCCAGGGCGGCAAGGGCGTGCTCAAGGAGATCGGCCGGCGGGTCCTGCCGCACCAGGTCATCGACCGGCCGAAGGGCTATTTTCCGGTGCCGGGCCTCACCCACCTCGAGGGCAAACTCCTCGATCGGGTACGCGACGCGCTGCACGCGCCCGAGGCCCGCCGTCGGGACCTGTTCCGCACCGAGTACGTCGACGCGCTGCTCGCCGACCCGAACGCCGAACTGACCCCATTGAACGGAAACAAGCTGTGGCAGCTGGGACTCCTGGAAATGTGGCTCCAGAGCCACGGAATCGACTGACCGTGACCGACACGATGGCGACCGGTACGGCCCGCACCGACCGGGAACGCGTGCTGGGCCGGCGGCGGGAGCACGTCGGCCCGGGCGGCGACCCGGTGGCACCCGGCCCGACCGAGGCGCAGCGACCTGCCAGCGGCGACGGCGTGGTCCTCGACTGCGGTTGGGGCCGGCTGGTGTTCGGCCAGACCTTCGGCGGCGATCAGGCGGCGGTGGCGGACGTGCTGCGCTCGGAGGCCGCCGGCGCCCGGGACATCTGCATCTACCTGCGCGACCCGCACGTGCTGGTGTCGCGGCTCCCCGACGAGCTGTTCATCGACCCGTCGCTGACGTACCGGCTGCCGCTGACCGGCGACCGGCCGGCCCGGACGGACGACGCCGTGACCGCGGCGACCAACGAGACGACCGCCGGCACGTCCGGGCTGGACGCCTCGGACCTCCCCGGGCTGCGCATCCGGTCGCTGCGCGACGAGGCCGACGCCGACGCGGTGAACCGGATCTATGCCCGCAACGGCATGGTCACCGCGCCGGTGGAGGTGCTGGTCGCCAACGCCCGCACCGACCGGTTCCTGCACCTGGTCGCCGAGGACGTCACCGGGGAGATCGTCGGCACCATCACCGGCGTCGACCACGTGGCGGTCTTCGACGACCGGGAGAACGGGGCCAGCCTCTGGTGCCTGACCGTCGACTTCAACAGCGCGCCGCCGGGCACCGGCCAGGCGCTGCTGACCGACCTGGCCGCCCGGCTCACCGCGCGCGGCCGGGCCTTCGTCGACCTGTCGGTGCTGGCCGAGAACACCGGCGCGATCCGGCTGTACGAGCGGCTCGGCTTCTACCGCACCATGACGCTCTGCGTGAAGCGGAAGAACCCGATCAACGAGCGGCTCTTCCTGCCCGCCATGCCCGAGGGCTACGACCGACTCAACCCGTACGCGAAGATCGTCGCCGACGAGGCGATGCGGCGCGGCATCCGGGTCGAGGTGACCGACCCGCACTGGGGTGAGCTGAAGCTGACCAGCGGTGGCCGGATCATCCACACCCGCGAGTCGCTCTCCGAGCTGACCTCGGCGGTGGCGATGAGCCGCTGCGACGACAAGCGGGTCACCCGGCGCATCCTCACCGAGGCCGGGCTGTCCGTGCCGCGGGGTCGCACCGCCACCGGGGACGCCGAGGACGTCGCCTTCCTCACCGAGGTGGGCCGGGTCGTGGTGAAGCCGGCGCGGGGCGAGCAGGGCAACGGGATCACCGTCGGGGTGGGTACGCCGCAGGCGCTGACCGCGGCGGTCGAGCTGGCCCGCCGGTTCTGCCCGGAGGTGCTGATCGAGGAGCTGCGCGAGGGCGAGGACCTGCGGGTGGTCGTGATCGACCACGAGGTGGTCGCCGCCGCCGTCCGCCGGCCCGCCCAGGTCACCGGCGACGGGGTGCACGACATCGCCGACCTGATCGAGCGGCAGAGCCGCCGCCGGGCCGCCGCCACTGGCGGCGAGTCCCGCATCCCGCTGGACGACATGACCCGCGAGGTGGTCGCCGAGGCCGGGTACGACCTGCACGACGTGCTGCCCGAGGGGACGGTGCTGGCCGTGCGGCGCACCGCCAACCTGCACACCGGCGGCACCATCCACGACGTGACCGGCGAGCTGCGCCCGGAGATCGCCGAGGCGTGCGTGGCGGCCAGCCGGGCGCTGGGCATCCCGGTCACCGGGCTGGACCTGCTGGTCCCCGCCCCCGACCGGCCGGAGCACGTGTTCATCGAGGCGAACGAGCGGCCCGGCCTGGCCAACCACGAGCCGCAGCCGACCGCCGAGCGCTTCGTCGACCTGCTCTTCCCAGGGACCCGGGCACCGCAACGACTCTGGTCACCGGCGGGTGCGGCAAGCTCTCCGGCATGACCGCACGCAAGCCCCATCCGCTGAAGCTCGACCTCGACTACCTCCGGCAGGTGCTGCTGGAGCTGCTGGAGATCCCCAGCCCGTCCGGGCGTACCGACCACATCCAGCAGTACGTCGGTGAGCGGCTCTCCGCCCTCGGCATCTCCTCCAAGCTGACCCGGCGGGGGGCGCTCGGCGCCTGCCTGCCGGGGCCGCGGGAGACCGGCGCGGACCGGGCGATCGTGGTGCACACCGACACGATCGGGGGCATGGTCAAACGGCTCAAGGAGAACGGCCGGCTGGAGGTGACGCCGGTCGGCACGCACAGCGCCCGGTTCGCCGAGGGCGCCCACGTACGGATCTTCACCGACGACCTGGACCGGGTGGTCACCGGCCAGATCCTTCCGCTCAAGGCCAGCGGCCACCGCTACAACGAGGGCGTCGACCTGCAGGGCGTCGGCTGGGAACTGGTCGAGGTACGGGTCGACGAGCCGGTCACCGACGAGGCCGGGCTGCGCGCGCTCGGCATCGACGCGGGCGACTTCGTGGCGCTGCTGCCGAACCCGATGATCACTTCGAGCGGGTACGTGAAGTCCCGCCACCTGGACGACAAGGCCGGCGTGGCCGCGGTGCTGACCGCGTTCAAGGCGATGGTGGAGGCGGGGGTGACGCCGGCCGTGACGGCGCACCTGCTGGTCACGGTGACCGAGGAGATCGGCCACGGGGCCAGCCACGGCCTCGACCCGGACGTCGCCGAGATCGTCTCGGTGGACGCCGCGGTGGTGGCGCCCGGCCAGCAGTCCCGGGAGGACGCGGCCACCCTGGCGATGGGCGACGGGGTGGGCCCGTTCGACTACCACCTGACCCGCAACCTCGCCCGGATCGCCGGCGAGCACGGCATCGACCTGGTCCGGGACGTCTTCGACTACTACCGCTCGGACGTGGCGGCGGCGGTCGAGGCCGGGGCGCACGCCCGGGTGGCGCTGCTCGGCTTCGGCGTCGACGCCACCCACGGGCACGAGCGCACCCACCTGGACGGGCTGGCCCACCTCACCCAACTGCTCTGCCTCTACCTGCAGAGCGACCTGGTCTTCCCGGAGTGGGACGCGGAGCCGGAGGGGCAGCTCGCCGACTTCCCGTCGCTGGCCGTCCAGCCGGCCTCCGAGGACGGCCCGCGCGAGGGCCCGATCGGCATCGACTGAGGTGTAAGGAGGGGCCCCTTCTTGACAGACGTCTGTTAAGAAGGGTCCCCTCCTTACACCCGACCTCAGTGCTGCGCGGCTTCGAGGAGCGCGATGAGACACCCTTTGTCAACCACCGGTTCAAGCAGCGAGCTTGGTCGGCTGATTGACCCGGCCGAGGGCGCGGTTGCGGTTGGCGACGTGGACGCTCTCGTCGTACGGCACGCCCTTGGTCAGGCA
>NZ_JBFAID010000043.1:0-65155 GCF_040654475.1 Micromonospora sp. NPDC050686
CACCCCCCGGATCATCCATACGACAGGGGCAGTAAGTCATACCGAGCCGGGCGACCGAGGAGTCCCCGGCTGGGGACGATCAAAAAGGTAACGGGCCCCGCCTAACACGCGGGGCGGGGCGGGCGTGGTCAGGCGCTGCGGGCGAACAGCGCCAGGCGTACCCGGTTGGGGCTGCCGGTCTTGGCCATCAGGCTGGTGATGTGGGTCTTGACCGTGGTGACACCGATGTGGAGCCGGTCCGCGATCTCCGTGTTGGACAGTCCCTCGGCCACCAGGTCCAGCACGTCCTGCTCCCGCGCGGTCAGCCCCTCGACCGGGCGGGGCGCCTCCGGGCGGGCCTGCACGGCGCGCTGCACCAGCCGCCGCAGCACGTCCTGGCTGAACGGGCTGTCGCCGACCGCGGCCCGGCGGATGCCGTCGAGCAGGTCGGTGGGGGGCGCGTCCTTGAGCAGGAAACCGCAGGCGCCGGCGGTCAGCGCGGGATAGAGGTGGTCGTCGTCGCCGAAGGTGGTCAGCACCAGCACCCGGGTGGCGGGCCGGTCGGCGAGGATGCGACTGGTCGCGGTGATCCCGTCGACGCCGGGCATCCGCAGGTCCATCACGACGACGTCCGGGACCAGCCGCGTCGCGAGGGCGATCGCCTCGCGGCCGTTGTCGGCCTCCCCGACGACCTCGATGTCGGGTTGGGCGTCGCAGAGCATGCGCAGGCCGGCGCGGATGAGGTGCTGGTCGTCGACCAGCAGGACCCGGATCACGCCGGCTCCGGCGCGTACGGCCCGGCCGGTGGCCCGCCTCCGCGCGGCGGCCCGGACGGGGTGCCGCGCGGCCGGGGCGACGGCGGCGCGGCGGCGACCGCCGGTGCGGTCTCCGTGGCCGGCAGGACGGTGCGCACCCGCCAACCCGGGCCGGCCGGCCCCGCCTCCAGCGTGCCGCCGAGCACCTCGACGCGCTCCCGCATGCCGGTGATGCCGTGCCCGCCGCCGTCCGGCACCGCCGCCGTCCGCCGCCCCCGCCCGTCGTCGCTGACCTCCCAGTGCACGGCCCCGTCGACCACGGACACCAGCAGCCGCGCCCGGGCGGACGTGCCGGCGTGCTTGGCCACGTTGGTCAGCGCCTCCTGGGTCAGCCGCAGCACCGCCATGCCCCGTACCGCGTCGAGCGCGCCGACCGCCGGGTCGATCTCCGCCTCCACGGTGATCCCGGCCTGGCGGGCCCGGTCGACCGCCGCGCCGATCGCGGCCGGCAGCGCGGACGGCTCGATCGCGGTCAGCGCCGCGTCCCCGCGTACGCCGTCGGGGTCGCGCAGCACCGCGACCAGCCGGCGCAGGTCCGCCAGGGCGTCGGTCCCCGTCCGGTGCACGTCGTCGAAGACCTCGCTCACCCGCGGGTCGAGGCCGGGCAGGACGTGCCGGGCCACGCCGACGCGCAGCACCATCGACGCCACGTGGTGCGCGAGCACGTCGTGCAGTTCGCGGGCGATCGCGCTGCGTTCGTCGGCGCGGGCGGCGCGGCTCTCCGACTCGCGCCGGCGCTGCTCCGCCGCCGCCCGCTCCTGCGCCTGCCGGGACAGCTCGCCGGTGGTGCGGATGACCAGGCCGAGCAGCAGCGGCACGCCCACCTCGACGAGCAGCCCGAACACCCCGGACAGCGCCCGGCCCAGCGGGTCGCCGATCGAGTCGGTCAGGTCGACCGCGGCCAGCAGCCCGGCGGCCAGCCACACGGTGCGCAGCCGACCCGCCCGCATGGTCAGCTCCAGCAACGCCCAACTGGCACCCACCTGGTTGATGGTGACGTCGTCGACGACGTGCAGCGCCACCGCCAGCAGCGCGGTCTGCACGATCAGATTGGCCCGTGGCAGGCGGTGCAGCGCCAGCCCCGCCGCGAACGCGGGCACCGCCAGCAGCCACTGCGTCGTCGTCGGTGGCCGGTCCGCGTGGCCGCCGACGAGCAGGTAGCCGACGCCGCTGAGGTCCAGCAGCAGCATCCGGACGAACGCGTCCCGCGCGTCGAACATTCGCGCCACCCAGCCCATTCGCATCAGGGTAGGCGCTGCGACCCGGCCGCAGTAGGCACCGGCCGGCGGACCCACCGGGTGCGGACCGCCAGGTAGGCGCCCAGCCCGACCGGGCCGAGCAGGATCGTCAGCAGCAGCACCGGCGCCATCACCAGCGCCGGTACCCCCCGTTCCCGGCTGTCGAGCCACGCCCACCGGCCGGCGAACAGGTCGAATCCGACCAGGTGCGCCCAGGCCGCCGCCGCGCCGTCCGGGGTGCCCAGCAGGTCGCGCACCCCGGGCAGCGTCGGTGACGTCACCGCCGGCAGCACCGTGCCCAGCGCCGGGAGCACCAGCGCCGCGTAGATCACCAGGACCGGTGCCACGATCAGCGGCGAGGCGATGATCCGGGCGGTCACCGGCCGGTTCGGCAGCAGGATCATCAGCGCCCAGAAGGGCGCGGCCACCGCGAACGTCAGGGTGAACAGGGCGCCGGTCATGCGGCCAGCGCCAGTCGGGGGGCGGGCCGGCGCAGGACGACGACCGCGGTGGCGACGGCGGCCGCCGCCAGCAGCGCCGTGGCGGCGGCGACGGTGAGCGCGTCGGGGCGCAGCAGCGGCTGCCCGCGCAGCGCCTGCCAGGTGAGCAGGATGGTGAGCAGGCCGTACGCGGCGCCCGCGACGGTCAGCAGCCGCGTCCGGGTGCGCTCGTCGAGCCGGTCCCCGGCGAACCGGTGCAGCAGCATCGCCAGGATCGGCAGCGCCTGCAGGGCGTGCAGCCCGACGAAGTGCCCGACGCGCAGGTCACCGCCGGTGGTGCTCCACCCGAGCAGCGGCAGGCCGGGCCCGCCGTCCGCGACGCCCACGCTGTGCGCCCCGGCGACACCCTCCACCGCCGGCACCGGGTCGCCCGCCAC
This sequence comes from Micromonospora sp. NPDC050686, assembly GCF_040654475.1. Lineage (NCBI taxonomy): Bacteria > Bacillati > Actinomycetota > Actinomycetes > Micromonosporales > Micromonosporaceae > Micromonospora > Micromonospora sp. NPDC050686. Next base: position 2,910 of record NZ_JBFAID010000043.1, read on the forward strand.
CATCGGGAAGGCGACCAGCATGCCGAGCAGCGACAGCCCGAGCCCCCAGCCGACGGCGCGCGCGGCGGCCCGGTTCGGGATCCGCCGGCGCAGCACCATGACCGCGATCACCATGTGCGCGACGAACAACGCCATGATCAGCATGCCCATGGCCTGCCACAGCGCGGCGTCGAACGGGGTGTTCTCGTTGAAGTGGCTGGCGGTGCCGCGCAGCACCTGCCCCACGATGATCGTCATCTCGCCGACGCCCACCGCCACGATGACGGTGCCCGCCCATTCGGCCGCCCGGCTGCGCCGCGGCAGCAGGGACAGCATCCAGGCGAGGGTGACGCCGTACGCCACGAACGACACGGCGAACTTGAACGGCTTGACCCAGATCGGCGCGCCGGTGAGCACGCGCGGGTCGGCGACGATGCCGACCGCGGCGACGACGGCCAGGACCGCCATCGCCGACACGAATACCATCAGCGGGCGGTGCCAGTGGGCCGCCCGACGCAGTGCGTTGGTTGTCATGCCGTCGATGCTGGTGCGCCCGATGATCGATGTCGTCGGACCGGAAGCCCCGGTCGCGGCCGCTGGTCGGAACGCCGTCTCCACCTCTGGTAGGAGACGACGGCGCCGGGCCGGCCCGCCGGACTACACCACGCCCGACAGGTACGCCCTCCGTCGCTCCGGCTCGAACTTCTCGATCGCGTATCGCAGCATGACCCGCGGCATGGCCCGATGGTGTCGGGCCAGGAACGCCTCCGCCGCCGCCCGGTCCCGGTTGCCCACCTCGCGCAGCATCCAGCCCACCGCCTTGTGGACCAGGTCGTGCGGGTCGTGCAGGAGCCGCTCGCCGAGCCGGAAGGTCCAGTAGAAGTCGCCGGCCCTGATGAAGGCGAAGGTCGCCATGACCGCGATCCGCCGATCCCAGACCAGGCTCGACCCGGCCAACCGGTCCAGCACGCTCCGGTCCTTGTCGAGCAACCAGGGACCGACCACGTACGGCGCGGACGAGTCCACCAGGTCCCAGTTGTTGATGTGGACGGTGCTGGCCAGGACGAGGTCGAAGATCTCGGCCCGGTCCGCCTCGGCCCCCTTGGCGAACCTCCGCACCAGGATGAAGAGCGAGGTCAGCCGCTCCTCGTGCACCCCGCTGCGCAGCAGCGTCGCCGTCTCGCTCAGGGGCAGGTCGCGCCAGTACCGGCCGGCCACCCGACGCTGGTCGGGCACGGGGACGCCGATGGCACGGTCGCCCTCGCCGTACCCGCCCGGAGTCATCTGCAGGAACCGGCTCACGTCCGCCGCCCGCCGCGGGTCGGCGAGGCGGGTGAGTTCCCGGCGGACGTCCGCGACGGTGGCCATGACTGTGCAAACTACCGCGACCGGCGGCCCACCTGGGCCGGGTGCCCATCAACCGCCGGCCGGTTTGCCGGGCACGGCGACGTGATCGTCCGGTTCGCCGACCGCTGACTGGGCCGGCGCCGCCGCGCTGGCGCGCGCGGGGGCGGTCGCCTGAAGCCGGCGGACGTCGCGGCTGGCCAGCATCCCGAGGACGGCGAGCACGACCGCGGTGGCGAGGATCAGCAGCGTGTCACGGGTGCCGATCGCGGCGGCGACCGGTCCGACCGTCACCTGGCCGAGTGGGATGGCGACCCAGGATCCCAGCATGTCGTAGGAGTAGACCCGGGCCAGCCGATCGGCGGGGATGTGCTGCGCGATCGAGGTGTCCCAGGCGACGGCGAACTGCTCGACCGCGACGCCGACCGTCGCCGCGGCAGTGACAAGCACCACGAAGGTGGGCGCCAGGGCCAGCCCCAGCAGCAGGAACGACTCGGCGAACATGCAGGCCACCCCGAGCAGCAGCAGCCGGCGTACCCGGATCCGCAGGGCGATCAGTCCGCCCGCGACCATGCCGACGGTCTTCGCCGCGAGCACCACCCCCCAGGCGCTGCGGCCGATCGTCTCGTCCGCGACGGCCGGGCCGAGCACGTTCACGCCGCCGGCGAGCGCCGCGTTGAGGACCATGAAGCCGAGCACCACGGCCCAGACCCAGGTCCGCGTGGTGAACTCGGTCCAGCCCTCCCGAAGGTCGGTGACGACACCCGTGCGGCGGCTCGTCGCCGTCGGGGCGGTGATCCGCAGTCCGGCGAACGCGACGGCGGCGAGAGCGAACGTGAGTGCGTCGACGGCGAGTCCCCATCCGGGCCCGACGGCGGCCACCAGGAGGCCGCCGAGCGCAGCTCCGCCGATCATGCCCGTGTTGATGCCGAGGCGGATGAGCGCGTTGGCCGGCTGGATCAGCTCCGGCGGCACGGTCTGCGGCGTCGCGGCGGCCGAGGCTGGCTGGGCCACGGCGCTGACGATGCCGTTGGCCGTGCCGAGCGCCAGCAGCAGGGGGATCGTCGCCGTGCCGGTGAGCACCAGGGCGGCCACCGCCGCCTGGGCCAGTGCTCCCAGCGCGTTCGAGCCGACGAGGACCAGCCGGCGCGGAAGCCGGTCGGCCAGCACCCCGCCGAAGAGTACGAACAGCACGGTCGCCAGCGATCGCGCACCGACCACCACGCCCAGGTCGCGCACCGAGCCGGTCAGATCGAGTACGGCGAAGGCCAGCGCGATGGGTGCGACGCCGTTGCCCAGCATGTTGATCAGACGGCCGGCGGCGAGGTACCGGAATGGGCCGTACCGCAGCGGAGCCAACATCGGTTCACCATCCCGAGTAGGTCGACGAGGACCAGGGTGAGTGCTCCACCTTCCGGCCGTGGATGGGAACAATCGTGATGATGATCGGTCCACCCCGGCGTCCGCGCGACACGCTTCTCCGGGCGGCAGAATCGGCCCACGCAGGGCGGCGCCCGTTGCTGGTCGGCGGGCCGCCCCGGATCACCTTCGTCGAGAACTCACAGAACAGCTGCCGGCGGTGCCTGGAGCGTCGCCGTCCAGTCGATTGCAAGTTCCCGTAGGGGCCGTCCGCCCAGACTCCAGGCGTCATGAGCCCGCGCGTGCCACAAGGATGGCCACCGACACGGCCACGCTCACCGTGGCCAACGCCGCGCCGGTGGTGACCATCGCGTCGCCGGCCGGCGGCACGGTGGCGCTGCCCGGTCAGGCGGTCACCGTGCGGGCCACCGTCAGCGACAAGGGCGGCAACGACACCACGAGCACGCGGATCGACGCGGGCGACGGATCGGCGCCACGCGACGGCGACCCGGCGACCCTGACGGCCGGCGGGCGAGCACCCGGCACCGCGCACCGCGCGCTCGGCGGCGGAGGCTGTCGATCAGCGTGCCACGGCGTCGCCGCTCGTCCAGCCGTGCCGGATCCGGCCGGCGCCCCTGTACAGCAGCCAGAGGAACAGGGCGATGACGGCCCCGGTCAGCAGGGTCCACGGGTCGCCCTGGACGAGCCGGACCAGCGCGTGGACCGCCAGGGCGATCAGGGCTACGAGCAGCAGCCCGCGCAGCCCGGCAAGGATGCGAAGCGTCGCGGCGACGCGGGACCGGGAGATGCCGCGGTCGCCGCCGGCCCGCGCCCAGAGCGTGGCCAGCACGATGACGATGACGGCGACCTGGGCGAGCGCGCCGCCGACGGCGAACGGCAGGCCCGGCAGTTCCCCGGCGGCGAGCATCGCCGTGCCGCCAGCGGTGAACCCGGTGAGCAGGATGACCAGGACGATGCCCGCGACGACCGTTCGGCGGGCCCCTCGGCGGGCCGCGGCCGGGTCGGGCAGTGGGATGCGGTCGTCCGGCGGGTCCACGGGCGAGGTGTCCATCAGGGCTTGATGTTCCAGTCGAGGGTCTTGCCGCCGTCATGGACCCGACCGTTCGAGATGTCGGAGACCAGGCTCGGCCAGTTGCCGCCCGGCAGGCCGTCGCTGTTGTGCAGCCGCTGGTCCAGGTCGCGCATCTGGGTCCACAACACCGTCAGGTACGTGATGCCCGCGGTGACGACCGCCGTGGTCAGCGCGATCGCCTTTGCGGTGGACCCGGCGGCCGCGGCCGCCGCCGGTGGGGCGGTGATGATGCCGAGCGCCGCCGCGGCCTCGGCGATCAGCTCGACGATGAACGGCACGATGACCGCAGCGATGCCGAGCCAGAAGGCGATGATCGCGCCCGCGATCTTCCACAGCGCGTCGTCCAGTTCGTCCGTGGCGGCCTTGATGGCGCCCAGCGCCTTGCTCTGCAGGGGAAGCATCCCGGTGTAGGCGGTGGCCGCCGTCCCACTCCAGTAGTCGTCGACGAGCAGTTGCCCGGCGTCGACCCGGGCGGCCAACTCGTGCGCCGGGCCACCGACCTGCTGGGTCCAGGTTTCGCCGTGCGAGTAGAGCGTCCAGGGGACGCCCCACCGGGTGAAGAACTTGCCGACCTCGGAGAAGAACCTGCCCAGCAGCTCACCGAACCGGCGGAGCAGGTCGAGCGCCTGCTGGGCGAGCGGACCCAGCCACTCCAGTGCGCTGTTCACCGCGCCGATGATCTCGTTCGCGAGCCGCTCGACCCGCTGGATCCCGTCCTCGATCGACCGGATCAGCTCGTCGAACTCGCCTTCGGAAAGCGGGAGTGGGCGGGTCACCGGGCGCTCCTCAGTAGATGTTGTTCAGCCGGTGCACGGCGTCGGCCTCGTCGCGCTCGTAGCCGTCCGCCGCCCGACGCAGCGACACGGCGACCGTTTCGCAGGTCTCGCTGCCCTCACCGAGCAGGCGGATCAGCCGGTCCTGAAGTTGCCGGTACAGGTCGACGAGGCCGACCTTGTCCCCGATGTAGGAGAAGTGCAGCGCCGCGAGGTCGAGGCGGGCGGCCACCTCGGCGGCGTTGCGCATGATGTCGCCCGAGTCGTCCCAGACCGTGGCGTCCCTGCGCAGCGCCTCGATCGAAGTCTTCAGTTTCTCCGGGCCGGGTGGTGGCATCTCACGCGCTCCGTGGGGTTCGTCGGGGTGCCAGGCCGAGGTTGGCGAGAAGTTGGGCGGGGTCACCGGCCATCCGGTCGAGCTCGTTGTACGGCCATGAGCCGCGCAGCGGGGTCGCGTCCGCGCGTTCCGCGTACGCCTGGCGCACCGCCTGGGTCACAGCCGCACCCACCTGCTCGGCATCGGCGGACCCCAGCCACTCCTCGTCGACGGTGACTGCCGACAGCCGTTCACCGGCGAGGGTCACCCGTACGCGGCCGTCCGGGTCGCCGGCGGTCGAGGTGGCCATGGCGGCCCGCCTGGCCTCGCTCTCCAACTCGTCGAGGCGGGCGAAGGAGTCCCTGAGCACGTAGAACAGGCCCCGGGCGTAGTTGACGGCCGAGTCGTCGACGGGGTCGGTCAGGTCGGCGGCCGAGGGGCCTGGTCCCGCTCCCGGGCCGTCCGCGTCGTCGGTCGGCTGCTGCGTCACCCCGTGAACCCAGGCCTGGGCCCTGCGCCGTGCGGCTTCGTCGGCCGCCTCCACGATGGCCGGGCCCAGGTCGTCGGCGCCGATCCGCCGCTCCCACTCGGGGAACACCTCGACCGAGTCGATGCGGCCGTCGGCGGCCAGGGCGACCCGCACGACCTCGTGGGTATCCCGGGCCGACACCTCCGCCGCTTCCCGGTCGCCTGCCGCGAGTCGTCGGGTCAGCGCCTGCGCCTGTCGGTGCAGGTGGTCCAACTCGGCGATCTCATCGAGCGGGTCGCTCACGATCGATCCCCATCAGGCAGGTCGGCACTGGCCCCCACAACCTAACGGGCTCGCGTCGTTAACGCTGTCCCGGGTCATCGCCTGACTTCGGGTCACGGTCCCCTCGGTGACGAGGTACGGAAGGGCCGGCTCTGCTCCGGGGCTTGACCTTGACGCAGCGTCAACCCTGCATCCTGACGCCATGTCGATAGATTCCCAGCTGACAACCGAGCGGGGCCCCGGGCCCGCGATCCAGGTCCGGGGCCTGGAGAAGTCGTACCGAGAGTTGCACGTGCTGCGCGGGGTCGACTTCGACGTGGCGCGGGGCAGCATCTTCGCCCTGCTCGGCTCCAACGGGGCCGGCAAGACCACCGTCGTGCGGATCCTGTCCACGCTGTTGAAGCCGGACGCGGGGACGGCCGGCGTGAACGGCTTCGACGTCGCCACCCAGGCGGCGAACGTACGGGAGTCGATCAGCCTGACGGGACAGTTCGCGGCCGTCGACGAGATCCTCACCGGGCGGGAGAACCTGATGCTGGTCGCCCGGCTGCGGCGGCTGAGGGATCCGGGCCGGCTCGCGGACGACCTGCTGGCCCGCTTCTCGCTGGCTGACGCGGCCAGGCGGAGGGTGTCGACGTACTCGGGTGGCATGCGTCGCCGCCTCGACATCGCCATGAGCCTCATTGGGAACCCGCCGGTGATCTTCCTCGACGAGCCGACGACCGGGCTCGACCCGCAGGCGCGTCTCGAGGTGTGGCAGGCCGTCCGGGAGTTGGCCGGGCAGGGCACCAGCGTGCTGCTCACCACCCAGTACCTCGACGAGGCCGAGCAGCTCGCCGACCGGATCGCGGTCCTGCACCAGGGGCGCATCATCGCCAACGGCACCCTCCCCGAACTCAAGCGGCTGCTCCCGCCCGCCACGGTCGAGTACGTCGAGAAGCAGCCGACCCTCGAGGACGTCTTCCTGGCCATCGTCGGTGCCGAGGGCGCCGGCAGCACCGCAGCCACCGCCGGCCCTGCCGGCCCGAACAACTGAGGATCCTCGATGACCAAGCACTTCCTGGGCGACACCGCCGCCCTGCTGGGGCGGTCGCTGCGCCACATCAGCCGGAGCCCGGACACCATCATCTCGACCGTGATCATGCCGATCGCGTTCATGCTGCTGTTCGTCTACGTGTTCGGCGGCGCGATCCGGACCGGGTCGGACAGATACGTGAACTACCTGCTGCCCGGCATCCTGCTCATCACGGTGGCCTCCGGCGTCTCCTACACCGCCTACCGGCTCTTCCTGGACATGAAGGGCGGCATCTTCGAGCGGTTCCAGTCCATGCCGATCGCCCGCTCGTCCGTGCTGTGGGCGCACGTGCTGACCTCGCTGGTGGCCAACCTGATCTCACTCGTGGTGGTGGTGCTGGTCGCCCTCGTCATGGGCTTCCGCTCGGGCGCCGGCGCGCTGGACTGGCTCGCGGTCGCCGGCATCATCGTGCTGTTCACGCTGGCGCTGACCTGGCTGGCCGTCATCCCGGGGCTGACCGCGAAGTCGGTGGACGGGGCGAGCGCGTTCTCCTATCCGCTCATCCTCCTGCCGTTCGTCAGCTCGGCCTTCGTACCCACGGAGAGCATGCCCGGCCCGGTGCGGGCCTTCGCCGAGAACCAGCCGGTGACGTCCATCGTCAACACGATCCGCGCGCTGTTCGATCAGCAGCGGGTCGCTGGCGACATCTGGGTCGCCCTCGCCTGGTGTGCCGGCCTCCTCGTCGTCGCGTACGGCCTCGCCATGGCGATCCACCACCGCAGGATCAGTTGACGAGGCGACTGCGTGGTGCAGGCTGAAGCCATGCTGACGATCGGACGGCTGGCGTCCTACGCGGGAGTGACCATCCGCGCGGTGCGGCACTACCACCAGGTCGGACTTCTCGGGGAGCCGGAGCGCGACGCCTCCGGCTACCGGAGCTACGACGCCGCCGCCGTGGTGCGGCTCATCCGGATCCGGACCCTGGCCGAGGCCGGCGTCCCGCTGGCCCGGGTCCGCGAGCTGCTCGACGCCGATCCCGCGACGTTCGCCGCCGCGACCACCGAGATCGACCGGCAGTTGCGTACGCAGGTCCGCGCGCTGCAGGAGCACCGGCGGCGAATCGCCCGGCTCGGCTCCGGCGACACCCTGGCCGTCCCGGCGGAGGTGGTCGACTACCTGGACCGGCTGCGTGCCCTCGGCGTGCCGGCGGCCGTCATCGAGGGTGAGCGCGACGGGTGGATCCTCATGGCGGCACGATGGCCCGAGGCGATCCCGGCGTTCATGGCCGACAAGGTGGCCCAGCTGGAGAACCCCAAGGTCGTTCGGTTCTATCGCCTCATCGGCCGGATCGCGGAGAACCAGCACGACGAAGAGCTGCTGCGCGAGACGGCCGACCTGATGAGCGAGATGTTCGCGCAGGCGGAGGCCAGCGGGGAGCTGGACCAGCAGAACGAGGTCATGCCCGACGTGGCGTTCATCCGGCTGATGGACTCGTTCGCCGATGCCGCCCACCCCGTCGTCGCCCGGCTGCGGGAGCTGGTCGCCGAGCGTGGCTGGACCGGGTGGACCGTGGTCGAGAAGCGCAATCCCTGACAGTGGCGGGCCCGGCCCGCACCCCCGCGGCCGGGCAGCCCACCGGGCGTGCCCGGCCGGGCCGGATCAGCCGCGTCCGCGTGCGGCGCGCAGGTTGTCGCGCAGGCCGCGGGCGAGCGCGAAGTGGCCGAGGTAGTTGGTGCCGAGCTGAAGGTCCCAACCGTGCGGGCTGAGCCGGCGGTACGGCAGCGCCATGATCCCGGCGTTGGCGACCAGCGCGTGCAGCGGCCCCGCCCAGCCGGCGACGAAGGCGTCGACCGAGGTCAGGTCGGCCAGTCGAGGGCGGCGGCCCCCGGCGGTCACCATCGGCTCCGGTGGACTCGGCGGCGTCGCGCATTCCTCGACGCCCGGCGTGCCGCGCGCCCGCGACACCGCGTCCGGGGCTCCGCCCGCCTCCCGGGCGCAACCACCCAGACCGACGATCATCGCCGCCACCCCCGCCAGCAGGATCTTCCGCATGACGCCACCCAACCGCACCTCTGGCTGGTTAACGCGCCGACGTCGGTCCAGGTTCCCGGACCCACTGGCGGGATGCGGATCGTCGGGCGGCACCGCCGAGGCGACCACCGGCTGAGCGGCGGGCTGCGCCGACTCAGGCGTCGCCCGTGCTGCTGCCCCGCCGGGTTCGGGCGGCGTAGGCACGTCGCATCTTGACGTAGTTGCCGCAGCCGGCCATCGAGCACCAGCGGCGCGCCTGGTTGCGGGAGGCGTCGTAGTAGGCCCAGCGGCAGGTGTCGCGGGCGCACACCTTGAGCCTCGGCCAGCTGCCGTCCTCGCCGCAGCGGCGGATCGCGTCGGCCAGCCCGGCCAGCGCCGCGTCGAGCGGTCCGCCGCCGTTCACCGCCAGCCGGGGGCCGTCGGCGTCGAAGGCGAGGCGCAGCGGCACCTCGGCGAGGGCGGCGTCGAGGCGGGCGAGGTCACCGGGGTCGACGGCGTGACCCGCGTGGCCGAGCAGCACCGCGCGCAGCCCCTCCCGGACGGTCAGCGCCCGGCTCAGGTCGCTCGGCGCCAACCGGGCGCCAGCGGGGAGCAGCCGCCGCGCCGCGAACCAGTCCCGCAGCCGGTCCGGCGAGGTCAGCGACTCCTCGTCGACCTGCGGCTCGTAGCTGTTGACGAAGTCGCGTAGCAGCCGGGCGGGGGGCGGGATCACCGCGTCCTCGTGCACCGCCACCCCCTTGATTCACACCAGCGTAACGCCTTGACAGGTGTGGATCCCGCTGCGATCGTTCGAGGAACACCATCGAAACGACTACGCTGGTGTGGAGGGGGATGCGGGTGGCCACCTTGAAGGACGTCGCGGCGCTGGCCGGCGTGTCGGTGAAGACGGTCTCCAACGTGGTCAACGGCTATCCGTACGTCAGCGACGGCGTCCGCCGTCGGGTTCAGCAGGCCGTCCAGACGCTGGAGTACCGACCCAACCGCTCCGCCCGGGACCTGCGGGCCGGCCGCGACGGTTCGCTCACCCTCGTCCTCCCGGCCACCGACCACCCGTACGCCGACGACCTGGCCCGCGAGCTCCGCCGCGCTGCCGGGGACCAGGGCCGCCGACTGGCGGTGGAACGGATCGACCCCGACCACGAACGCACCCGGTCCCACAAACCGCCGGCCGCGCCGGCGTTGCGCAGCGCAGGAGCGCTGATCCTGCTCGACGGCCCGCCCGACGGGCGTCACCACCGGGTCGCCGTCGACCGCGTCCGGGCCGCCCGCGACGCCACCGAGCACCTGCTGCACACCGGCCGCAGCCGCATCGCCGCCATCGACGTCCAGCGGCTCCGTGCCGAGCCGCCGCACGTCACCGGCTACCGGCAGGCGCTCGACCACGCCGGACTCGCCACCGCCGCCCGCCACCAGCTCGCCACCGCAGACGGGCGCGCCGCCGGCTACCACGCCGCGTGCGCCCTGCTCCGCGACCACCCGCGCCCCGACGCCCTCGTGTGCGCGTCGGATCTGCTGGCCGTCGGCGCGGTCCGGGCCGCCGTCGACGCTGGACGCCGGGTGCCCGAGGACATCGCGGTGGTGGGCTTCGGCGACACCGAGGAGGGCCGCTGGTCGCGGCCGGCGCTCAGCACCGTCGCCGTCGACACGGCGTTCCTCGCCCGGCAGGCGATGGCCCTGATCGCCGACCCGGCGGCCCGACCGGACGCGCCGCCCGTCGAGATCACCGCGCCGCACACGGTACGGCCCCGGGAGAGCAGCGCCGTCGCGCTGGAGGCCCATGCCGCCCTCGACGTCGACACAGGTGGGCTACGGCTCAGCGGACGCGGGGATCCCGATCTTCGACCGGGGTGATGGCGCGCCCGGGCCTGCGCGGTGATCACTCCGCCGGCCACCACCGCTGTCCCTCGGGCACGTCCCGGACGAAGACGATCCCGTCGATGCCGGCCAGCTGGGCCGGGTCCAGCGGCGCGTACCCGAACCAGGGCGACACCCGAGCGGCGGGCGCCGCGTCGCCGAGCACCTCGGCCAGCCGAGCCGGGTCGACGAGGCACCGGTCCTGCGGCAGGGCGTAGAGCATCCCCTCGACGGTGTCCGGGGGTGGGGGCTGCACGCCGTGGTGGCGGATCGTGCCCAGCGCCGTGGCCAGGAAGGCGTACCCGTCGCCGAGGTGGGCGCCGGCGATCGCCCCGGCACTCCACCATCGCACCGGTCCCTGCCACATCTGCATCGTGATCTCGTGCCGTTGCAGATGCGCGTTGTGGGCGTGCACCAGCGTCGGGCCGCGCTCGGCGAGGGCGAGCAGGTTGGCGGCCATCATCGCATCCCGCAGCGCACCCAGTCGCGACATGCGGCTGGGTGCGGTGTCGGCCATCGCCGCGTGGTAACGCAGCAGCCCCACCGCGGTACGCCCGTACAGGTGGGCCCGGTCCCGGTCCTCCCATGGGGACGCCGCGACCAGGTGAGGCGTCTGCGCGTCGAGCAGCGCGACCAGGTCGTCGGCGAGCAGCCGCAGCTCCCTGGCCTCGGAGGTGCGGCCCACCGACCGGCCGGGATCCATCATCGCGGCGGGATCGGTCCACCGGTCGTCGGCGCCGACCAGACGGTCGAGCGTTTCCGCGGTGCAGGGCAGCAGGTCGGCGTCCACCCAGGAGGCCAGGTAGGCGTGCAGCGCGGTGAGGGCCTGCCGGGGGCTCGCCGCCTCGGTGAGCTCCAGCGGGCCGTCGAACCCGGCGAAGCGCACCTGCTCGGACCCGGGCCGGCCCTCGTTGTACGCGCGCATCCAACGCACCAGCTCCCGGTTGGCCGGGGACGCGCCGAAGCCGTGGCTGAAGCCGCGCATCATGACCTCGTCGAGGGTGCCCGTGCCCGAGGTGACGTAGTCGTCCACGACCAGGCCCAGCAGGCAGTCGCTCTCGATGGTGATCGTCCGGTAGCCCTCGTGCTCGACGAGCTGCCGGAACAGCTCGTTGCGTACGTCGAGCAGCACGTCCTCGCCGTGGGTGGGCTCGCCGAGGGCGAGCAGTCGCGGCCGGATGGCGAGCAGGCTCATGACGGTGGCGGCGTCGACGGCGTGGGCGGCGGCGGTGATAGCAGCGGTCATGGCCTAAACGGTATCGTTGAACTGACGGTTGAGACTTCTATCGCCAGGTGAGCAGCGGAGTGCGGAAAAACCTTCAAAGCGGGGGACATCTGAGGCCGGTTGACCTGGCGCGCGGGCACGGCCTGTCCACGCAGGCGGTCCGCAACTACGAGGCGGCCGGGATCCTCCCGGACGCCGAACGCACCCCGCACGGCTACCGCACCTACACCCCGCTGCACGCGCACGCGCTGCGCGCGTTCCTCGCCCTGGTGCCCGGCCACGGCCACCAGACGGCAACGTCGATCATGCAGGCGATCAACCGGGGCGCGACCGAGGAGGCGCTCCGGCTCGTCGACGAGAGCCACGCCCAGCTCCTCGCCGACCGCCACACGCTCCAGGCCGTCGAAGCCGCGCTGCGCGACCTCGATCCCGTGCCGCCGGAACGCGGCGACACCTTCGTCGGCCCGCTGGCCCGCAGGCTCGGCATCCGCCCGGCCACCCTGCGCAAATGGGAACGGGCCGGCCTGGTCCAACCGCGCCGCGATCCGCACACCGGCTACCGCGTCTACCGGTCGGCCGACGTCCGCGACGCCCTGCTGGTCCACCAGCTCAGGCGAGGCGGCTACCGGCTGGAGCAGATCGCCCCGCTGATCACCCAGGTCCGTTCCGCGGGCGGCGTCGCACCGCTGGAATCGATGCTGCGGGACTGGCGCGCCCGCCTGTCGGCCCGCAGCCGCGCCATGCTCACCGGCGCCGCCGCGCTGGACGCCTACCTCGGCCACCGGCCGTCCCCCTGAGCGGGGTGATGAGCAGGGGCAACCCGGCGACCGGTCACCCCTGGTGTTCCGGCCGTACACGGCCGGCCACCATAATGGACGGATGGTCGCTTGGGAGTACGCCCTGCTGGTCCGCCGTTACCAGGGGCAGGGCCGCAATTTTCACGTCTCGTTCGTCTGGTACGGCCCGGACGGGTCACGCACCGACATCACCGCGTACGGAGACACCGCCATCGCGCACCTGAACCGGGCCGGGCGGGACGGCTGGGAGCTGGTCTCCGCCGCCGAGGATGTCAACAACGTCCAGCACAGCACCGAGGTCCACCGCTACCACCTCAAGCGCCCGCTGGCCTGACCCGCGTCGACCGAGGAGTCCGCGCCGCCCGGATGCGAACTCCTCGGTCGACTTCGTGTCGGCTCAGCCGAGGTCGACGGTGGGATAGAGGGGGAAGCTGCCGAGCAGGTCACTGGCCTGCTTGCTGACCTGGTCGGCAAGCGCCGGGTCGAGCACGTACTTCGCCTTGGACTCGCCGGGGGTGGTCTGGCTGAGCACGGTGTGGATCAGCTCGGCGGTGGCGTCCATCTCGGCCGTGCCGAGACCCCGGGTGGTCAGCGCGGGGGTGCCGATCCGGATGCCGGAGGTGTACCAGGCGCCGTTCGGGTCCTGCGGCACGGCGTTGCGGTTGGTCACGATGCCCGAGTCGAGCAGCGCCTGCTCGGCCTGCCGGCCGGTCAGGCCGTACCCGGTGACGTCGATCAGCACCAGGTGGTTGTCGGTGCCGCCGGTGACCAGCTTCGCGCCCCGGCGGGTCAGCCCCTCGGCCAGCGCCTGGGCGTTGGCGACGATCCGCTGGGCGTAGTCGGCGAAGTCGGGGCGGCGGGCCTCGGCCAGCGCGACCGCCTTGGCGGCCATCACGTGTGGCAGCGGGCCGCCGAGCACCATCGGGCAGCCCCGGTCGACCTGGTCGGCCAGCTCCGGCCCGCAGAGCACCAGGCCGCCGCGCGGGCCGCGCAGCGACTTGTGGGTGGTGGTGGTGACGATGTGCGCGTGCGGCACCGGGTCGAAGTCGCCGGTGAAGACCTTGCCCGCCACCAGGCCGGCGAAGTGCGCCATGTCGACCATGAAGGTCGCGCCGACCGAATCGGCGATCTCCCGCATGATCCGGAAGTTGACCTTCCGGGGGTACGCCGAGTAGCCGGCGACCAGGATCAGCGGCTTGAACTCCCGGGCCGCCTCGGCCACCCGGTCGTAGTCGATCAGGCCGGTGGCCGGGTCGGTGCCGTAGCTGCGCTGGTCGAACATCTTGCCGGAGATGTTCGGCCGGAAGCCGTGGGTGAGGTGGCCGCCGGCGTCCAGCGACATGCCCAGCATCCGCTGGTTGCCCAGCTCCCGGCGCAGCGCGAACCAGTCCGCCTCGGTCAGGTCGTTGACCTGGCGCACCTGGGCCTTCTTCAGCGCCGGGGACTCCACCCGGTCGGCCAGGATCGCCCAGAACGCCACCAGGTTGGCGTCGATGCCGGAGTGCGGCTGCACGTACGCGTGCGACGCGCCGAACAGCTCCCGCGCGTGCTCGGCGGCGAGCGCCTCCACGGTGTCGACGTTCTGGCAGCCGGCGTAGAAGCGGCGGCCGACGGTGCCCTCGGCGTACTTGTCGCTGAACCAGTTGCCCATGGCCAGCAGGGTGGCCGGGGAGGCGTAGTTCTCGCTCGCGATGAGCTTGAGTGACTCGCGCTGGTCGGCCAGCTCCTGGCCGATCGCGTCGGCGACCCGCGGCTCGACGGCCCGGATGACCTCCAACGCGCTGCGGAAGGCGGTGGACTCGGCGTTCGGCGACATGCGACCTCCTGGAGAATGTGCGAAGGCCCAGGCGCTCGGCGTGCGTCCGTATGACGAGACCGCTTCCCGATGGTGCTCCATCCCCACGCGCCAGTCACGGCCCGCCGCCGATCCTAGCGGGTTCGTCCGGCCTCGTCCCGGCGCACCTGCCGACGCGGCCGACGACGAGAGGGGACCCCGGCCCGTCGCCGGCCCGGTCGCCGGCGGCGGGTCGGGAAATCCTCACCTAGGATCGACAGCCATGACGGCGGTCCCGGCGGACGGCACCCTCTTCGCGATCAGCGACCTGCACGTCGGTCACGCCGCCAACCGGGCCGTCGTGGAATCGCTGCGCCCGCGTTCGCCGCGGGACTGGCTGCTGGTCGCCGGGGACGTCGGCGAACTGGTGGCCGACGTGGAGTGGGCGCTGGGCGTGCTCGCCGAGCGCTTCGCCCGGGTGGTCTGGACGCCGGGCAACCACGAGCTGTGGACCCCGACGAGCGACCCGGTGACGCTGCGCGGCGTGCGGCGCTACCAGCACCTGGTGGCGATGTGCCGGCGGCTGGGCGTGCTCACCCCGGAGGACCCGTACCCGGTGTGGCGGGGACCCGGCGGGCCGGCGCTGGTCGCGCCGCTGTTCCTGCTGTACGACCACAGTTGGCGCCCCGACGGGCTGGCCACCCGGGAGGAGGCGCTGGCCGAGGCGTACCGCAGCGGCGTGGTCTGCACCGACGAGTTCCTGCTGCACCCCGACCCGTACCCGAGCCGGTGGGAGTGGTGCGCCGCCCGGGTCGCGGAAACCGCCCGCCGCCTCGACGAGTCCGACCCGGCCCTGCCCACCGTGCTGGTCAACCACTTCCCGCTGGTCCGCGAGCCGACCCGGATCCTGCGACACCCGATCTTCGCCCAGTGGTGCGGCACCGCCGCCACCGCCGACTGGCACCTGCGCCACCGCGCCGCCGCCGTGGTCTACGGTCACCTGCACATCCCGCGCACCACCTGGCACGACGGGGTGCGCTTCGAGGAGGTGTCGGTGGGCTACCCGCGGGAGTGGCGCCCCCGGCCCAACCCGCCCGGCCGGCTGCGCCAGATCCTGCCCGCGCCCGCTGGCCCGGCCGGCGGACCGGAGGGGACCTTCCGGGTCTGACCCGGGAGACCCCGTGGTCAGGCGGTGACCGCGTCGACCGCCTTCTTGATCGCCTTCGGGTCGGTGGGGGTCTTCGGCGCGTCCTTGCGCAGCGCGATCATCCGCTCGCCGATCTCCTGGAGCTGGCTACGGCCGAGCGCCTCGCGCACCTTGGGGAACCACTCCTGCTCCTCCTCCTCGACGTGGTGCAGCACGTTCTCGATCAGCACCGTGGTCTTGGCGTTGAAGTGCTCGTCGGTGGCGTCCATCGCGTACAGCTCGGCGCAGAGCAGGTCGGCCACGTGGTGCTCCTCGTACGACTCGAGGATGTCGTCCTCCAGGTCCGGCAGCAGCTTGCGGACCTCCGGATACATCACCTCGTTCTCCAGGTAGGTGTGCACCGTCAGCGCCTCCAGGATCTGCCCGACCAGCTTCCGCCGGCTGGCCGCCGGGGCCTCCTGCGCCTGCTGGAACTCCTTGAACAGCCGGCGCATCTGCTTGTGGTCCTCTTTGAGCAGGACGATGGCATCGGTGGACACCCGTGACCTCCTAGGTTGTCGCTGGTTGTCCCCCCGATACCCCGGGCCGGAGCTGCGAAAACGGGTGGGCCCGGCGCTGTCGCGCCGGGCCCACCCTGATGCTGCAACCGCTACCTACTTCACCACGTTGAATGCGTCCACGATGCCGGCGCCGTAGAACCCGTTGCGCTCACCGCCGGAGCAGTAGGACGGGCCGATGTTCTTCGGCGTGACGGCCGGCGGGACCGCCGGCGGGTAGTCCGGCACCGGGTCGTAGACCCGGCCTGCCGGGCAGGCCTGGGCCACGGCCGTGCGCTCCAGGAAGGAGGCGAGCTGACCCGGCGTCATGCCGGGGTGCGCCGACAGCGCCAGCGCCGCGACGCCGGCCGCGTGCGGACCGGACATCGAGGTGCCCTGCTTGTACCCCCACCCGTCGGTCTTCGTGCGGGTGTTGAAGGTGGTCGACAGGATCTGGTCCGCGGTGGTGGGGACAGCGCCCCGGGTCCGGATCCGGCTGTCGCCACCCGGCGCCGTCACGTCGATGACGCCCTGGCCGTACGAGGAGTAGAAGCTCTTCTCTCCGGTCGGGCCGACCGCACCGACGGTCACCACGCCCGGCACCTCGGCCGGCAGGTCGAGGCAGGCGTTGGTGAGGTCCTGCCGGTTCTCCGGCGTCCCGTTGTTCGGGCTGTCGGTGTCCGTGATCTTGTGCGCGAGGTCGTAGTTGGAGTTGCCCGCGGACGCCACGTTCAGCACGCCCTTGGACTGCGAGTAGCGGATGGCCCGCTGCACCGCCTGCCACACCGGACGCTGACGCGCGTCGTTGCGGCAGTTGAGCTCCCACGGGTCGATGTAGTAGCTGTTGTTGGTCAGCTGCATGCCGTGGTCGGCGGCCCACAGGAAGCCGCAGATCGCGGCCTCCGGGTAGATGTACTGGTCGTCGTTGACCACCTTGACGGCGGCGACCTTGACGCCCGGCGCGATGCCGGTCACCCCGACGCCGTTGACGGCGGCGGCGATGGTGCCGGCCACGTGGGTGCCGTGGTCGCTGGTGGTCGGGTTCCACGCCGCCTCGGAGGTGTCCGAGACACCGCCGACGCACGAGGTGGACTTGTCCTTGGCGATCTGGGTCGCCAGGTCGGGGTGGGTGCTGGAGATGCCGCTGTCCAGCACGCCGACGACGACGTTCGGGCTGCCGGCGTTGACCGCGTGGGCCTGCGGGACGTGGATCATGTCCATGTCCCACTGCTGGCCGTACATGGGCTCCTTGGTCGGGTCGCCGGTCGCGGCGGCGACGTCGGCCGCGGAGACCTCCACGGTCTCGCCCTCGTCGAGGGCGGTGCCCAGGCCGGCGGTGGACGCGACCGACTCCACGCCCGCGCCCGCCACCTGGGTGGCGAAGTTCGGGTTGGTGGAGCGGGCAACGAGCACGCCGATCTGGTCGTAACTGGCCACGACGGTGCCCTTGGCGGCCGCCACCCGGGCGGCGGCCTTGTCGGTCTTGCCGCCCTGCGGGGCGAGGACCAGGAACGTCGTGTCCGGGCCCACGGCCGCCGCCGGTGCCAGCCCGCCCGTGAGGGCGAGACCGGCGCCGAGCGTCGCGGCGGACGCGGCGGCCAGTGTCTTGCGACGGAGGTTCTTCACACAGACTCCAGAGGGGCCGATCCGGCCGGTTCGCCGCCTGGCTGGCGGCGCTTCCGGCGGAGAACGAGCAGGTCGCACGCTCTCGGGAGGTTAGCGTAGGGATTGTCTGTGGTGTTACACACGGCCGAACGGATGATGAACCTCCGTCATACGGTGGCGAGCGTGTGTGGTATCTCGTCCAGCAGTTCACGGGCCAGGAAACCGATCCGGCCGTATCGGGGGACCAGTCGCTGGCCGCTGACCGCGTGGGCGAACGCGGCCCAGCAGGCGGCCTGGGCGGGCGGCACACCCCGCGACAGCAGCCCGGCCAGCAGCCCGGCCCGGACGTCGCCGCTGCCGGAGGTGCCCAGCCCGGCGTCGCCGCTCTCCTCCCGCCAGCCCTGCCCGTCCGGGGTGGCGATGTGGCCGTACAACGACACCACCGCGTCGTAGCGGTGGGCCAGCTCGACGGCCTCCGCGTCCAGGTCGTCGCCGAGCTCCCGGTCGAGCAGGTGCCGGGCCTCGGTGAGGTTCGGGGTGAGCACCGCCGGCCGGCCGGAGCCGACCAGCAGGTCGGGGGTGTGGCTCAGCGCCCCCAGGGCGTACGCGTCGAGCACCAGCGCGGTCTCCGGGCCGGTCGCGTCGAGGATCAGCCGCAGCAGTTGACGGGTCTCGTCGATGTCGTTGAGGCCCGGGCCGACCGCCACCACCGTCGCCTCCCCGGCCAGCTCGCCCAGCCGGTCACCGGCCCGCCCGGCGACCGCGCCGGTCGGGGTCTCCGGCAGGCCGACCACCAGCGCCTCCGGCACCTGGATGCTCAGCGCCGCCGCGGTCGACTCGGCGGCGGCGAGCTGGAGCACACCCGCCCCCGCCCGCAGCGCGGCCACCCCGGCCAGCAGGACCGCTCCCGGGGCGAAGCGGGAACCACCGACCACCAGCACCGTGCCCCGGGCGTCCTTGCCGCCGGACGGTACGGGCAGCGCCCAGCCGCGCAGCAGCGCCGGGGTGATCACCGGCGGTTCAGACCGGTTCGGCATGGACCTCGTCCTCTCTGGTCGGCCGGGCGCCCTGCTGCCGCAGGTGGTCGACGGCGTTGAAGATCTCCGGGACCAGGCGGCCGTCGGGGGCCGCCGACCAGCCGGTCACCGAACAGTTGGCGATCACGTGTTCCCCGGTCAGCGCCATCAGCTCCGCCTCGGTCAGCCCTTCCACCAGATAGCGGAGCAGGAAGACCAGCGCGTCGTGGCCGAACAGCAGCACCCGCCGGCCGGGATGGTCGCGGCGCAGGTCGGCGAGGAGGGTGCGCAACCGCAACGCCACGTCCGTCCAGGACTCGCCGCCCGGCGGCCGGTAGTAGAACTTGCCCAGCCGGGCCCGGCGGGTCGCCTCGTCGGGGAAGCGCCGGCGCACCCCGTGCCCGGTCAGGCCGTCGAGGATGCCCAGCTCCCGGTCGCGCAGCCGCTCGTCCCGGCTGGCCGGCACGCCGGTGCCCGCCAGCGCCAGCTCGGCGGTCCGCACCGCTCGCAGGTACGGCGACACCACCGCCAGGTCCGGCCGGCGCGCCTCGGGCAGCCCGGCCAGCCAGCGGGCGGTGGCCCGGGCCTGCTCCTCGCCGGTGGCCGACAGCGGCACGTCGGCGTCCCGGTGGGTCAGCTCGATCAGCTCGGCGCCGGACTGCTCGGCCGCGGTCGCCGCCACGTTCGCCGTGCTCTCGCCGTGCCGGACGATCCAGAGGGCTGCCAGTTCCGCCATGCGGCCACCCGTACCCGAGCGGGCCGTGCGGTAACCGCTCGGTCCGGGCCCGGCGGGGCGTGAACGGGGTGCCGGCGGGTAAGCGGGGGGCACCACGACAGCGACTTGGGGGAGGTGTGCCGTGGCCACGATGGTCAGGGAACCGGCCAGCCCGGTGAAGGACAAGAACTACGACCTGATTCACGCGGTGCAGATGTCACTGAAGCACATCTGGCAGATGGAGACGTACATCGCCGACGCGGACGCGCGGGGCGACTCGGAGCTCGCCACCTGGTTCCGCAAGATCCAGGAGAACAACCGCAAGGCGGGCGAGCAGGGCAAGAAGCTGCTGAAGGATCGGATGATGCAGGAAAAGGGCTGAGCCGGACGGCGGTGACCGGGTGGGGAGATCCCCGCCCGGTCACCGGCGCGTGCGCGCAGCGGGGCAGCGGCGGCGTGCGTCCCGGGTGCACCATGTCAGGTACGGCCGGCGCCGGCCGTACCGACGGGGAGGTGTGGCCGATGACCGTGCTGCGTGGGCTGCGGGAGGCCCTGGTGTTGATCGTCATCGTGGCGGCGCTCGCCGCGCTCGGCGTCGGGGTCTGGGGGGCCGTCTCCGGTGGCGGATTCGTCCACCGGTTCGGCATCACGCTGGTGGTGCTCGCCCTGCTGCTGGGGATCACCGGCGACCTGACGCTGAGCCGGATCGGCATGCTGGACGCCCGGACCACGTTCGGCCTGCCGCCGGAGCGGGAGGACGGCGGCGGCGGGCGGGTGCTCACCGGGGTCGGCGTCTTCCTGTTCGTGTCCATCCCGTTGCTGGTGGTCGGCGCCATGCTGGCCGGCTGACCACGCCCGCGTCGGCCCACCGGTCGGGTCCGGGGCCGCTACGGTGTGAGGCGTGGCGACAGCGGCCGAGGAGATCCGGGTGGGGGAGCGGGTGGTCCGCGTCTCCAGCCCCGACAAGCCGTACTTTCCGGAGCGCGGTCTGACCAAGCTGGACGTGGTCCGCTACTTCCTGGCGGTGGGGGACGGCATCCTGCGCGCCCTGCGCGACCGGCCCACCATGCTGGAGCGCTGGCCGCGTGGCGTCTTCGAAGGCGCGCAGATCGCCACCCGCCAGACCAACAAGGGCGACGCCTTCTACCAGAAGCGGCTGCCGGCCGGTGCGCCCGACTGGGTGCGCACCGCGCACATCACCTTTCCCAGCGGCCGGACCGCCGACGAGGTGGCCCCGAGCGAACTGGCGGTGGTGATCTGGGCGGCCAACCTGGGCACGCTGCGGTTCCACCCGTGGCCGGTGTCGGCCCCCGACGTGGAACGCCCCGACCAGCTGCGCATCGACCTCGACCCGATGCCGGGGGTGGACTTCGCCCAGGTGGTGCCGGTGGCGCACGAGGTGCGCGCGTTCCTCGACGAGCTGGGGCTGGTCGGCTACCCGAAGACCACCGGCGGCCGGGGCCTCCACGTCTACCTGTCGATCGAGCCGCGGTGGAGCTTCGGCGAGTGCCGGCGGGCGGTGCTGGCGCTGGGCCGGGAGATGCAGCGCCGGCTGCCGGAGCTGGTCACCACCACCTGGTGGCGGGAGCAGCGGGACCGGCCGGTCTTCGTGGACTACAACCAGATGGCCCGGGACCACACCATGACCTCGGCGTACTCGATCCGGCCGACGCCGGCCGCGCTGGTCTCGGCCCCGCTGGACTGGTCGGAGCTGGACGACGCCCGGCCGGCGGACTTCGACGTGCTGAGCATGCCGGCCCGGTTCGCCGAGCGCGGCGACCCGCACGCCGGCCTGGACGAGCGGCGCTTCTCGCTGGAGCCGCTGCTGGAGTTGGCCGACCGGGAGGGGCTGGCCGCCCCGCCCGAGCGCTGAGCGCCTACGCCCAGGGGTTCTGCGCCCCGCCGAACTCCTCGAACACCAGCCAGGTGCGCGTCGACAGCACCCCGGCGATGCTCTGCACCCGCTCCAGCACCACGTTGCGCAGGGTGGCGTTGTCCGGCGCCCGGACCAGCGCCAGTACGTCGTGCTCGCCGCTGAGCAGCGCCACGTGCTCGACGTAGCGCACCCGGGCCAGCTCCTCGGACACCTCCCGCCAGGTGTTCTGCTCGATGGTCAGCGCGATGTACGCCGAGGTGCCCAGCCCGGCCGGCTCGGGCGCCACCTGGGCGCGGAACCCGGTGATGACGCCCTCGCGCAGCAGCCGTTCGACCCGGGCGTACGCGTTGGTGCGGGAGACGTGCACCCGTTCGGCGAGGGTACGGATCGACATCCGGCCGTCCCGGACCAGCTCGGCGAGGATCCGCCGGTCCACCTCGTCGAGCGGGCCGGCCGAACGTCCCGTTCCGCCCGGCGTGCCCGCCTCCGGGCTGGTCTCCTGGCTCACCCTGCCCCCTTTCGGATGCCATTCGTCCCACGTTCATCCTGGATCTTGAGTCAATCATCCGACAGCAGGAGCATAAGGGCCACCACACGTCCAGGAGGTCCCCGTCGTGACGACCACACCCCAGGCGGTCCGCAGGGCATCCCCGCGCTCCCGCCGTTCGGCCGACGCGCCGGTGGCCACCGCCGCCGCGCCCGTCGCCGACCCGTCGGCCGGGCTGCTGCCGGCCGCCGAGCCGGTCCGCCTGCTCGACCCGAACGGCACCCCGGTGCCGCCCCGGGACGACTACCCGCAGCCGCCCGTGGCGGCGCTGCGCGAGCTGTACCGCCGGATGGTGGTCGGCCGCCGCTTCGACGTCCAGGCCACCGCGCTGACCAAGCAGGGCAAGCTCGCCGTCTACCCGTCCTCGCGCGGCCAGGAGGCCTGCCAGGTCGGCGCGGTCCTCGCCCTGCGCGACACCGACTGGGTCTTCCCGACCTATCGCGAGTCGATGGCGCTGACCGCCCGGGGCATCGACCCGGTCGAGGTGCTCACCCTGCTGCGCGGCGACTGGCACTGCGGCTACGACCCGGCCGCGATGCGCACCGCGCCGCAGTGCACCCCGCTGGCCACCCAGTGCGTGCACGCCGCCGGCCTGGCCTACGGCGAGGCGTACCAGGGGCGGGACACGGTGGCGCTGGCCTTCATCGGTGACGGCGCCACCAGCGAGGGCGACTTCCACGAGGGGCTCAACTTCGCCGCCGTGTTCAAGGCCCCGGTGGTCTACTTCGTGCAGAACAACAAGTACGCGATCAGCGTCCCGCTGTCCCGGCAGACCGCCGCGCCGAGCCTGGCGTACAAGGGCGTCGGCTACGGCGTGCCCAGCGAGCAGGTCGACGGCAACGACCCGGTCGCCGTGCTCGCCGTGCTCACCCGCGCGGTGGAGCACGCCCGGTCCGGCCGGGGGCCGTTCCTGGTGGAGGCGCACACCTACCGGATGGAGGCGCACACCAACGCCGACGACGCCACCCGGTACCGCGACGGCGCCGAGGTCGACGCCTGGCGCGACCGGGACCCGGTCACCCGGCTGGAGACGTACCTGCGCGAGTGCGGCGAGCTCGACGACGCCGCCGTGGCGGCCATCGCCGAGGAGGCCGAGGCGTACGCGGCCGACCTGCGGGAGCGGATGCACGACAAGCCGGCCGTCGACCCGATGAGCCTGTTCGACCACGTCTACGCCGAGCCCACCCCGCAGCTGGTCGAGCAGCGGGAGCAGGTCCGCGCGGAACTGGCCGCCGACTCCGACGAGGAGGGTGCGCGCTGATGGCCACCACCACCATGGCGAAGGCGCTCAACGCGGCGCTGGCCGACGCGATGGCCGACGACGAGCGGGTGCTCGTCTTCGGTGAGGACGTCGGGCAGCTCGGTGGCGTCTTCCGGATCACCGACGGCCTCCAGGCCCGGTTCGGCGACAAGCGCTGCTTCGACACCCCGCTGGCCGAGTCCGGCATCGTCGGCTTCGCCGTCGGCCTGGCGATGACCGGGCTGCGGCCGGTGGTCGAGATGCAGTTCGACGCGTTCGGCTACCCGGCCTTCGAGCAGATCGCCTCGCACGTGGCGAAGCTGCGCAACCGGACCCGGGGCGCGCTCAGCGTGCCGATGGTGATCCGGGTGCCGTACGCCGGCGGGATCGGCGGCGTCGAGCACCACTGCGACTCCTCCGAGGCGTACTACGCGCACACCCCGGGCCTGAAGGTGGTCACCCCGGCCACCGTGGAGGACGCGTACTCGCTGCTGCGCGAGGCGATCGAGGACCCGGACCCGGTCGTGTTCATGGAGCCCAAGAAGCTCTACTTCTCCAGCGCCGAGGCGGAGCTGCCGGCGCGTACCGCGCCGTTCGGCAAGGCCGTGGTGCGCCGGGCCGGCGCCGACGCCACCCTGATCGCGTACGGCCCGGCGGTGCCGGTCGCGCTGGAGGCCGCCGAGGCCGCCCGCGAGGAGGGCTGGGACCTGGAGGTCGTCGACGTACGCAGCATCGTGCCGTTCGACGACGACACCGTCACCGCCTCGGTGCGCCGGACCGGCCGGTGTGTGGTGATCCAGGAGGCGCAGGGCTTCGCCGGGGTCGGCGCGGAGATCGCCGCCCGGGTGCAGGAGCGCTGCTTCCACGCCCTGCACGCCCCGGTGCTGCGGGTGTCCGGCCTGGACATCCCGTACCCGGCGCCGATGCTGGAGCACACCCACCTGCCCTCGGTGGACCGGGTGCTCGACACGGTGGCCCGGCTGCAGTGGGACGACCAGCCCGACGGCCGGTGGGTGGCGGCATGAGCGAATGCACCGAGCGAAGCGAGGGCCGTGAGGGCATGCCCGGCCGGCACGGCATGAGCACCGCCGTCGGCACCCGCGACTTCCTCCTGCCCGACCTGGGCGAGGGGCTGAGCGAGGCGGAGATCGTCGAGTGGCGGGTCGCCGTGGGCGACGTGGTCACCGTGGACCAGACCGTGGTGGAGGTGGAGACCGCCAAGGCCGTCGTCGACGTGCCCTGCCCGTACGCCGGCCGGGTCGTGGCCCTGCACGGCGCGGCGGGTGAGGTCCGCCCGGTCGGCCAGCCGCTGATCACCATCGCGCCGCTGGACGGCGCGGACGGCGACGACCCGCACGCCACCTACCGCGAGGAGGAACGGGCCGGTTCGGGCAACGTCCTGATCGGCTACGGCACCGGCCACGGCGGCGCCGGCCGGCGCCGCCGCCGGCCCCGGCTGGCCCTCGCGCCGGAGCCCGCCGGCGGCGCGGCGGCGGACCGGCCGACCGTGGCAGGGCCGGCCGGGCCCGCAGCGGGCGGGGCGGCCGAGCCGTCCCGGCGGGACGAGCCGACCGCCGCCCGCGCCGCCGGGGCGCCGCTGGTCATCTCGCCGATCGTGCGGCGGCTGGCGAAGGAGCGCGGCGTCGACCTGGGGTCGCTGACCGGCACCGGACCCGGCGGGGTGATCCGCCGCGCCGACGTGGAGGCGGCGCTGAGCACGCCGGCCCCGCGGCTCACCGCCGTGCCCGACGCCCCCGCCGCGCACCTCGGGCTCGCCGGCGACGGCGACACGGTCATCCCGCTCACCGGCATCCGCAAGGTGATCGCGGACAAGTTGTCCCGCAGCCGGCGGGAAATCCCCGAGGTGACCATCTGGGTGGACGTGGACGCGACCGGGCTGCTGGCGACCCGGGCCGCCATCAACGCGGCCACCCCCGACCAGCCGGTGAGCGTCCTGGCCCTGCTGGCCCGGATCTGCCTCAGCGGACTGCGGAGGTTCCCCCAACTCAACGCGCACGTGGACACCGAGGGGCAGCGGATCGTCCAGTCCGCCGGGGTGCACCTGGGCATCGCCGCGCAGACCGACCGGGGCCTGCTGGTGCCGGTGCTGCGCGACGCGCACCGGCTCACCACCCGGGAGCTCGCCGCCGCGCTCGCCGACACCACGGCGGCGGCGCGGGCCGGCACCCTGCCGCCGGCCCGGCTCACCGGCGGCACCTTCACGCTGAACAACTACGGCGTGTTCGGTGTGGACGGTTCCACCCCGATCATCAACCACCCGGAGGCGGCGCTGCTCGGGGTGGGCCGGATCGTGGACAAGCCGTGGGTGGTCGACGGGCAGCTCGCGGTGCGCAAGGTGACCCAGCTCAGCCTCACCTTCGACCACCGGGTCTGCGACGGCGGCGTGGCCGGTGGCTTCCTGCGGCACGTCGCCGACTGCGTCGAGCAGCCGGCGCTGCTGGTGGCGAATGTCTGACCCGCCACGGCCCGGCCCCGGCACCGCCCACCCTCCGGTGCCGGGGCCGGGGTCGTGGCACCGGGAGTTTCCTCCGGCCCCGGGCGGGAACGCTGGCCCGGTCGTAGGGGGAGGAACGATGACGTTCCCGCACATCGCCTCCGGGGGCGGGGGGAGCACCCATCCGGTGGCCGGCGCGCCGCTGCTGTGCAACGCGCTCGAACACGGCCTGACCGGAGACGGCAGCGCCAACGACCAGCCGGCGCTCGCCGCGCTGGTGGACCGCCTCGGGGACGCGTACGCGGCGGACGGGCGGGCGCGGGTGATCTACTGCCCGCCCGGCGTCTACTCGATCCGGGACGCGGGCACCGTCTGGCGGGCCGGCGTGTCGCTGGTCGGCGCCGGCCCCGGCGCGACCCGGTTCCTGCTCAGCAACGCCGGCAACCGCGCCGACCCCACGCCGCTGGCGTTCTACACCGCCGCGCTGCACGACGCCAATCCGCAGCGCCACCTGGAGTACTGCACCTTCGCCGACTTCGAGATCGACGGTTCCGGGGTGGCGATGGCCGAGTACAACCCGCTCGCCAAGGGACTGGGCCTGCAATACGTCGTCCGGGGCGTGTTCCGCAACCTCTACATCCACCACACCGCCGCCACCGGCCTGGGCTGCGACTTCCTCCAGGACTGCCTGATCGACGGGGTGCTGGTGGTCGGCTGCGGTCGGCTGGACAACGGCACCGAGATGGGCGGCGCGGGCATCGGCATCGGCGTGGGCGGGTGGGGCAGCGTCGAGCGGGCCAACGTGGTCAACTGCTCGGCTGTCGGCAACGCCACCAACGGCATCTTCTTCGAGTTGCAGGTGGAGGGCGCGCTGCGCCCCCGGGGCCTGCGGGTGATTGGCTGCCACGCCGAGGGCAACCGGTTCGGCATCTCCGACTGGGGCGCCAACGGGCTGATCGTGTCGGCCTGCACGATGACAGGGAACGTGGAGGCCGGCTTCCACGTCTCGGCCAAGGGCACCACCGGAACGGCCGGTCGGGGCGGCATCCTCAGCGACTGCGTGATCGACGGCAACCTGCGCGACGGGATCAGCATCGGCAACACGCCCGGCCCGTACACCATCCGCGGCAACCGGATCAGCGGCAACGGGCGGTACGGCTACCACCAGCGCAGCCTCGGCGACGACAAGCAGGAGTGCGCCCGGGAGATCGTCATCGACGGCAACGACTTCTACGGCAACAGCCTGGACGCCGTCCGCCTCGACCGGCCCATCCGGGACGCCCTGATCACCAACAACCGGATCCGGGCCAACGGTCGGCAGTGTGGCACCGGCACCCGGGGCGGCGGCGACTCGGTCCGGTACAGCGAGAAGAGCGCCGTCGACCGCCGCGCGAGCTGGCAGCACGACGAGCACCGCGGCAAGGTGCTCCGGGTGCAGGACCGGGTCGCGGTGGTGGCGGCGAACGACTCGACCGACCTGCACCTGGCCCCCAACCGGCCGGGCGCCTTCACCGCGTGGAGCGCGGACACCCCCGTGCCCGGCACCCCCTACGAGCTGTCCGCGGCGCCGGGCGTGCGGGCCGGCATCACCGTCAACGCCGCCCTGGACTCCGCCACCATCCGGGCCAACCGGATCTGGGACAGCCACGAGCCGCAGACCCAGACCCACGGGATCTGGGTCACCGAGCGGGGCAGCTGCGTGTCCTGCCGGGTCGAGGAGAACGACCTCGCCGGCAACGCCGAGGCCCCGATCCGGCTGGACACCCCGCCGGTGGGCGGCCGGTGGGAACGCAACCACGGCGACGAGGTGCGGGACTGAACCCGCCCGGCCCCCGGTGGCGGTGCCGGCCCCCCGGGCTCACTGGATCGGTCGGAACGGGGCGCGGGGCGCCGGAGCGGGGCGAGGCGGTCCGGGTGGACCCGGACCGGTCCCGAGCGGTTGATCCGGGTCGCCCGGGGGCGGCACGGGCCGATCGCCCCGGCTGGGGACGGCTCCGTCCGGGACGGGACCAGGCGGTCGCAAAGCACATTCGAACCCCATTATCGAGCAATTAGCGAAACAGTGCCCCGCGACCTTCGGCAATTATTCGGAAGCGCGTACCCGCGGTTCGGTGAGCTGCTCACAATGGGCAGGAATGCAGCCGGAACGGGGAGCGCGTGATGAATTTGAGGCGAGGGGTGGGACTGCTCGCGGCGGCCGTCGTCATGGTGCCGACGGGATGCACCGCGCAACGGAAGGCGGCCGACCGGGCCGACGCCCGGGACCAGCCGGTCGCGGTCGCCGTGACGCCGGCCGACAAGACCCGGGACGTCCCGATCAGCGCCGAGGTGGGAACCTCGGTCCAGCACGGCCGCATCACCGCGGTGAAGCTCACCGACGACAAGGGCAAGCAGGTGACCGGCGAGCCCCGCGAGGACGGGTCGAGCTGGGTGCCGAGCAAGCCGCTGCAGAACGGGCGTACGTACACCGCCGAGGTGACCGCCACCGGGGCGAAGGGGCGCACCGCCACCCGCGCCACCACCTTCACCACCGCAAAGAAATCCGACAAACAGGCGGTCACCAGCGTTCTCTATTTCGCCGGGAACCAGACGTACGGAACGGCGATGCCGGTAACCGTCGCCTTCGAGCCGGGAATTCCCAAAGAGGCCAGGGCGGCGGTGCAACGACGCCTGTTCGTGAAGACCGACCCGCCGCAGCCGGGCACCTGGTCGTGGCTGGAGGACGGCACCCAGGTCTACTACCGGGCCCCGGACTTCTGGCGGCCGGGTACGAAGATCAGTGTCCGGTCCGCCCTGGAGGGGCTGCCGATCGGCAAGGAGTACGTCGGCGACAGCGACCGGAGTTCGGCCTCGAAGATCGGCCGGCAGGTCAAACTGGAGATCGACAACGCCACCAAGCAGATGTCGGTCTTCCAGGACGGCAAGCTGACCCGCAAGATCCCGGTCAGCCTCGGCAAGCCGAGCACGCCCAGCTCCAGCGGCAAGATGGTGATCATGGAGAAGCACCAGCAGACCACCTTCGACACCCGCGGCGAACCCGACGGCGGCTACGTGGTGGACGTGGAGGACGCCCAGCGGTACACCTGGGGCGGCGAGTTCATCCACGCCGCGCCGTGGTCGGAGGGGGACCAGGGCTACACCAACGTCTCGCACGGCTGCGCCAACGTCTCCTCCACGGCGGCGGACTGGCTGATGGGCGTCACGCAGGTCGGTGACCTGATCGAGGTCAAGGGCACCGAGGTGCCGCTGCGGCCGGGCAACGGCTGGACGGCCTGGAATGTCGGCTGGGACGAGTTCGCCAAGGGCAGCGCCCTGCCGGTGCCCGCCGGGTTGAAGCCCTCGCCCACCCCGACCACGCCGCACCCCGGTGCGGTGGCCGGCGGCTCGCCGGAACCGGCCCCATCGGGCAGCGGCGGCTGACGGCACAGGGGAGGAACGGCCGCGAACCGGCCGGCTCGGCGCCGCGGGCGCCGGGCCGGCCGCGCCGGTCAGTCCAGCGGGACCCGGGCGATCGCGGAGCCGGTGAGGCTGCCCAGCCAGAGCTGGTCGTGGTGCTGCCGTACACCGGTGATCATCGGGTACCGCCCCGTCGGGCCGTGCAGGCTGCGCAGCACCCGGCCGTCGCCGTCGACCAGCGCGACCAGGCCGTACCGGGCCGGGCGGGGCTGCGCGGCGGTCGGCAGCAGCGCCACCAGCTGGCGGACCCGCGGGTGCGGCAGGAGCCGTTCCACGATCGGCCGGCGCGGGCTGGGCAGGGCGATCCAGTACGTCCCGTCGCCCACCGCCGCCAGGTTGTCGGGGTAGGCGGGCAGATCGGCCAGCACGGTCACCGCGCCGTCGGGCAGGCCGACCCGCAGCAGCCGGTGGGTGGCGGTCTCGGCGACCAGCAGCGCGGCGCCGTCCGGGGCGAGCGCGATGCCGTTGGGGAAGTACAACCCGGCGACCACCACCTCGGTGCGTCCGGAGCCCGGCTGGTAGGCGAGCACCTTGCCGTTGGGGCGGTGCTCCAGCAGGTCCCGCCGCCAGTGCTCGACCGGGAACCGGTCGCTGCTGTCGGTGAAGTAGATCGTCCCGTCCGGCGCGACCGTGGCGTTGTCGGCCAGGTGCACCGGCGACCCGGCCCCGCTGAGCCGGCGTACCGCCCCGTCGGGCGTGACCCGCAGCAGGCCCCGGTACGCGTCGCAGATGACCAGGCTGCCGTCGGTCGGGTCCAGCTCGATGCCGAGCGGCCGGCCGTCGGTCTCGGCCAGCAGCCGGGGCCGGGTGCCCGGCTCGGCGTCCGCGGGCCACCACCACAGCCGGCCGTCCTCGTCGCCGCTGATCACCCGGCCGTCCGGGTCGACCAGCACGTCCTCCGGCCCGCGCGCGCCGGCCGGCAGCGGGAACGTCTCGGCCGCGTCGAGCCGGCGGTCCGCCGGCGCCCACGGCCCGTCCAGCGGCGGGGGTACGGTGGCCGGCTCACGGACCGGCCGGATCAGCCGGGGAGCGCGGGGGCGGGGCGTACGCGGGCGGGGAAGGGCCATCCGCTCATTCTGGCCCGGCGACCCGGCCGGCGCGGACCGGCGGCGCGTCCGCCGGCCGGGCGTGTCGCGTCCCGGGCGACTCGGCCGGCGAGCCGGGCCCGTCCGGCGTCGGGGTGCGCCCCGAGGCGTCTCCGGGGCGACCCTGGACCTTCCCGGAGACGGGCGTCTCAGCCGGCCGAAATTGTCGGTGGCAGGGGATAGATTCGGGACATGGAGCAGCACAGCGACCGCTTCGAGGTCACCGTCGGCGTGGGGGACGGGGCCGTCGACGTGTGGGCCGTCGGCGAGGTCGACATCGCCACCGTCGGTGCGCTGCGCGCCGCGCTCTGGGCGGCTCCGCCCCGGCCGGTGCTCCGGCTGCACCTGGCCCGGGTCCCGCTGCTCTCCGCCGCCGGGATCCGCGCGGTGGTCGCCGCCCACCTGCGGGTGCGGGCGCGCGGCGGCGAGCTGGTGCTGGTCGACCCGACGCCCACCGTGCTGCGGGTGCTGCGCGCCACCGGCCTGCACCGGGTGCTGGAGATCCGCACCTGCGGGGCGGGCGAGGTGGCGCTCGCGGCGTGACGCCGGGCCGACCGGCGCCTGATCCTGCGGCTGCCGTCCCGGGTCAGCCGACGCCGAGCAGGTCGACGACGAAGACCAGGGTCTCGTTCGGCTTGATGGCGCCGCCCGCGCCCCGCGCCCCGTAGCCCAGGTGCGGCGGGATGGTCAGCTTCCGCCGGCCGCCGACCCGCATGCCGACCACGCCCTGGTCCCAGCCGGCGATGACCCGGCCCGCGCCGAGCGGGAAGGCGAACGGCTCGCCCCGGTTCCACGAGGAGTCGAACTCGCCGCCGGTGGAGTGCGCGACCCCGACGTAGTGCACGGTGGCCAGCTGGCCCGGCTGCGCCTCGGGGCCGTCGCCGACAGTGAGGTCCTCGACGACCAGTTCGGCCGGCGGGGCACCCTCGATCGGGCCGACCTCCGGCTTGCCTGCCTGGGGCATGTTCATGCGCGCTCTCCCACCTCGGTGACGTCTGCGGTCCAGAGTCGATCCTGCCGGATAGCGGAGCGCCGATACCCGCCGGTCCCGGCGGGTACGCGCGAAGCGGGCGCCACCGTGTCGGTGACGCCCGCCCCGGGGAGGGTGTTCAGCGCAGCCAGGGGAACCGCGCGACGATCGGCAGCCTCTCCCACGCCCGGCCGAGGCCGAGGGTGTGCCCGGCGTTGACCAGGACCAGCCCGGCCAGCAGACCCGCGTAGATCAGGTGGTCGTCCACGACCGGGTTGTTCTCGGGGGGCAGCACGGCCGTCCACATCATGACCAGCAGCAGCGCGCCGGTGACCGCGGCGATCCGCGTCCCGATGCCGAGGATCAGGGCCACGCCGATGCCCAGCAGGCCCAGCATGAACAGCCAGTCCGCCCACGCCGCGCCGGCGATGCCGTGGTAGAAGCCCTCGAACGGGCCGGCGACGCCGAAGGCGAGGAAGCCCTTGGTGGGGCTGCCGCCGTTGAGCCAGGCGTTCTTCTCCGGGGTGGCCTGGCCCAGGCCGAACAGCTTGTCGACGAACGCCCAGAGGAAGATCCAGCCCAGCGCGATCCGGAGTCCGGCGAAGACGTACCGGGCGGCCTTCTCACGGATGGTCTCGGCCGCCGGAACGATGCTGTTGGCGGTGGTCCGCTCGATTGTCGCGGTCATGGTCTCCACGTCCCTTCCTGTGCCTCGCACCGCGCTTCCCGGTGGCAACTCCATTGCACGCCCGCCGGCGCCGGCGGGGCAGGGCCGACCAGACCCTGCCGACCCGGGACCTTCGACCCCGATCCGACCGGTCCGGTCGGCCGTGCGGCGGTGGTCCGGCGCCTCTGACCGGCCCGCCCGGTGTGCGCCTAGCGTCGTCGGTGGGAACTCGGCGAGGAGGCCGTCATGAGGACGTGGCAGGTAGGCGACGTGATGACCAGGGACGTCGCGACGGTGGGCGAGGAGACGCCGTACCGGGAGATCATCGACGTGCTGATCCGTCGGGGCGTCAGCGGGGTGCCGGTGGTGGACGGGTTTCGGCGGGTGCTGGGCGTGGTGTCCGAGGTGGACCTGCTGCACAAGGTCGAGCACGCCGGGCGGCCGGACGAGCGGCGGGTCTTCGAGGGGCGCCGGCGGCGTACCGCGCGGGAGAAGGCCGCCGGGCTGGTGGCCCGGGACCTGATGACCGCGCCGGCGGTCACCACGGTGCCCGGGGCGTCGCTGCCGGCTGCGGCCGGGCAGTTGGACCGGGAGGCGGTCAAGCGGCTGCCGGTGGTGGACGATCTCGGCCGGCTGGCCGGCATCGTCACCCGCGGCGACCTGCTCCGGGTGCACCTGCGCACCGACGCGGAGATCCGCGAGGACGTGGTGCAGGAGGTGCTGCGCCGGGTGCTGGCGGTGCGCGACGGGCTGGTCACCGTGCAGGTCCGCGACGGGCTGGTCACCCTGGACGGCCGGCTGGACCGGCGTACCGCGGTGGACCTGGCCGGCCGGCTGGCGGCGCAGGTCGGCGGGGTGGTCCAGGTGGTCAACCGGATCGGGTACGACGTGGACGACACCGCCCTGGTCGGGCTGCCGCCCGGCCCGGTCACCCCGGTCGCCTGAGCCCGGCCCGCCGGGCCCGGGGCCCGCTCAGCGGGCCCGGGCCAGCGCGGCGGCCAGCACGGCGGGCGCCTCGGCGAGGCTCGGTCCATACCAGGTGAGGTGCCGGCCGGAGACCAGCGCGCACGGGACACCGGGGAACGCCTCCGGCCCGTCGTCGGCGGTGAACCGGTACGGCTCGTCCGGCAGCACGACCAGCTCGGGCCGCCGTCGGCGCAGCTCGTCCAGGCTCGGACGGGGGTAGCGCTCGGCATGGTCGGCGTAGCGGTTGGCCACGCCGAGGCGGCTCAGCACGTCCCCGGCGAAGGTGTCCGCGCCCAGCACCACCCACGGCCGGCGCCAGACCGGCACCACCGCCGTGCGTACCTCGGGCAGGGTGGGCGGCGCGGCCCAGGCCCGCCGGGCGGCGGCCAGCCACGCCGGCTCGCCGGGGGCGCCGAGGTCGGCGAGCAGGCCGGCGAGTTCGTCCAGGGCCGCCGGCACCGTACGCGGGTAGGTGACCCGCACCGGCACGCCGGCGGCGGCGAGGGCGTCCGCGTCCTCCCGACGGTTCTCCTCGACGTTCAGCAGGACCAGGTCGGGGCGCAGCGCCCGGACCCGGTCCAGATCCGGGTACTTGCTGCCACCGACCCGGGCGACGTCCAGCCCGGCCGGGTGGGTGCACCAGTCGGTGGCGCCGACCAGCACGCCGGGCAGGGTCACCGCCACCGCCTCGGTGAGCGACGGCACCAACGACACGACCCGCACCCGTCCTCCCTCTCCGGCCCGCCGGGTCAGCCCCGGCCGGCGGCGGCGCTCTGCCGGGCCAGCGTGGCCACCGGCACCCCCTCGCGGGCCGCCCAGTCGACGGCGTGCCGCACCTCGGCCAGCGGCAGCGGCCGCCGGTCGGTGACGGCCACCGCCGCGTGCACCGCGTACGCCACGAACGGGTACGACCGGGCCAGGCCGGCGAGCGACTCGTGCACCCGGCCGGCCACCGCCACCGCCTGCTCCTCGGTCAGCGCCGGCAGGACCAGCAGGTAGTCCTGTTCGGCGAGGCGCACCGCCCGGTCCACCGGCCGCAGCACCGAGGCCAGCGCGCCGATCACCGCCTGGGTCTCCCGGGCCACGCTGCGCCGACCGAACCGCTCCGGGGCGCCGGCCGGCTCCGCCACCCGCACGCCGATCACGGCGACGGCCAGGGTGCCCGAGGCGGTGACTCCGTCGGCGACCGTCCAGCGGTGCATCGCAGGCTCGTCCAGCAGCGCCGGCCGGTCCTCGGCCGACGGCTCCACCCCGGACGGCACCGGCCGGCGGCGCGCCCGTTCGGCCCGGGCGGCCATCAGCCGCAGCGCCGCCTCGGCCCGGCTCTCCCCGGGCGTGGCGGGCAGCTCCCGTACCCGGTGCAGCACCGCGTCCCAGCCGGCGAGCGCCGCGGCGGGCAGCCGGTCGGCCAACCGGTCGCGCAGCCGCAGCGCCTCGTGCAGCGCCTCGTCGCGGCGGAAGCTCCAGCCGGCGTCGAAGAGCCGGCCGGCCTCCAGGGTCGACGCCGGCTCCACCTCGCCCCGGTCGTACGCCACCAGGGCCGCCCCGAAGCGCGGGGTCAGCGCCACCACGCTCCACTCCCGGGCCAGGTCGTCCGTCCCGGCCAGCGGCACGCCCGTGACGCCGGGTGGCAGGTCGGCCGGGAGCTGCTCGACCATGCCGACCACGGTCACCGCGGCGGCGCCGGCGATGCGGGCGTAGCGCAGGCGTTCCCGTTCGAAGTAGGGCCGCCGCTGGAACAGCGCGACGACCAGCAACGGGCCGTCCTCGGTGGTGGCCAGCGCGGCCTGCTCGATGGCGTGCGAGACGGCGACGAGGCTGCTCTTGGTCGACCGGCGCGGGTCCCGTCCACTGTGCGGCACCCGGTGAGCCTAGATAACCGCCGCGGCCAGCGCACCTTGGGCGGGGTCCGCACCGGCACGCCGACCAGCATGATCGACGACCTAGACTCGGGCCGGTCGACCGACCCACGGATGGATCCCGCGATGATGACGAGCACCGGCAGTGACGCCTGGCTGCGTCCCCTCACCGCCGGCCCGGAGCCGGCCCCCACCCGGGCCGGCCAGGTGGTGCACGCCGAGCGCCGGCTGGGCGAGCTGGTGACCGGGCGCCCGCCCGGGATCACCGGGCACCAGTGGAGCTCCGCGATCCGGGAGGCGTTCGCCCACGTGGTCTGCGACGCCGGGACCGGGCTGCCGGTGTTCGCGGTGGCCGTCGTGCCGCCGGCGCCGGCCGGCTCGCCGCAGCAGCGGGTCGAGCGCGCCACGAACGCCGTCTGCGCGGCGGCGGGCCTGCCGCTGTTGCGGATCGAGACGTCGACGCTGCGCCCCGCGGAGCACGGCCGCCGCATCGCGGAGTACGTGATCGACGCCCGCCGGTACGCCGTGGGCGTCGACGCCGACGGCGAGGACGCGGGCACCGCGTCGGTGGGGTTCCGCGACATCGTCGGCCGGCTGCCCGACGGCCGTGAGGGGCACGTCAACGACCTGGGTGCGCTGGCCCGGGCCGCGGCCGTCCAGGCGTACGTGGGCCGGGACCTGGCCGACCCGATCGTGCGCGGCCTGCACGTGCGCTGGCGCGGCGGGCCGGCGGAGGGCTGGAGCTGGGTCGAGGTGCGCCCGGGCCGGTGCCTGGTGGAGCGGGTGCGGATCACCGAGCAGCGGTTCTCCTGTGGGGTGGACGGCGCCCGGCTGGCCGAGGACCTGGCGGCCGCCGCCGTGGGCGAGCGGCTGCGCGACCTGACCGGGGTGGCTACCGACCTGACCGGCCGCGACGAGCTGCGCGGCGCGATCGTCGCACTGCGCGACCGCGGCGACGAACTGGTGAACGGCTTCGCCTTCGCGCACCTCTGCGCCGACTGACCGGACCTCCTCCGGCCTCCGGAAAAACTGCTCGTGAATTTCGCGAACTCCGGTTGAACCGCCGCCGGCCGCTCTCCGTACTCCTGCCCGAATGGACGCAGATCTTTCCAGTCGCGCCGTCAGGCGCGGCGGCGGTGCGGAAAGGGCATCGTCGGTCATCGACGTGCGGCCGGAACGGCGCCGTGCACCTCGCCGGGGTATGCCACACCCCGAATTCGCCTCCGCCGGCGGGGTCACGAGTCAACTACCGGATCGAGAAGGAGAGCAATTCGATGCGCAGGTCCACACGGGCGCGCCGGTCATCCGGTAACGCGCGGAGCAAGCGACGACTGCTGGCTGTCGCCGGCACGCTCGCGGTCTTCGGCGGGATCGTCGCCGTGACCCAGATCTCGTCGGCCCACGAGCGGCCCACGAGCACTCGCGCGAAGCCGGTCTCGTGCGCGGCGCCCAGTCCCGGTTCGACCTCGCCGAGTGGTCGGGGCAGCACCACGCGGACCTGGCAGGACGGTCGCTGGGTGCGCAACCACTGGGGCGACGGCCAGATGTCGGTGACCGAGTGTCAGGAGAGCAGGCCCGGCGGGGGGACCGCCCCGGGCGCCAGGCCCACCGTCGCGTGCCCGGACGTGGCCGGGGCGCTGCCGCAGGTGCCGGCCCGGGCCCGCAACGAGGTCGACCGCAACCTGGCCCTGTTGCGCCAGCAGATCGCCGAGGCGAACCGGCGGCTGGCCGGCGACGGCGGCAACGGTCAGGACTTCATCGTCAACGCCGTCCTGCGGCCGCTGGCGGACAAGCGGCGGGCGACGTTGAACCGGATCGCCACCGCCATCGGCCGGGTGGCCCAGCGCCCGGAGGGCCTGGACCAGCTCGCCGAGTGCGCGCTCGCCGACGGCGGTAACACCGGTGGCAACACCGGCGGTGGGAACACCGGCGGTGGGAACACCGGCGGTGGGAACACCGGCGGCGGAGACACAGGCGGTGGGAACACCGGCGGAGGCAACACCGGCGGTGGGAACACCGGTGGCGGCAACGGCAACGGGCTGGAGGTGCTCGCCAAGGACTGCACCAACAGCGGGTTGCAGCCGCACGACGGCTTCCAGAACGGCAACCGGTGCGTGGGCACCGCCTTCGGTGAGGTCGGCGCGGCGGCCAACAACCCGTCGCTGCTCATCACGCAGTTCCCCGAGCAGGTGGGGCAAGGCCAGGCCTTCACCCTGCGGGTGACCACCCGCAACCTGGTCCGGGACCGGTTCCTCGCCGCCGGGCAGGGCGGCTACTACCAGGAAACCTCGCTGCTCAACGACCAGGGGCTGGTGCGGGGCCACTTCCACACCGCCTGCCGGATGTTGCAGAGCGACCGCGAGCCGCCGGCGCCGCAGGACGTGCCGGCGTTCTTCGTGGCCACCGAGGACGGGCGGGGCGGCGCCGAGGCGGACGACGTCGTCATCCAGATCCCCGGTCTGCCCCAGTCCGGCACCGCGCAGTGCGCGGTGTGGGCCGGTGACGGCTCGCACCGCATCCCGATGATGGAGCGGGCCAACCAGACCCCGGCCTTCGACGTGGTACGCATCGAGGTGAACTGAGCCGACGTACGCGGCCGGGCGCCCGGGGGAGATTCCCCGGGCGCCCGGCCGTCTCGCCGTGGCCGGACAATTGCGCCCGGCAAAAGGCACACCGTGGTCGCCGCTTTCCCAGCGTGACCGCGGTGTGCCCGAAGGTGACCTTGGTGGAAACCTCAGCGGTTCTTGTATGCCTCGACGACCGAGACGGGGATCCGGCCCCGCTCGGAAATCTCGTAGCCGTTCTTCGCGGCCCATTCCCGGATGGCCCGGTTCTGCTCCCGGTCCATTCCGGCACCGGCGGAACGGCCGGGACGGCGGGCCGTCCGGCCTGCGTCGGCCGGGCCGCGACCGATTCGCCGGCCGGCGGAGATGTACGGGTCCAGGGCTTTGCGCAGAACCCCCGCGTTCTCGTCGGAGACGTCGATGGTGTATGCCACGCCGTCCAGGCTGAACTCGACGGTCCGATCGGCCTTTCCGCCGTCCAGATCGTCGGTCAGAACCGTGATTACCTTCCTTGCCATCGCCAATTACTCCTCGTGTCGGGCGGGGTCTGCCCAAGAGTTTGACGTATGCGCCGGGATAATCGCAACATTACGCGCCAATTCCCATTCGACGGGTGCCGCCCGTCGAGGGAAAGCCGCCCGCTGCCAATCGGCAGGCCCCTGGCCGCCCATTTGCCGGCGGGTGGGCCACCGGTGTGGTTCGCGGCGCCGCGGAGCGTGTCCTGGGTCACACGCCGGAACAACGGGGCACGGTTTGTGACTTGAGCCAGACACGCTCAACTCAACGTGATGGCAGGTGTTCGATGGCAACTCTTCCGGTACTTCCGCTGACCGACGCCGTCCTGCTGCCCGGCATGGTCATCCCGGTGACCCTCGACCCGACCACCCAGGCCGCCGTCGACGCGGCCCGGGCCACCGGCGACAAGAAGCTTCTCACCGTGCCCCGCCTCGACGGCGAGTACGGACCCGTCGGCGTGATCGCCACCATCGAGCAGGTGGGCCGACTGCCCAGCGGCGAACCCGCCGCGGTGGTGCGCGGCCTGTCCCGCGCCCGGATCGGCTCCGGCGTGCCCGGACCCGGCGCGGCGCTCTGGGTGGAGGCCACCCGACTCGACGAACCCGCCCCGGCCGGGAAGGCCCGGGAACTCGCCCGCGAGTACCGCGCGCTGATGACCTCGGTCCTCCAGCAACGCGGCGCGTGGCAGGTCATCGACGCCATGGAGCGGATGACCGACCTCTCCGAGCTGGCCGACTCGGCCGGCTACGCGCCCTGGCTCAGCCTGGCGCAGAAGACCGAACTGCTCGCCGCCCCGGACGTCACCGCCCGCCTCGAACTGCTGGTCGGCTGGGTGAAGGAGCACCTGGCCGAGCAGGAGGTGAGCGAGCGGATCAACACCGACGTGCGCGAGGGGCTGGAGAAGTCCCAGCGCGAGTTCCTGCTCCGCCAGCAGCTCGCCGCCATCCGCAAGGAACTCGGCGAGGACGAGCCGGACGGCTCCGCCGACTACCGGTCCCGGGTGGAGTCCGCCGACCTGCCGGAGCAGGTACGCGAGGCGGCGCTGCGCGAGGTCGGCAAGCTGGAGCGGGCCAGCGACGCCTCACCGGAGGCGGGCTGGATCCGGACCTGGCTGGACACCGTCCTCGAGATGCCGTGGAACACGCGTACCGAGGACAACACCGACCTGGCCGCGGCCCGCGCGGTGCTCGACGCCGACCACGCCGGCCTGGCCGACGTGAAGGACCGCATCCTGGAGTACCTCGCGGTGCGCAACCGGCGCGCGGAGCGCAACCTCGGCGTGGTCGGTGGTCGCGGCTCCGGCGCCGTGCTCGCCCTCGCCGGCCCGCCCGGGGTCGGCAAGACCAGCCTCGGCGAGTCGGTCGCCCGGGCGCTCGGGCGCAACTTCGTCCGGGTCTCCCTCGGCGGCGTGCGGGACGAGGCGGAGATCCGCGGTCACCGGCGCACCTACGTGGGCGCGCTGCCCGGCCGGATCGTCCGCGCCCTGCGCGAGGCCGGCTCGATGAACCCGGTCGTGCTCCTCGACGAGGTCGACAAGCTGGCCGTCGGCTACTCCGGCGACCCGGCGGCGGCCCTGCTGGAGGTGCTCGACCCGGCGCAGAACCACACCTTCCGCGACCACTACCTCGAGGTCGACCTCGACCTGTCCGACGTGCTCTTCCTGGCCACCGCCAACGTGGTGGAGACCGTCCCCGGCCCGCTGCTGGACCGGATGGAGCTGGTCACCCTGGACGGCTACACCGAGGACGAGAAGGTGGCCATCGCCCGGGACCACCTGCTGCCCCGGCAGCTCGAGCGGGCCGGGCTGACCGCCGGCGAGGTGACCGTCGCCGACGAGGCGCTGGCGCTGATCGCCGGGGAGTACACCCGGGAGGCCGGCGTCCGGCAGCTCGAACGGGCCCTGGCGAGGATCCTGCGCAAGGTCGCCGTGGCGCTGGCCACCGACCCGGCCCCGGTCCGCGTCGACGCCGACAACCTGGCCCGCTACCTGGGCCGGCCGAAGCACACCCCGGAGTCGGCGGAGCGGACGGCGGTGCCCGGCGTGGCCACCGGCCTGGCGGTCACCGGCGCCGGCGGTGACGTGCTCTTCATCGAGGCCACCAGCATGGAGGGCGAGCCGGGGCTGACCCTGACCGGCCAGCTCGGCGACGTGATGAAGGAGTCGGCGCACATCGCGCTGTCGTACCTGCGCTCCAATGGGCGGCGGCTCGGGCTCGACCCGAACGCCCTCGCCGGGCGGCGGATCCACCTGCACGTCCCGGCGGGCGCGGTGCCCAAGGACGGCCCGAGCGCCGGCATCACCATGGTCACCGCCCTCGCGTCGCTGGCCAGCGGCCGGCCGGTACGCCCCGAGTTCGGGATGACCGGCGAGGTGACCCTCTCCGGCCGGGTGCTGCCCATCGGCGGGGTGAAGCAGAAGCTGCTCGCCGCACACCGGGCCGGCCTGACCGAGGTGATCATCCCGAAGCGCAACGAGCCGGACCTCGACGACCTGCCCGCCGAGGTACGCGAGGCGCTGACCGTGCACCCGCTCACCGACGTGGCCGACGTGCTCGCCCTGGCGCTGCGCCCGGCCGACGTCGACGCGGAGACCCTGGGCGGCACGCCGGTGACGGCCGGCTGAACGGGCACTGCCGGTGAGGGCCGCCTGAGCGGCACTGCCGGTGACCGGTGCGCGAACCGGTCACCGGCAGTGCCATGCCGGGATCGGCGATCCCGGCGACCCGGTAACCGATCCGAAAAGCTCGGCAGAACCGATCCTCATATGTGAGATCTGATTCACCTCTGCCG
The DNA here is from genome assembly GCF_040654475.1 of Micromonospora sp. NPDC050686. Lineage (NCBI taxonomy): Bacteria > Bacillati > Actinomycetota > Actinomycetes > Micromonosporales > Micromonosporaceae > Micromonospora > Micromonospora sp. NPDC050686. Next base: position 43,231 of record NZ_JBFAID010000043.1, read on the forward strand.
TTCAACCCGAGGTCGCTGGTTGATCCGCAACTGCTGAGGCGGCATCCGCCACGGCGCGGGCGGCGCCGACCGGCTGCGCGACGGGACCGCTCGGGTGGGCTCGATGCCGCCGACCCGCACCGGGGCGCTCGGGCTGGTCGTGCCCCCGCCGTCGGACATCGTCCCGCTTCCTGCGGTTCGGCCCCGGTCGTCGTCGACCGGGGCCGGCGTCCAGGTGGATCAGCGGTGATCGCGCCGGTCCCGGGACTCGAAGCGGCGCTCGCCGCCCCCGTCCCCGTCGCGGTCCCGCCGCACAGTGGCCTTGCGCCCCTTGATGGTGCTGCCCCGCAGCCCCTGGATCACCTCGTCGGCGACGCCCACCGGCACCTCCACCAGCGAGAACCGGTCGGCGATCTCGATCGAGCCGATGTCCCGGCCCCGCACCCCGGTCTCACCGGTGATCGCTCCGACCAGGTCCTGCGGGCGTACTCCCGCCCGGCGGCCCAGGCCGACGAAGACCTGGACGGTGCCGGCCCCGCGCGGGCGGGCCGGGCCGCGCCGCTCGCCGCGACCCTCCGGGCCGGGGCGGCCCTCCCGGGCCGGCCGGACGGCGACCTGCGGGATCTCCTCCTCCTCGTCGTCCGAGCCGGGGAGGGTCGCCTCGTGGGCCAGCTTCACCGCCGCGAGCGCGACCTCCATCATGTCGAACTCGTCGCTGAGCGACTCCACGATCACCCGGAACGGCTCCAGGTCGTCCTCCAGCAACGACTCCCGCAGCGCCGCCTGGGTCAGTGCCAGCCGCCGGGTCCGCAGGTCGGCCACCGTGGGGATCTTGTCGATGGCGATCCGCTGGCCGGTCACCCGCTCGATCGTCTTGAGCATCCGGTGCTCACGCGGCTCGGCGAGGGTGATCGCCACCCCCTCCCGGCCGGCCCGGCCGACCCGGCCGATCCGGTGCACGTACGACTCCGGCGCCGACGGCACGTCGTAGTTGACCACGTGGGTCAGCTGCTCCACGTCCAGCCCCCGAGCCGCGACGTCGGTGGCCACCAGCAGGTCCGCGGTGCCGGACCGCAGCCGGCCCATCACCCGGTCGCGCTGCTCCTGGCTCATCCCGCCGTGCAGCGCCTCGGCCCGGTAACCCCGGCCGTTCATCGTCTCGGTGAGCCGGTCCACCTCCTCCCGGCTGCGGCAGAAGACGATCGCCGCGGTCGGCGACTCCACGTCCAGCACCCGGCCCAGCGCCGCCGGCTTGTGCCCCCGCGCCACGATGTACGCGCTCTGCCGCACCCGCGGCGCCTCGCCGGCGACCGGCCGCTCGCGTTCGATCTGGATGCGGACCGGATCGGTCAGGTGCTGGCGGGCCAGCCCGTCGATCCGGGCCGGCATGGTCGCCGAGAAGAGCACCGTCTGCCGCTGCGCCGGCGCGTGCTCCAGGATCGCCTCGATGTCCTCGGCGAAGCCCATGTCCAGCATCTCGTCGGCCTCGTCCAGCACCACCGTGTCCAGGTTGCCCAGCCGCAGCGTGCCCCGGGCGATGTGGTCCAGGGCCCGGCCAGGGGTGGCCACCACCACGTCCACCCCGGCGTCCAGGGCGCGCAACTGCCGACCGATCGGCTGCCCGCCGTAGATCGGCAGCACCCGGGCGCCGAGGTCCTTGCCGTACCGGTGGAACGCCTCGGAGACCTGCACCGCCAGTTCCCGGGTGGGCACCAGCACCAGCGCCAGCGGATCGCCGCTCGGGCGGTCCTCCGCCATCCGCTGCAACAGCGGCAGCGCGAACGCGGCGGTCTTGCCCGTACCGGTCGCCGCCTGACCCAGCAGGTCCCGGCCCTCGCGCAGCGGTGGGATCGCCTCCCGCTGGATCGGCGTCGGCTCCTCGTAGCCTAGGGCGCTCAGCGCGGCCAGCAGTTCGGCCCGCAGCCCGAGGTCCGCGAAGGCGCTCGCCTCGTCCTGGTCGGCGGGGGTGGGGTCGGTCGATACGGGTGCGGAGCTCATGGGGAGAGCTTTTCATCATGCCCACCGGCGCGTGCCGGCGACCGGCACAACCGTCGCGCGGGCCACCTCCGGACCGCCGGAGGACGCTGCCCCTAGGATCGGCGGACATGACGGTCGAGGGCGCGTGGTCGGGGGCGGACCGGCGGCTGCGCCGCGCCCGCCAGGTCACCCTCGCCTCGCTGGTGCTCGGGGTCTGGACCGGCCTGGTGCTGCCCGGTGTCGGGCTGACCCGGGAGCCGGACCCGGTGCGCGTCGCGCTCGGCGGGCTGGCCGTGGTCGCGTTCACCGTCGCGCAGACCGCCGTGCTCTACGCGGCGGTCACCCCCTGGCTGGCCCAGCGCTGGCGGCGACGCTGCCAGGTCGGGCTGGTCGCCGCCGCCGCGCTGAGCGTGCCGCTGGCCGGGCCGGTCGCCGCCGGCGCCTGGCCCACCTGGGCCTGGTTGGGTGCCACGCTGGTCGGCACGGCGCCGCTGCTGCTGGCCACGCCCGCCGCGCTGGCCGCGTCGGCGGGGGTGCTCGCGGTCACCGCCGGGGTGGCCCGGTGGACCGGCGGCGACCTCACCCAGTACCTGATCATCACGGCCGGGGTGGGGGCCGGGGTGGCCGCCGTCAACCGGGTGCAGGTGTGGTTCTGGGACCTGCTGGTCGAGGCCCGGCAGGGCCAGCAGGCGCGGGTCCGGCTGGCCGCCGCCGAGGAACGGCTCCGCTTCGCCCGGGACGTGCACGACCTGCTCGGGCACGACCTGACGGTGATCGCGCTCAAGGCGGAGCTGGCCGCCCGGCTCGCGCCGGTCGACGCCGCACGCGCCGGCCGGGAGGCCGACGAGGTACGCCGGCTGGCCGGCTCGGCGCTGCACCGGGTCCGCGAGGCGGTGCACGGCTACCGGGCGGTCGACCTCGCCGAACAGCTCAGTGCGGTGGGGGAGGTGCTGCGCTCGTGCGGGGTGCGCTGCACGGTGCGGTCCCCGGACGGCGAGCTGCCCGCCCGGGCCGCCGCCGACCTCGCCGCGGTGCTGCGCGAGGCCGGGACCAACGTGCTGCGGCACAGCCGGGCCGCCTGGTGCCGGATCGACGTCGACCGGGAGGACGACATGATCACCATGACGGTACGCAACGACGGGGCGGCGGCCGGCGTACCGGACCGGCACAGCCACGGGCTGCGCGGGCTGGCCGAGCGGCTCGCCGCGGGCGGCGGCGGCCTGGACGCCGGCCGGGACGGCGACGAGTTCGTCCTGCGGGCGCGGGTGCCGGTGACGCCGTGATCCGGGTGCTGCTCGCCGACGACGAGGAACTGATCCGTACCGCCCTCGCGGCCCTGCTCGGTCTCGAGCCGGACCTGACGGTGGTGGCCCAGGCCGCGACCGGGCGGGCGGCGGTGGACGCGGCACTGGCCCACCGCCCGGACGTCGCGGTCGTCGACCTGGAGATGCCGCCGCCCGGTGGGATCGAGCTCGCCGCCGAGCTGGGCCGGGTCCTGCCGGCCTGCGCGGTGGTGATCCTCACCGGCCACGGCCGCCCCGGTCACCTGCGCCGGGCGCTCACCGCCGGGGCCCGGGGGTTCCTGCGCAAGGGGGCGCCCGGCGGGGCCCTCGCGGACGTGGTCCGCCGGGTGCACGGGGGCGGCCGGTACGTCGACCCGGCCCTCGCCGCCGACGCGCTGACCCTGCCCGAGTGCCCGCTGACCCCCCGGGAACTGGAGACGCTGCGGTTGGCCGAGTACGGCACGCCGGTCGCGGTGATCGCCCGGCGCACCCAGTTGTCGGCCGGGACCGTCCGCAACTACCTGACCGCCAGCGTGCAGAAGCTCGGCGCGGCGGACCGGGCGGAGGCGGTGCGCATCGCCCGGGACGCGGGCTGGCTGTGACCCGGTTAGCCTGACGGGCGTGCACACGGTCGAGCTGCTCTGTTCGCCGGGGTTGGAGGAGGCGGTGCGGGCGGCGTGGTCCCGGCTGGCCGCCGCCGGGCTGCCCAGCCTGGCCCGCAACGCCCACCCGACCAACCGGCCGCACCTGACCCTGGCGGCGGTCGACGCGTTCCCGCCCGGCGCCGAGGAGCGGATCGCCGACCTGTGCGCCGCCGTGCTGCCGCTGCCGGCCCGGCTGGACCGGATCGAGGTGCTCGACGGCAGCGCGCCGCTGGCCTGGCTGGTCCGCCCCGGCCCCGAGCTGGCGGCGCTGCACGCCGCGGTCTGGGACGTGCTCGGTGGTCCGGAGCGCGGGAGCCCGTGGCACCGGCCCGGGCGCTGGGTGCCGCACCTGAGTTTGGCGCTGCGCTTCCGGGACGCCGACCGGCGGCTGGCCCGGGCGGTGGCCGGGGTGGACCGGCCGCGCGGGGAGTTCGTCGCGGCGCGCAGTTACGACGGGGAGAGCCGGACGGTCCGGTCGCTGTCGGGCGTCCCGAGCTGACCGGGCCGCGGCGGCGCGCCGCCGCCGCTGAGTGCCCGCACCGGAGGTGCCCGTCTGGCAGAGTGCGCGGATGTGGAGCCCGACGACACCGGCGACTCCTCGGCGTATCTGCTCGGCGCCGTCGTGGCGGTGGCGAACGCCGTCCTCTACCTGCGGCTGCTGCCCCGGCACCGGCGGCGGTCCGAGCCGCCCGGCCGCGACGGTGCGGCCCCCGGCCCGCTGGGGCGCCGGGGGCCGCACCGCCGGGATCAGCGGTAGATGCGCAGGTAGTCGAACTCCGCCGTCACCGGCGGCTCGGCGCCGCCCTGCGCCACCAGCCCGATCCGCGGCGTGGTGTCGGCCGGGAACGTCCACACCCCGCCCCAGGTCCAGTGCACCCCGTCCCGGCTCGACCCGGCCCGGAACTCGTGCTCGCCGTTCCCCGGGTCCACCCGGTGCGCCAACCGCAGCCAGGTCGTCTTCGCCGGGGTACCGAGGATGTTGCCGCCGTACACCGGCTGGCCGGCGAAGGGCAGCTCGTAGCCGTACTCGACCTGCCGGGTGTTCCAGATGGCGACCTGGCTGAGCCGGGCGAACCGGTCGTCGTCGACGTATGCGATCAGCCCGGCCTGCTGGTAGTTGCGCACGGTCTCCTCGCCCAGGTCGAGGGTCACCTTCGTCTCCACCACGTAGTTCCCGGTGGGCGCGTCGCGCAGCAGCACGCCGGCGGTGTTGCCGGTGCCGACCAGGTCGGTCGGCTCGACCGGCCAGCGCAGCCGCCCGTCGGCGACGGTGGCGTCCGGGTTGCGCCGGATCCACCGCCAGGCCGGGTCGAGCCCGGCGGAGAACTCGTCGGAGAACGCCGGCAGCGGGGCACCGACGCGCGGGGGCGCGGCGACGGTGCGGATCGGCTCGTGGAGCCGGGTGGCGCTGACGTTGTCGAACGCGGCCCGCCCGCCGGTGGCGACCAGGGTGAGCGGCCCGGCGGCCGGCCGGTCCAGCGTCAGCTCGACGGTGCCCAACTGGTCGCCGAGGCGGGCCGGGCTCAGTTCGGCGACGAGCTGGCGTCCGCGTACCTCGACGGCGAGGTTGTGCCGGGCGGCGGGGTCGAAGCCGGCCGGCGCCGGCGCGGTGGCCGTGCGATCGCCCTGCCGGGCGGTCAGTCGGCCGGCGGCGTCGACGGTCACCGTGACCCGCCCGTTGAGGGTGAGCCCGGCCCGGTCCGCGCCGGCCAGCCGCAGGTCGGTCTCGGCGCGGACGTCGCCGCCGGTGGCGGTGCGGGAGGTGAGGGTCCCGGTCCCGACCAGTTCCCCGCCGGTCACCCGCCAGTCGCCGGTGGGCGAGCGCCAGCCGGCCAGCCCGGCCGAGGTGAAGCGTTCGTCCAACCGGGCGGTGGTGACCGGCGCGGGGCGCGCGCCGTCGGACGGCCCGGCGCCGGCGTTGACGGTGGGCCAGCCGTCGACCCAGTCCAGGCGGTCGATGAGCATCGGGCGCTCGTTGATGCCGAACGGCTCGTCCAGGTACGGGTCGGCCCGGTCGATGGCGTGGTAGACGATCCAGTCCTGCCCGGACAGGTCGGTGAGGAAGCCGTTGTGGCCGGGGCCGATCCAGCGGTTGCCGTTCTGGGTGAGCACCGGGGTGCCGCCCGCGCGGGAGGCGACCAGCGGCAGCCCGTCGCGGTCCACGAACGGGCCGCGCGGGCTCGTCGCCCGGCCGACGTGGACGGAATAGCCGGTGGCCGGGCCGGCGCAGCAGTTGGCGGTGGAGGCGAAGAGGTAGTACCAGCCGTCGTGGCGCAGCACGTAGCTGCCCTCGAACTTGTTGTCGACGGCGACCAGGGTGGGTTCGCCGACCGCGCGCAGCCCGTCGGCGGAGAGCTCGGTGACCGAGATGCCGCCGTAGTAGCTGCCGTAGTAGAGGTACGTGCGGCCGTCGATGTCGGTGAACTGGCTCGGGTCGATCGTCCACAGCCAGCCGCCGCCCCCGCCGGGGCGCGGCGCCACCACCGGCTCGGGAGCGAAGGTCCACGGGCCGGTGGGGCCGGGCGCGGTGGCGACGCCGATGGCGAAGTCGTCGCCGGCGGGGGAGACGGTGGTGTTGGTGACGGTCACGTACATGACCCACCGGCCGTCGAGGTAACGCACGTCGGGGGCCCAGAAGCCCGCGTCCGGCGCCGCGTACGGGGGGCGCTGGCCGGGGCCGAAGGCGTCCCCGACGTACGTCCAGTCGACCAGGTCGGCGGAGCGGGCCATCGGCACCCGGTGGAACGTCTTCTCCCCCTCGTGGAGGGGGTCGGTGGTGCCGTAGGCGTACCAGAGGCCGTCGGGGCCGCGGACGACGACCGGGTCGGCGAAGGTGTCGGCGAAGTCGGCGGAGATCGGATTGCGGTAGCGGGTGGTGGGCTCGGCGGCAGCCGGCGTCGCGGCCAGCAGCAGACCGAGCACGACGGCGAGGGCGCCGCCGCGGCGGAGGTGTCCCATCAGACCTGCCTAGGTGTGGGTCGACAAGGGTCACTGCGGTGTCCTGTCTACAACGTTGGATACAACGTTGTAAAGATTTCCGGCCGCTCGACGCGGAAGCGTCCGCCCTGCTGACGCCCCGGCCAGGCGACAACTTCACGGACGTTGCTGCCTGACCGGGGCGGCGAGGCGACAAGTTCAGTGACGTTGCTGCCCGACCGGGGGAGGGGGTGGGGGCGGGCATGATGGGGGGATGACGAAAGTGCTCGGCGATGGGCGGGGGGTGGCGGGGCTCGCCGCGCTGCTGGCCGACGGGACGCGAGCCGCGTTCTGCCTGGCCCTGCTCGACGGGCGGGCCTGGACCGCGGGGGAGCTGGCCCGGCACGCCGGGGTCGCCCCGTCCACCGCCACCGACCACCTCACCCGGCTGGTCCGCGGCGGTCTGCTGGTGGAGCAGCGGCAGGGGCGGCACCGCTACCTGCGGCTGGCCGGCCCGTCGGTGGCGCAGCTGATCGAGGATCTCGCCGGGCACGCCCCGGCGCCGCCGCGCCCCGCCGGCTCGTTGCGCGCCGCGGTGGCCGGCACCGCCCTGGCGTACGCCAGGACCTGCTACGACCATCTCGCCGGCCGGCTCGGCGTGACGTTGCGCGACGGGCTGCTGCGGCAGGGCCTGCTGGACACCGCCGGCGGGCTCGCGATCACCCCCGAGGGGCGGGCCCGGCTGGCGGCGCTCGGCGTGGCCGTCGAGCCGGAGCCGGGCAGCCGCCGCCCCCTGGTCCGCGACTGTCTCGACTGGACCGAACGCCGCTCGCACCTCGCCGGGACGCTCGGCGCGGTGCTGTGCCGGCACCTGTTCGAGCAGGGCTGGACGGTCCGGGGCGCCGGCCGGGCGGTGCGGCTGACCCCGGCCGGGACGGCCGCGCTGACCGAACTGCTCGGCGTCGCCGCGGCCGACCTGGCTCCCGAGCAACGGCCGGAGAGCGGCAGTGGCCGGGCCTGAGCCCGCACCGGCCCGGCCTGAGCCACTCACGGGCCGCGGCGTGCGGCGGGCGCCGAGCCCGGCCGCCCGCGGTTCGGCGGGTACCGAAACGAACCGCGCCTAGCGTCGGCCCGGTGACCGTCATCCCGCCCTGCGGCCCGCCCACCCGTACCGCCGACACCTGGTCGGTGACCCGGTACGCCGACGTGCGCGCCGCGCTCCACCACCGGGACCTGGTGGTGCCCACCGCCGAGCCGGCCGGCCCGCCGGGCACGCTGGCCTGGCTGCGCGCCACGGTCAGCCGGTTCAGCGCCCCCGACCGGCACGCCGGCCGGCGGGCCCACGCGGTCGCCGCCCTCGCCGGGCTGGCCCCCGACGAGCTGCGGGCCGCGGCCGCCTCGGCCACCGCCGCCGCGCTCGACCGGGCCGGGGACCGGCTCGACGTGATGGCCGCGCTGGCCCGGCGGGTACCCCTGGAGGTGCTGGCCGGGCGGCTCGGCCTGCGCCCGCCGGAGCGGGCCGCGCCGGCGGTGGCCGCGGTCGCCGCGGCCTACCACCCCGGCGCGGACGCCGACCGGGTGCGCCGCGCGGATGCGGCGGTGGCCGACCTGCTGGCGCTGTCGCCGCCCGCCGGGCGGGAGGTCACCGCGAACCGGATCGGCCTGCTGGTGCAGGCCTGCGACGCGACCGCGGGCCTGATCGGCCTGGCGGCCCCGCGGGTGCTGGCCGCACCGCCGGCCGCCGGCACGGCCGACGTGCTGGCCGAGGTGCTCCGCCTCGACCCGCCGGTGGCCGCCACCCGGCGGGTGGCGGTGGCCGCGCTGCCGCTCGGCGGCCGGCGGATCCGCGCGGGGGAGCCGGTGCTGTTGCGCTTCGACGCCGCCAATCGGGACCCGGCGGTCTTCGCCGAGCCGGACCGGTTCGTCCCCGGGCGGCCGGACCGGGCGCTGACCTTCGGCGCCGGCCCGCGCGGCTGCCCCGCAGAGCGGCACGCGCTGGCACTGGCCACCGGCGTGCTCGACGTGCTGCGCGAACGGTGCCGGACGGCGCCCGGACCGGTACGCCCCGAACCCCACCCCACCCTGCGAGTCCCGGCCAACCTTGAGGTGAGCCCCCGATGAGCGACCGCTTCGCCGCCTTCCGCGCCCTGCACCGTCCCGGCCGGCCGCTGCTGCTGCCGAACGCCTGGGACCACGCCTCGGCCGCCGCGCTGGCCGCCGCCGGGCATCCGGCGATCGGCACCACCAGTCTCGGCGTGGCTGCGGCGCACGGGCTGCCGGACGGCACGGCGGCCACCGGGGCGCAGAATCTCGCCCTGGCCCGGCTGCTCGCCCCGCTGCCGGTGCTGCTGACCGTCGACGTGGAGGCCGGGTTCAGCGACGACCCGGCCGAGGTGGCGGCGTACGTCGCCGAACTCGCCGGGCTCGGGGTGGTCGGGATCAACATCGAGGACGGCCGGGCCGACGGCCGGCTCGCCGACCGCGAGCTCACCGCGGCCAAGGTGGCGGCGGTGAAGGCGGCCGTGCCGGGGCTGTTCGTCAACGCCCGTACCGACGCGTGGTGGCTCGGCGTGGCCGACCCGCTGGACCAGGCCCTGGCGCGCGGCCGGGCGTACCTCGCCGCCGGGGCGGACGGGATCTTCGCCCCCGGCGTCACCGCGCCGGAGGACGTGCGGGCGCTGGTGGCGGAGCTGGCCGCGCCGCTGAACCTGCTCCACCGGCCGGGCGGGCCGGGGCCGGCGGAGCTCGGCCGGCTCGGGGTGGCCCGGGTGAGCACCGGGTCACTGCTGTTCCGGGCCGCGCTCGCCGCCGCGGTCGGCCTCGCGGACGCGATCCGGGGCGGTGCCGCCGACCCGCTGCCGGACGTCCCGTCCTACGCCCGGGTGCAGGCGTTGAGCACCGAACGCCCCTCATTGGGGTGAGACGGGAGGATCGTTCGCGGTTCGGGCTTTCGTGGTGCATATGGTGGGTTCGGCCAGTGAGCACACCCTGTCGTCGCGGGAGGCCCGACCATGCGAGTGCCCAGCCGGAGCCCCGGCTCCCAACCCGGCCGCTGGGTGCCGTCCCCGGCCCCGGCCCGCCGGGCCGCGCTCACCACCCCGCGCCGCGGATCCGGGCCCGGCGTCCCGGACGTGGCCGCGTACCGGACCGCCGTGCTGGACCTGGTGGTCGAGCTCGGCGCCCTCGCCGACGCGCCGGCGACCCGGGCCCGGCAGGCGCTGCTCGACGACCGGCTGCGCGACCCGGCGATCGTCGCGGTCCTCGACGCCACCCCGCAGGGGTACGTCGGCGCCCGCGAGACGCTGCTGCTGGAGATGGCCCGCTACCAGCCGAACGCCCGCAGTTCGGCGAGCGATCTCACCGCGCTGGTCCGGATCTACCTGCTGTCCCGGGTGGACGTGATGTGGTGGCGCCACACGGCGCCCTTCCTGACCGACGCGGAGGTCGAGTCCAGCCAGGACCTGGTCGACCTGGAGTGGCTGCGCCGGCGGGACCTGATCCGGTTCCGCTACCAGGAGCAGCCGGCCAGCATCATCGGTCGGGGCCTGCGCGCGGTGCACCGCCGGGTGCTGCCGCACGCCCGGCCGCGGACCGCCGGGGTGCGCTTCCGCCGGTGCCGGCGGGAGGTGGTGGCGCTGCTCAACGACATCGGCCGCGAGTTCGCCGCGGCCGCCCCCGGGGGCACCCCGCCGCTCTGGGTGACCAGCCTGGTCCGTAGCGCCGAGCACCAGTACCGGCTGCGCCGGCTGGGCTACGCCGCGATGGTCCCCAGCGGGCACTGCCTGGGCTGGGCGGTCGACCTGGAGATGCGGTGGTTCCGCCGGTTCGGCGCGGCCGACACGCTGGCCGGGCTGCTGCTGGCCCGGCAGGAGGCCAACGAGGTCAACGTGGTGGACGAGGGCCAGGCCTGGCACGTCTGCCTCGCTCCCTCGGCCCGGGCCCGGCTGCGCCGGGCGTACGAGGCCGAGCTGGGGGTGTGAGCCGGTGTGGCGGCATAGCATCCTGGCGGCGTGACGGCCCGAGGTGCGGCTGGTCGTGCCCGCACCTCGCCCGCACCGGTAGGCGGCGTCCCCGTCGTCAGGTCCGGTCGCCGTGGCCGACCGACGTGGACACTGCCCACGTTCTGTCCTAGCGTCACCGGTATGCGCAGGTCCCCGTTCGTCGCCGGAGCCGTCGCCCTGCTCCTCGCCCTCGGCGCCTGTTCGAGCCCGCGGACCCCGGCTCCGGAGTCCGCGTCGGCGCCGGGCGAGCCGACCGCGTCCCGTCAGGACGCCGGGCAGGTCGAGCGGACCCTGGCCAGCCTGCGCAAGGTCGACGACCTGCCGCTGTACGAGATGACCTACGTCGGTGACTACGACCCGACGGTCGGCACCTCGGTCACGGCCCCGCCGACCCCCTTCGGTTGCTCGCTCTTCGCCGCCCTCGGCGATCGCGACCAGCCGCTCTTCGCCCGCAACTTCGACTGGGAGCCCAACCCGGCCCTGGTGCTGCGGACCGATCCGCCGGACGGCTACGCCTCGGTCTCCATGGTGGACATCCGCTACCTCGGCGTCGGCGACGACCCGACCGGGGACCGTCGGCTGCTCAACGCGCCGCTACTGCCCTTCGACGGGATGAACGAGCGGGGCCTGGCCGTGGGGCTGGCCAACGACGACCAGGCCAGCGCACGTCCGGTGCCGGGTCGGCCGCTGGTCGGCGGGGTCCGGGTCATCCGGCTGGTGCTGGACACCGCCGCCACGGTCGACGAGGCGATCGCCGTCTTCGAACGGCACAACCTCGACTTCGGCGGCGGGCCGCCGATGCATTACCTGGTGGCCGACGCCACCGGGGCATCCGCCGTGGTCGAGTTCGTCGACGGCACGATGCGGGCCGAGAAGGGGAGCGGCCCCTGGCGGGCGCTGACCAACGTGCCGGTGATCGGCGTGGCCGAGCAGCGCCGCCGCGCCGACCGCCGGTACGGGGTGATCGCCGAGGAGCTGGACCGTTCCGGCGGGGTGGCGGACGCCCGGACGGCGCTGAGGCTGCTCGACGCCGTACGGCAGTCGCACACCCGCTGGTCGGTGACCTACCACCTGCGCTCGGGCGAGATGCGGGTGGTCACCGCGACCCGGGGCGGCGAGCGGCGCTACCAGCTGCCGATGAGCTGACCGGTTCCGTCCGCGCCGGCCCGACCGGTGCCGGCGCCCGCCTCAGTGGGTGAGCGGCAGGGCGGCGACGGCGGCCAGGGTGCCGACGACGGCGAGCACCGCCCCGGTGGCCAGGAAGCGCGCCGTCGGCGCCGCCACCCCGACCGCCCGGCAGCGCTCGTACCAGATCAGCGTGGCCAGCGAGGCGCACGGGGTGCCAGCGGGCCCACGTTCGTGCCGACCAGCAGGGCTGGCAGCCGGCGCTCGTCGCCCACCGGCAGCACCGCCTCGCCCGCCACGTACGCCGGCAGGTTGTCGACCCCGTTGGCCAGCAGCGCCCCGGTGCCGCCGGCGTGCAGCGCCCCGAGCGTGCCGCCGGCCGGGCCGAGCAGCTGCCCGACGAGGTCGTCGAGTCGGTACCGGCCGAGGGTCTGCACCACCGGGCGGGACGGGCGGGCCGGGGTGGGCGGGCAGCCGGGTGGGCCCGGCCACCGAACCGCCGGCCGGGCCCTGGGTGCTGCCGGCTCAGTTGCCGGGGTAGTGGCCCTGGGTCTGCACGTTCAGTTCACGGAACCGGAACAGGTCGGCCGGCCAGGTCCGGGGGTCGGTCAGCTTCAGCACGTCCAGGCCCTTGCGGATGTCACTGGAGTAGATGTGCCCGTTGTAGTAGTACGTCGACCCGGCCCCGCCGGTGACGTTCGCCGTCTCCGAGAGCGGGCCCCGCTCCCAGAAGGCGATCTCCTTGGGCTTGGCCGAGTTGGTGAAGTCCCACACCGAGATGCCGCCCTGGTACCAGGCCTGGACCATGATGTCCTTGCCGGGCACCGGGATCAGCGAGCCGTTGTGCGCCACGCAGTTCTCGGTCGGTCCGTTCACCCGCGGGATCTTGAAGTAGCTGCGGAAGACCATCGAGCGGTTGTCGCCGCGACCGACCACGTCGTAGACCGCGTTCGCGCCGCGCTTCGGGCCGATCTGCTCGTTGCAGGTCGCCGCGCCGCCGCCGCCCAGCTCGTCGGTGAAGACCACCTTCGTGCCGGCGTTGTTGAACGTGGCGGAGTGCCAGAAGGCGAAGTTCTCGGTGTCCCGCACCCGGTTGATCACCCGGGGCTTCTCCCGGTCCCGGATGTCCATCAGGATGCCGTCGCCCATGCACGCGCCGGCCCCGCGGTGATCGCGCCCGGCCGGCCCGGCGAGACCGCGGTGACCCGCCCCGGCCGGGAGGTCGCGCCCACCGGCGAGGCGGCCTACAACGAACTCGACGTGTGGTTCGTCCGGATGATGATCCCGCACCACCGGCAGGCGCTGGAGATGGCCGAGCTCGCGCCGCAGCGCAGCACCGACCCGCGGATCCGGGCGGTGGCCGACCGGATCCGGGCCAGCCAGGGGCCGGAGGTCGACGTGATGGGCGGCTGGCTCGCGGCCCGCCGACTGTCGACCGAGGCGCCCGGGCACGACCACGGGTCGATGCGGGGAATGCAGAGCCCCGACGCGATGCGCCGGCTGGCGGCGGCCCACGGGACCGAGTTCGACCGGCTCTTCGTGCGGATGATGACCGAGCACCACCAGGGCGGGGTCACCATGGCCGTCGACCTGCTCAAGGTGGGCGCCGACCTGACGCTGGCCCAGTTCGCCAACGACGTCGCCACCGAGCAGGGCATCGAGATCGACCGGATGCGCGAACTGGTCGCCTCCTGAACCGGACACGCCGGCCCGGTGCACCGCACATCGACGGTCCCGCCGTCCGTAGGCTGGCGGGCTGTGAACCGTACCGTCCTCGGCCGCCCGCTGCGCTCCGTCGCCTTCGACGTCGCCGTGTCCGGCCTGGTGGCGGCCCTCGCGCTGGGCGGCCTGGTCGCCCAGCCGGGCGGGTGGCGCGCGACGCTGGTCGGCTGCGCGATGGCGGTGGCGCTGCTGTTCCGCCGGACCCGTCCGTCGGCGGTGGCCGCGGTGGTCGCCGCGCTCGCCCTCGGGCAGGTCTTCGCCGGGTGGGGCGCGCTCGGCTTCGACGTGGCCGTGCTGATCGCCCTCTACAGCGTGGTGAAGTACGCCGACCGGCTGCGCGACGGCGTGCTGGCCGGTGTGGTGGCGGCGATCGGCGTGCTGCTGGCCGCCAGCCAGACGGTCAGTGCCGCCGCGTGGTGGGTCACCGCGATCTGGTTCGGGTCGATCACCGCGGGCGTCTGGCTGGCCGCGCTCAACCTGCGCACCCGCCGACGCTACGTGCTCAGCCTGGAGGAGCGGGCGGCCACCCTGGAACGCGAGCGGGAGGCCGAGGCCCGGGCCGCCGTGGCCGGCGAACGCGCCCGGATCGCCCGTGAGCTGCACGACGTCGTGGCGCACAGCATGGCCGTCATGATCGCGCAGGCCGACGGGGCCCGGTACACCTTCGACCGGGACCCGGAGCGCGCCCGCGAGGCCGTCCGGGTGGTGGCCGACACCGGCCGGCAGGCGCTGGAGGAGATGCGCCGACTGGTGGACGTGCTGCGCGAGCCGCGCGCCGTGCCGGCCGGCGACCAGCTGGTCGCGGAGCCGGAGCACCGGCGGCCGACCATGGCGGAGCTGCCGGCCCTGCTGGACCGGTTCCGGGCGGCCGGGCTGCGCGCGGAGCTGACCGTGCCCGCCGGCGGCGCGCTTCCGCCGGGTCTCGCGCTGACCGTGTACCGGCTGGTGCAGGAGGCACTGACCAACACCCTCAAGCACGCCGGGGTCGGGGCCACGGTCGCGGTCACCCTGACGTACGCCGACGGGGCCGTCGTGGTCCGGGTGGTCGACGACGGGCGCGGCCGGCCGGCGGGGCGGCCCGCGCCGCCCGGCGGGCACGGCCTGGTCGGCATGCGCGAGCGGGTCGGGGTGTACGGCGGCAGCCTCGCGGCCGGCGCCCGGGCCACCGGCGGGTGGCAGGTCGTCGCCCGCCTGCCGCTGCCCGCCGAACCGACGACGAAGGGGGCCGCACGATGACCGTCCGGATCGTGATCGTGGACGACCAGGCGCTGGTGCGTGCCGGGTTCCGGATGGTGCTGGACTCGCAGCCCGACCTGGTCGTGGTCGGCGAGGCGATCGACGGCGCCGACGCGCTGCGGGTGGTCGCCCGCACCCGGCCCGACGTGGTGGTGATGGACGTCCGGATGCCGACCATGGACGGCGTCGAGGCGACCCGCCGGATCTGCGCGGACCGGCCCACCGGCCCGCCGCGGGTGCTGGTGCTGACCACGTTCGACACCGAGGCCGACGCCTTCGCCGCCCTTCGCGCCGGGGCGAGCGGGTTCCTGCTCAAGAACGTGCCGCCGGAGGAGATGCTCGCCGCCATCCGGGTGGTCGCCGCCGGCGACTCGGTGGTCGCCCCGGCGATCACCCGCCGGCTGCTCGACCGGTTCGCCGGCCAGCTCGGCCCGGGCCCCGCCGAGGACCCGCGGCTGGCCCTGCTGACCGAGCGCGAGCGCGAGGTGCTGCTGCTGGTGGCGCGGGGCCTGTCCAATGCGGAGATCGCTGCCCGCGCGCACGTCGCGGAGGCCACCGTGAAGACCCACGTGGGGCGGATCCTCGCCAAGCTCCAGCTCCGGGACCGGGTGCAGGCGGTGGTCCTGGCGTACGAGAGCGGGCTGATCGTCCCCGGCGGCTGAGCCGGCCGTACGACCTGAGGCGTACGGGTTCGCCCGGTCGGGGACGACCCGGGGCGGAGCGGGGTCGAGCGCGCGGGCTGACGCGGGCCGGGACCGGTCGTCCATAGCGTCGGAGACGTCCTGTCCCCGACCTCACGAGGCGCGCACATGTCCGTTCCACCACCCGCCCACCACGTCGCCGTCGCCGCCCGCGGCCTGCGCCGGGAGTACGGCTCCGGCACGGGCCGGGTCGTCGCGCTCGACGGCGTGGACGTCGAGTTCGCCGCCGGCCGGTTCGCGGCCATCATGGGCCCCTCGGGCTCCGGCAAGTCGACCCTGCTGCACTGCCTCGCCGGACTCGACCGGCCCACCGCCGGCACGGTCCGGCTCGGCGACGTCGAGCTGACCCGGCTGGACGACCGGCGTCTCACGCTGCTGCGCCGCGACCGGCTCGGCTTCGTCTTCCAGCGGTTCAACCTGCTGCCGGCCCTGACCGCCGAGGAGAACATCATGTTGCCGCTGGCCATCGCCGGCCGGCGACCCGAGCCGTCCTGGTGGCGCCGGGTGGTGACCGCCGTCGGGCTGACCGACCGGCTGCGGCACCGCCCGGACGAGCTCTCCGGCGGCCAGCAGCAGCGGGTGGCGGTGGCCCGGGCGCTGATCACCCGACCCCAGGTGATCTTCGCCGACGAACCCACCGGCAACCTGGACTCCCGCTCCGGGGCGGAGGTGCTGCGCCTGCTCCGGGAGGCGGTGGACACCCTCGGCCAGACGGTGGTGATGGTGACGCACGACCCGGCGGCCGCGGCCCACGCGGACCGGGTGGTCTTCCTGGCCGACGGACGGCCGGTCGAGGACCTGACCGGGCCGACCGTCGAGCGGGTCTTCGACACCCTCGCCGGGCTGGACGCCCGGGCCACCGCGGGACCGGCCCGATGAGCGGCCTGCGGCGTGCCACCCTGCGCAGCCTGCGCGCGGAGGCCTCCCGGTCCGTGCTCTGCGCGCTGGCGGTCGTGCTCGGCGTCGCCTTCGTCGCCGGCACGCTGATGTTCACCGACGGGATGCGGGCCGGGGCCTACGACCGTGCGGGCACCTTCGACCGGCACACCGACGTCGCGGTGTACGCCGACTCCACGCCCCTCCCCCCGGCCCTGGTCGACCAGGTCCGGGCGGTCGGCGGGGTGGCCGCGGCGGCGGGCGAACTGACCGGCACCGGGGGGATCGTCGGCTCGGACGGGCGGCCCGTGCTCGGCTACGCCGTGCTCGCCGCCGTGCCCACCGACCCGGCCCTGCGGTCGTACGACGTGGTCGCCGGCCGGCTGCCCGACCGGCCGGGAGAGGTCGTCCTCGACGCGCCCACCGTCGCCGAGGAGGGCTTCCGCATCGGCGCGCCGGTCCGGGTCGGCGGCGCGGCGGGCGCGGCCCGGCCGTACACCCTGGTCGGCACGGTGGACGTGGCCGGCACCTCCCGCGACGTCGGCGGGCCGTTCATCGGCCTGGTCGGTGCCGACGCCCTGGCCGTCACCGGGGAGCGCGGCTACGGGCGGATCATGATCGCCGCCGCGCCCGGCGCCGCCGGGGCCACCTTGGTCGACCGGGTGTCGGCCCTGACCGGCGCCGGGACGCGGGTGCTGGACCGGGACCAGCTCCTCGACGCGGCGGTCGACGAGGCTGTCCAGGACATCCGGCAGTTCACCCTGGGGCTGCTCGCCTTCGCCGCCGTCGCCGTGGTGGTGGCCGGCTTCGTCATCGCCAACACGTTCGCCATCGTGCTGGCCCAGCGCACCCGCCGGACCGCCCTGCTGCGACTGGTCGGGGCGAGCCGCGGCCAGGTGTTCCGGGCCACCCTGCTGGAGTCCGCGGTGCTCGGGCTGGTGGCCTCGGCGGTCGGCGTGCTCACCGGTGCCGCCCTGGCCGTGGGCCTGCGGCGGGTGGTCGCCGTGCCGGGCGTGGCCGGCGGGCTGACCCTGCAGGGCTCGACGATGCTGTTCTGCCTGGCGCTCGGCACGCTGCTCACGGTGGGCGCCGCGGCGCTGCCCGCCTGGCAGGGCAGCCGGGTCCCGCCCGTCGCCGCGCTCACCGACGCCGCCGTGCAGGTCACCCGCCGGGCTGGCCGGGTGCGGCTGCTGACCGGTGCGGCGGCCTTCCTGGCCGGGGCCGCGGCGCTGGTCGGGGCCGCGCGGTTCGGGCAGGTCGCCCTCGTCGCCCTCGGCGGGGTGCTCACCTTCTTCGGGATCGTCCTGTACGGCCCGGTGCTGGTGCCCGCGCTGATGCGGCTGGTCAACCGGCCGCTGCGGCTGCTGTTCGGGACCACGGCCGAGCTGGCCGTCGCCGACGCCGTGCGCAACCCGCGGCGGGTCGCCGCCACCGCCGGCGCGTTGGTGATCGGCGTCGGTCTGGTCTCGGCGTTCGTGGTCGGCGGGGCCAGCGTCAAGGCGGGGATCGAGCGGGCGGTGGACACCCGGATCGGGGTGGACTACCTGGTGACCGGAATCGGTGGCGACCTGCCGGCGTCGCTCGCCGCGGAGCTGGCCCGCCGGCCCGAGCTGGGCGTGGTGCACGAGCCGCGCAGCCACCGCACCGCGGGCGTCGAGGTCCGCGCCGTCCACCCGGCGCTGGTCGGCAGGTCGGTGGGGAAGGTGGTCGGCGGACGCCTCACCGACCTGCGTCCCGGGACGGTGCTGGTGCACCGGGAGCTGGCCGAGGCGCGGGGCTGGACCGTCGGTTCGTCGGTGCCGGTCGGCGGCCGGACGTACCGGGTCGCCGCGGTGGTCACCGACGTCCCCGACGCGCCCGCCCCGCGCGGGGTCCGCCCCGGCCACGTCGTCGACCTGGTGGACGCCGACTTCACCGCCCTGTTCCCCGCCGAGCGGGGCTTCCTCGCCGAGGTGGAGCCGGCGGCCGGCGTCCCGGCGTCGGCCGCCCGGACGGCGATCGAGGAGGTCCTGGCGTCCTATCCGACGGCCAACCTGCTGGACCAGGCCGCCTACAAGAAGATGCTCACCGGCACGGTCGACATGCTGCTGGCGTTCGTCACCGCGCTGCTCGGGCTGGCCGTGGTCATCGCGCTGGTCGGGGTGGCCAACACGCTGGGCCTCTCGGTGCTCGAGCGGGCCCGGGAGCACGCCGTGCTGCGGGCCGTCGGGCTCACCCGGGGACGGTTGCGCGTCCTGCTCGCCCTCGAGGCGGCCCTGACCGCGACGGTCGGTACGGCGCTCGGCGTCGCGCTGGGGGTGGCGGTCGCCGCCGGGACGATGGCGGTGCTGGCCCAAGTGGGCGGCGACTCGACCCTGGTGCTGCCCTGGGGGCGGCTGGGCCTGATGTTCGCGGTGGCGGTGCTGGCCGCCCTGGCGGCCTCCGTCCTGCCGGCCCGGCGGGCGCTGGCCCGCCCGGTGGTGGCGTCGCTCGGCGCCGACTGACCCGGCGATCGGCTCCGCGCCGCCCGATCGGCCCGTCACCGGCCGGTACGGCCGAGCGCCCGGCCCGCCATCCGCTGGCGGTCCGGGCGCTCGTCAGCCTGGGTCAGCCCCCGGCCGCCGGGGACGCCGTGGGCTCGGTCGGGGGCTCCTGGGTTGTGGGGTCGGTGCTCGGCGTCGGGTCGGACGGGGTCGGGGAGGTGGCCGTGGCGGTGGCGGACGGCTCCGGCGGCTGGGTGGCCGACGGCTCGGCGGGCGCGGGCGACGTGGTCGAGGTCGGCAGGGCCGTCGTCGGCGGCGCCGTGGCCGTCGGCGTCGACGTCGGTCGCCGCTCACCGCCGCCACCGGGGCGGCCGATCGGCTGGACGGCCTCGTCCTCGGACGTCCCGCCGCCCTGCCGCGGTTCGGCCTGGCCGCTCGGGACCGCCGCCGGCGCGGTGGAGCTGATGTCCACGGCCGGTTCGCCGGTCGGTGGCGGCTTGTAGGCGCCGAGCGCGGCGGCGAGGCCCGCCAGGGCGACCGCCACGGCGGCGACCGCGCCGATCAGCGTCCCGCGCCGGGCGCCGCGGCCGGACGCGGACGCCGCGGCCGGCCGCACCACGGGCAGGTCGTCCCGGGTGGTGGCGGTGACGGCGGTGGCGCCGCGCAGCGGCACCGGCGTCACGGTCGTGGGTGCCGACGGGTCGGCGCCGGCGGCCCGGGCCGCGTCGGCCATCGCCGCACCGGTGGCGAACCGGTCGGCGGGATCCTTGGCCAGCGCGCGCGAGACCAGCTCGCGGACCGGCTCGGGGATGTCGTCGGGCAGCGCCGGCGGCTCGTCGTCGAGGTGCCGGACGGCGACCTGCAACGGGTTGTCGCCGGTGAAGGGCGGGGTGCCGGTGAGGCAGCAGTATGCCACCGCGCCCAGCGCGTAGATGTCCGTCGCACCGGAGACGGGGCGACCGGAGGCCTGCTCGGGCGCCATGTAGAGGGCGGTGCCGGGCACCGCGTTGGTGCTGGTGATGCTGGTGACGTTGGTGGACCGGGCGACGCCGAAGTCCACCAGCACGACGGTGCCGTCCTCCTGCACCAGCAGGTTGCTCGGCTTGACGTCGCGGTGCACGATGCCGCCGGCGTGCGCGGCGTTCAGCGCCTGCGCGGCCTGCGCCACCACCGACATGGTCTCGGCCACCCCGAGCCGGCCGGCGGCCTCGATCCGGCGGGACAGCGGCTCGCCCTCGACGAACTCCATGACCAGGTAGTCGGCCCGGCTGCCGTCGGGCAGCTCGTCCTCGCCGCAGTCGAAGACCTGCACGATCCCGGGGTGCCGCAGCGCGGCCATGATCCGTGCCTCGGCCCGGAACCGGGCGATGAAGTCGGGGTCGGAGACCAGCGCCGGCAGCAGGACCTTGACCGCGACCTGCCGACCGAGCACCTGGTCGGTGCCGCGCCAGACGTCACCCATGCCGCCGGTGGCGACACGTTCGTCCAGGCGGTACCGACCGCTGAGTACGACCTCCGAAGACAACACCCGACTACGGTACCCAGGGCGGTCGGAAAGCATGTGTGCCCGGCTCGCCGCCGAACGGGCCGGGCGGGTCGGCGACGGCCCGGTGGCCCATCGGCCGCCGGGACGGCTCCGGCTATCCTGTCACGGCGCGCAGGCGAGCGGTGACCCGAAACGACCAAGGAGCCCGGTACGCTGCCAGAACGGTCATCCCCAGCGAGACGGTCCGCGGGCCGGGCGCGGGGCAGCGCCGAAGATTCGTCTCCTGTTACGTCGACACGCCGTGTCCCGGCGTTGAGATATGTCACTCCGGCGGCCGTCGGCGTCGGCTTGTACCCGGCCCGGTCCGCTCCTACCGTTAGCCCGGCTCGGGCCGGCTCCCCGGCTCCGGTGCGCCGCGCCGGGCGCCGGAGGCGTTCGGTGTGGGTGCCGATCCGCCGGCCGGACCGGGTGACGTGGGGGCGATCAGGTCTGCGGAGGGCTGAGGTGGGGGTCCGGAGTCCGGACCGCAGGGCAGGGGCGCACGGCTTCGTCGCGGGCTCGTCCGAGCGGCGCGAACGGCGGGGACGGCGGATCCATGACCGGTGAGCTGAACGAGGCGGTCACCGCCGCCCAGGCGGGTGACGAGGAGGCCTTCCGCCTGCTCTACCGCACCCTGCAACCGGGCCTGCTGCGCTACCTGACCGCCCTGGTGGGCGCCGACGCCGAGGACGTCGCATCGGAGACCTGGCTGCAGATCTCCCGTGACCTGCCGACCTTCTCCGGCGGCGAGTTCCGGGCCTGGACGGTCACCATCGCCCGCAACCGGGCGATGGACCACCTCCGCCGGCAGCGCCGCCGCCCGTCGCTGCCGGTGCCGGTGCAGGCCCTCAGCGAACTGGCCGGCGACGCCGACACCGAGGAACGCGCCGGTGAGACGATCGGCACCGAGGCGGCGCTGGCGCTGATCGCCACCCTGCCGCCGCGTGAGGCGGAGGCGGTGCTGCTGCGGGCGGTGATCGGGCTGGACGCCGAGACCGCCGGGCGGGTGCTGGGCCGGCGGGCGGGCGCCGTGCGTACCGCGGCGCACCGTGGCCTGCGCCGCCTCGCCGGCCTGATGGAACGACACGACCTGTCCCAACCGCCCGCCACGGCCGAGGGGATCCCACCGCGGCCCCGCTCCGGCGGCCGGCCGGCGCGCGAGACGCCCCGGGCCGAACCGGCGGACGGTTGAGATGAGGGAACTTCGGATGATCTTTCGCCGGCCCGACCGGTCCGGCCGGCCCGCGGACCGCGCCGAGAGCGAGCGGATGCTCGACGCCGCCCGCACCCCCCGCCAGCCGGACGACCCGGTCGCCCGGCTGCTCGCCGCCGCCGCGGCGCCGCCCAGCCCACGCGAGGTCGCCGGCGAGGAACAGGCCCTGGCCGCCTTCCGGGCGGCCCGGCGGGCCCCCGCCCCCGGGGCCCCCCCGCCCCCCCGCAGCGGGCCGGGCCCCCCCCCCCCCCGGGCCGCGGGCGGC
>NZ_JBFAID010000044.1:0-60588 GCF_040654475.1 Micromonospora sp. NPDC050686
CACCATCGCCGACTCCGCCAACCCGAACACCGCCTCCTACCGAATCAGCGTCGACAACCTCGCCGACTGGATCGCCACCCGCGGCTACACCGCCTCCTGACGATCCGTCCGCACCACCGACAAGGGCCCGGCCCCCCCACCAGGGGCCGGGCCCTTCGGTACGCCCGGGTCAGCCGCCGGAGTCGTCCAGCTCCGCGCCGTCGGGGACGGTGTCGTCGTCCCGGCTGGCCAGCCAGCCGTCGGGCAGGTAGACCTTGCCCGGAGAGTTGGTCCGGCCGCGCGGCTGGCCCAGATTCTCCAGCGGATACGGCACCTCGGGGTCGAGCTTGCCGAGCAGGTCGTCGAGCTGGGCCAGGCTGTCGATCATGGCGAGGGAGCGGCGCAGCTCACTGCCGATGGGGAAGCCCTTGAGGTACCAGGCGACGTGCTTGCGGAAGTCGGTGCAGCCGTCGCGCTCGCCCCGGGCCGGGTTCCGCGCCCCGGCCACGAACTGCTCGACCAGCAGCTCGGCGTGCCGGCGCATGGTCACCGCCACCTCGCCCAGGCCGGGCAGCCGCCGCTCGGGCCGGCCGTTGAAGGCGGCCTCCAGGTCGGCGAAGAGCCACGGCCGGCCCAGGCAGCCACGGCCGATCACCACCCCGTCCACCCCGGTGTGGGCGACCATCCGCAGCGCGTCGTCCGCCTCCCAGATGTCGCCGTTGCCGAGCACCGGGACGTCGAGCGCCTGCTTCAGGGTGGCGATGGCGTCCCAGTCGGCGGTGCCCGAGTAGCGCTGCGCGGCCGTACGCCCGTGCAGGGCGACCGCGGCGACGCCGGCGTCCTGGGCGGCGAGCCCGGCCTCGACGTACGTCAGGTGGTCGTCGTCGATGCCCTTGCGCATCTTGACCGTGACCGGCACCCCGGCGGGTGACGCGGCGTCCACCGCGGCCCGGACCAGCCGGGCGAAGAGCCGGCGGCGCCACGGCAACGCCGAGCCGCCGCCCCGCCGGGTCACCTTCGGCACCGGGCAGCCGAAGTTGAGGTCGATGTGATCGGCGAGATCCCGTTCCACGACGATCCGCACGGCGGCGGCGGTGATCTCCGGGTCGGTGCCGTAGAGCTGGAGGCTGCGCGGCCGCTCCTCCTCGCCGAAGGCGATCATGCGCAGCGTCTTCGGGTTCCGCTCGACCAGCGCCCGGGTGGTGATCATCTCGCAGACGTAGATGCCGCCGCCCTGCTCCCGGCAGAGCCGGCGGAAGCCGACGTTGGTGATCCCGGCCATCGGCGCGAGCACCACCGGCGGCCACACCTGGTGCGAGCCGATCCTCAGCGCATTCACCGCCCAAGTGTAAGGAGGGGCCCCCGCTTAACTCCTTCTGCACAGGCGGGGGGCCCGCTTAACACGGCGCATATCACAGCGGCGGCAGGAACGGAGGTTTCCAGGCGGTCCGGTTGTCGTGCTGCCCCGGCCCGGGGGCGGGGGGGTTGAGCGGGGGCCCCGCCTCTACCGAATGCGTTGAGAAGGGGCCCCGCCCTACACCTCAGCAGCCGGGGAGGCGCTCGATGAGGTATTGCTCCACCTGGTCCAGGGAGATGCGCTCCTGGGCCATGGTGTCCCGGTTCCGGACGGTCACCGCGTTATCGTCCAGGGTGTCGAAGTCGACCGTCACGCAGAACGGGGTGCCGATCTCGTCCTGCCGGCGGTAGCGGCGGCCGATCGCCTGCGAGTCGTCGAACTCGACGATCCAGCGCTTGCGCAGGTCGGCGGCGAGCTGCTTGGCCTTCGGCGAGAGCGCCTCGTTGCGGGACAGCGGCAGCACCGCCACCTTGACCGGGGCCAGCCGCGGGTCGAAGCGCATGACGGTGCGCTTGTCCACGCCGCCCTTGGTGTTCGGGGCCTCGTCCTCGTCGTACGCCTCGAGCAGGAACGCGAGCACCGCGCGAGTCAGGCCGGCGGCCGGCTCGATCACGTACGGCATCCAGCGCTCGCCCTTGGTCTGGTCGAAGTACGACAGGTCGACGCCGGAGTGCTTGCTGTGCGTGGTCAGGTCGAAGTCGGTGCGGTTGGCGATGCCCTCCAGCTCGGCGAATTCGCTGCCGCCGAACTGGAACTTGTACTCGATGTCGACGGTGCGCTTCGAGTAGTGGGAGAGCTTCTCCTTGGGGTGCTCGTAGAAGCGCAGGTTGTCCGCGGAGAGGCCGAGGTCGAGGTACCAGTTCCAGCGCTCCTGCAGCCAGTACTCGTGCCACTGCTCGTCGGTGCCCGGCTCGACGAAGAACTCCATCTCCATCTGCTCGAACTCGCGGGTCCGGAAGATGAAGTTGCCCGGGGTGATCTCGTTGCGGAACGACTTGCCGGTCTGCGCGATGCCGAACGGCGGCTTCTTGCGGGCGACCGTCTCCACGTTCTTGTAGTTGACGAAGATGCCCTGGGCGGTCTCCGGGCGCAGGTAGTGCAGGCCCTCCTCGCTCTCCACCGGGCCGAGGTAGGTCTTCATCAGGCCGTTGAACATCTTCGGCTCGGTGAAGGTGCCCTTGTTGCCGCAGTTCGGGCAGTTCAGCTCGGTCAGCGAGGTCAGCGGCTTGCCGTGCTTGGCCTCGTACGCCTCTTCCAGGTGGTCGGCGCGGAACCGCTTGTGGCAGGACTGGCACTCGGTGAGCGGGTCGACGAACTCGGCGATGTGGCCGCTGGCCTCCCAGACCTGGCGGGCCAGGATGACCGCCGAGTCCAGGCCGACGACGTCGTCGCGCTGCTGGACCATGGTGCGCCACCACTGCCGGCGGACGTTCTCCTTGAGCTCGACGCCGAGCGGGCCGTAGTCCCAGGCCGACCGGGTACCCCCGTAGATCTCGCTGGAGGGGAAGACGAAGCCTCGGCGCTTGGCGAGGCTGACGACGGCGTCGATACGGTCGGCTGGCATGTTTCCTCCTACGCCGGCTGGCGGTCGGCGGGGGCGAGATGTGGATGGAACCGGTCGGTTCGGGACAACGGTACGGCGACCGGGGGCCCGAGCCCAGCAGAATACCGGGGTGACCCCGTCCGGCCCCGACCGGTCGTGGTCAGCTGATGCCGCAGACCTCGATGTCGCCGGTGTTGCTGTCCGGGGCGAGGGTCACCTGCTGGGTGCGCCGCCGCCCGCCCTCGAAGGTCACGTCGACCGGCACGGTGAGGCTGTTCGGGTCCACCTCGCCGACCCGGTAGGCGGTGACCTGCGGCTGCTGGGAGACCCGCTGCTCGAACTGGGCCCGGGACTCGCGCCGCCGGGCCGGGTCGCAGAGCGCGTCGTAGGACTCGCCGTAGTTCCGCTCGCGTAGCCCCTGGTAGTAGTGCTCGGTCGCGGTCCGGCCCTGCTCGCGGATCGCCTGCATGTTGCTGACCGCGAGGCCGACCACGGCCGCGCCGCCCCCGCCGCAGCAGAGCAGCACGGCCAGCGCCCCGACGCCCAGCCCGAGCCAGAGCCGGGACTGCCGGCCCTCGGTGGGCGGCGCGGCGAACGGCGGGGCCACCCCGGGTCCGGACGGCGGCGCCGGCGCGTCCGCCCCGACCGGGACGCCAGGTGGGGAACCGGGCGGGAAACCCGGTGGCGATCCGGGCGGGAAACCGCCGCCGGGCGGGGAGGTGGGGTGGCCACCGGCGGGGGACGTGGGATGACCTCCGGACGGCGGAGCCGGCGGGCCGCCGCCCTGGCCGGGCGACACGGGGTACGGCGGTCCGGGAGCGGTCATACCGTGCAGGGTAGTGCCCGCCGGCTCAGCGGTACGGCCGTGCGGCCCGATCGCTGGCCAGCTCGACGACCTCCCCGTCCGGGGCGGCGCTGGCCAGTGTCTCGTACGCGGACGGCTCGTCCAGCGACTCGGCGAGCAGCGGGGTGGCGTGCACCTTGACGTCGAATCCGCCCAGCGCCCGCCGGTACGCCCCGACCGACTCCCACTCGGTGACCAGGCACCAGTGCCGGGGGTCGTCGTACGCCCGGAGCAGTTCCCCGCGCAGGTAGCCGGGCCGGGCGGCGAGCGCGGTCAGCGCGGCGTGCGCCCGCTCGGTGAAGGCGGCCGCCTGCCCCTCGTCGACCACGAACCGGTTGGTTACCAGCACGGCGTCCTCCTCGTAGAGTCTGTGGGATGCAGCGTACGCAGCACTCCCGGCTGGCCCGGTTGGCCCGGGCCAACCCGACGACGGTGTTCCTGGCCACGCTGATCCTGGTCCTGGTGGCGTTCTTCGCGCCGGGACCGGTGGGCGGGGTGCTGCTGCTGGTGCTGGCCGCGGCCCTGTTCTGGCTGCTGGCCACGACCTGGCCGGTGCAGGCCCCGCAGACCCGGGTGCTCCGGCTGGTGATGCTCACGCTGCTCGTCACGGTCGCCCTGGTCAAGCTGCTGTGACATGCACCTATGCGTTTTTGACAATCAATTTCGTTATCGCGGAGAGTTGCTGACATGACCCTCCGCACCGCGCCGCGCACCCTGGCCGCCTCGGCCGTCGCCCTGCTGACTCTCGGCGGCGCCGCCGCCTGCGCGGACGACGGTGCGGGCGCCGACCCGCGGGGGGTGGACGTGGTGGCCGCCTTCTACCCGCTCCAGTTCCTCGCCGAGCGGGTCGGCGGCGACGCGGTACGGGTCACCAACCTGGCCAAGCCGGGTGCCGAGCCGCACGACCTGGAGCTCAACCCGCGCCAGGTGGGTCAGCTCAGCGAGGCGAAGGTGGTCGTCTACCTCAAGGGCTTCCAGCCCAACGTCGACGAGGCGGTCGACCAGAACGCCGCCGACCGGGCCTTCGACGTGACCACCGTGCAGCCGCTGCTCGACGCGGCGGCCGGCGGCCACGACCACGAGGGCGAGGCGGACCACGGCCACGAGGAGAGCGGCGGCAAGGACCCGCACGTCTGGCTCGACCCGACCCGGCTGGCCACCCTCGGCGACCGGCTCGCCGAACGGCTCGGCACGGCCGACCCGGAGCACGCCGCCGACTACACCGCCCGGGCGGCGGCGCTGCGCGGCGAGCTGACGAAGCTGGACGCCGACCTCACCGCCGGGCTGGCCGACTGCCGGCGCCGGGAGATCGTGGTCAGCCACACCGCCTTCGGCTACCTGACCGAGCGCTACCGGCTGGAGCAGATCGGCCTGACCGGGCTCAGCCCGGAGGCCGAGCCCGCGCCGAAGCACCTCGCCGAGGTGATCCGTGAGGCCCGGGAACACCAGGCCACCACGATCTTCTTCGAGACCCTGGTCAGCCCCAAGGTCGCCGAGACGGTCGCCCGCTCGGTGGGGGCGCGGACCGCCGTGCTCGACCCGATCGAGGGCCCGCCCGCCGAGGGCGACTACCTGTCCGCGATGCGGACCAACCTGCAGACCCTGCGCACCGCCCTGGAGTGCTCATGAGCGAGCGGCAGCGAGCGAATCATCGGCCCGGCGCCGGCATGAACGCACCCGTGATCGAGGTCGCCCACGCGGCGGTCGGCTACGACGGCCGCCCGGTGCTGCGCGACGTCTCGCTGACCGTCACCGCCGGTGAGGTGGTCGCCGTGCTCGGCGCCAACGGCTCCGGCAAGTCCACCCTGATCCGCGCGGCGCTCGGCCTGGTGCCGCTGGTCGCCGGGTCGGTCACCCTCTTCGGCACCCCGCAGCGCCGCTTCCGGCAGTGGCGGCGCATCGGGTACGTCCCGCAGCGGCTGGGCGCCGGCAGCGGCGTACCGGCCACGGTGAGCGAGGTGGTGGCCTCCGGCCGGCTGGCCCGCCGGGGCGTGCTGCGCCCGCCGGGACGGGCCGACCGGGAGGCGGTCGCCGCCGCGCTGCGCGCCGTCGGTCTGGCCGACCGGGCCGGCGATCCGGTGGCCACCCTCTCCGGCGGCCAGCAGCAGCGCACCCTGATCGCCCGGGCGCTGGCCGGCGAGCCGGAACTGCTGGTCCTCGACGAGCCCACCGCCGGGGTGGACGCCGCCAGCCAGGAGGCGTTCGCCGGGGCGCTGCGCGGCTTCGCCGCCGGCGGCGGCACCGTGCTGCTGGTCGCGCACGAGCTGGGGCCGCTGCGCCCGCTGATCAGCCGGGCGGTCGTCGTACACCAGGGCGGCATCGCCCACGACGGCGCGGTGCCGGAGCCGGCCGGCCACCACGCCGAGCCGGACCACGACCATGTGCACCCGCACTGCGACGAGGAGCCCGCCGGGCTGTGGAGCATGTGATGGACCTCTTCCAGTACGACTTCATGCTGCGCGCCCTGGTCGGTGCCCTGGTCATCGGGCTGGCCGCCCCGGCGCTCGGGATCTATCTGGTGCAGCGGCGGCTGGCGCTGATCGGCGACGGGATCGGGCACGTGGCGCTCACCGGGGTCGGCGCCGGCCTGCTGCTCAACCGCTCCCCGGTGCTGGTGGCGGTGATCGCCGCGACGCTCGGCGCGATCGTGATCGAGCTGGTCCGCTCCCGGGGCCGCACCTCCGGGGACCTGGCGCTGGCGTTGCTCTTCTACGGCGGCATCGCCGGCGGGGTGATGCTGGTCGGGCTCTCCGACGCCAGCAACGCCTCGCTGAACGCGTACCTCTTCGGGTCGCTGACCACGACGTCGCCGGCCGACCTGGCCACCATCGGCGTGCTCGGCGTGGCGATCGGAGTGACCATGCTGGTGCTGCGCCCGGCGCTCTTCGCGGTCTGCCACGACGAGGAGTACGCCCGCGTCTCCGGGCTGCCGGTCCGGGCGCTGAACATGCTGCTCGCGGTGACCACCGCGGTGACCGTCACCATCGCCATGCGCGCGGTCGGCGTACTGCTGATCAGCGCCCTGATGGTGGTGCCGGTGGCCACCGCGCAGCAGGTGACCCGGGGCTTCCGGACCACGATGGCGGCGGCCATGATGCTCGGGCTGCTGGCCGCCGGCGGCGGGGTGCTGGTGGCCGCCACCGCGGACACCGCCCCCGGCGCCTCGGTGGTGCTGCTCGCCATCGCCAGTTTCCTGGTCGTCGCGCTGGCCGCGGCCGGCCGGCGGGCGCTGCGCCGGCACCGCACCCCGCACCCCGCGCCGGCCACCGAGCCGCCCGAGGTGGTCCTCCGGTGAACCGGCCGCCCGGGCAATTGGTTACCGTTGTCAGGTGACCGGCACGAACGGCTACGAGGCCTTCGAGGGGGCGGGTGACCTGCTGCGCGCCCTCGCGGCACCCATCCGGCTGGCGATCGTGAGCGAACTGGCGCAGGGTGAACGGTGCGTGCACGAGATCGTGGACAAGCTCGGCGCGCCCCAGCCACTGGTCTCCCAGCACCTGCGGGTGCTGCGCGGCGCCGGGGTGGTGCGCGGCTCACGGCGCGGGCGCGAGATCGCGTACGCGCTGGTCGACGAGCACGTGGCGCACATCGTGGCGGACGCGGTCAGCCACGCCGGGGAGGCGAAGTGACCGACCGACCCGGGGAGGTGGCATGACCGAGTCCGGCACCGTGGTCCGGAACACCCGGCAACGCTCGGCGGTGAGCGCGCTGCTCGCCGAGGTCGAGGGATTCCACAGCGCCCAGGACCTGTACGCGATGCTGCGCCAGCGCGGCGAGCGGGTGGGGCTGACCACCGTCTACCGCACCCTGCAGGGGCTGGCCGACGCCGGCGAGATCGACGTGATGCGGCCGCCCGGCGGGGAGCACCTCTACCGCCGGTGCAGCGACGGCCACCATCACCACCTGGTCTGCCGGTCCTGCGGCCGTACCGTCGAGGTGGCCGGCCCGGCCGTGGAGACCTGGGCCGAACGGGTGGCCGCCCAGCACGGCTTCTCCGACGTCAGCCACACCCTGGAGATCTTCGGCAGCTGCGCCACCTGCGCCCGCTGACCGGCCCCGCTCCCAGGCACCCCCGGGCCGGGCGGGCACGGGGTGCCGGACCGGCCGGAGCGTGGCACGCTGTCCGGCGTGAAGATCTACGCCGATCGTTTCCCGACCGCCGCCCGCCAGCTCCTCACCGATCTGCTCGTGGTCGCCTGGGTGTACGCCTCGATCCGCTTCGCGCTGTGGCTGCACGACCTGGTGCAGAAGCTGGCCGTACCCGGTAAGAAGCTGGAGGGCGCGGGCGGCGGCCTCGCCGACAACCTGGCCGACGCCGGTGGCAAGGTCGGCCGGGTGCCGCTGGTGGGCGACGAGCTGACCGCCCCGTTCACGAAGGCGGCCGAGGCCGCCCGCGCGGTCGCCGAGGCCGGCCGCGACCAGCAGCAACTGGTCGAGCAACTGGCCCTCGCGCTGGCCGTGGCGGTGCTGATCTTCCCGCTCGGCCTGGTGCTCTTCGGCTGGCTGCCGCTGCGGGTGCGCTGGATGCGCCGGGCCGGCGCGGCGAAGCGGCTCGCCGCCGCGCCCGCCGGACGGGACCTGCTCGCGCTGCGGGCGCTCACCGGTCAGCCGCTGGGCCGGCTGGCCCGGGTGGCGCCCGACGTGGCGGAGGCGTGGCGGCGCGGCGACGACGAGACGCTCGACGCGCTCGCCGCACTGGAGCTGCGTCGACTCGGCCTGCGGGGCAGCCGTTAGGGTGTGCCGGTGCTGTACTTCCTGATCGCCGTCGCCGTGGCCCTGCTGGTGTACGCGGGCGTGCTGGTGAGCTACGTCCGCAAGGGCCGCCGGATCCCGCCGTCGGCCTACCTGGTGCTCGCGGGTCTCAACGGGCTGCTGCTGGCCGCCATCCTGGCCTGGGCCATCGCCCGCTGACCGACCCGACCCGCCGCGCCGCCACCCCACCTCCCGCCGCGCCGCCCCCGCCGCAGGGTGTTGAGCGGGGCCCCCGCCTATACAAAATGCGTTAAGCGGGGGCCCCGCCTTTCACTCGGGGCGGGGGATGCGGCGGCGGACGTCCTGGGCGGTGGAGGGTCCGGGCTCCCAGCGGGCCACCCACGGCAGGTCGGCGGGCGGGGTGACCACGCCTGCCTCGAGCGCGGCGTACCGGCCGGCGAGGATGCGCTTGGCCGCCGCCACGTCCACCGAGTCGGTGTTCTCCCACAGGCCGGCGAGGAGCTGGTCGGTCCGGATCCGGGCCTGCCGGCAGAACAGGTCGGCCAGCTCGACGTTCTCCGGGTGGGTGTCCCGCTCGGCGGTGGCCCGCACGCACACCGCCGACATGGCGAACAGCTCCGCGCCGATGTCCACCACCCGGCCGAGGAACGCCTGCTTGCGTTCCATCTTTCCCTGCCAGCGGGACATCGCGTAGAAGGTGGACCGGGCCAGCTTGCGGGAGGTCCGCTCCACGTGCCGCAGGTGGCCGGCGAGCGGCCCGAACTCGGCGAACGCCCCGGGCGTCTGGCCCTTGCCGACGGCGAGGGTGGGCAGCCACTTCGCGTAGAAGGCGCCGGCCCGGGCGCCGGCCTTCGCCTTGCGGCCCAGCCCCGCGTCCGGGTCGATGATGTCGCCGGCGACGGAGAGGTGCGCGTCGACCGCCTCCCGGGCGATCAGCAGGTGCATGATCTCCGTCGAGCCCTCGAAGATCCGGTTGATCCGCAGGTCGCGCAGGATCTGCTCGACCTCGACGGGCCGTTCCCCCCGGGCCGCCAGCGATTCGGCGGTCTCGTAGCCGCGCCCGCCCCGGATCTGGATCAGCTCGTCGGCGATCTGCCAGGCCATCTCGCTGGCGTACAGCTTGACCAGCGCGGCCTCGATCCGGATGTCGTTGCGGTCGTCGTCGGCGAGCAGGCAGCAGAGGTCGAGCATGCTCTCCATGCCGTAGGTGGTGGCGGCGATGAAGGCCAGCTTCTTGGCGACGGCCTCGTGCTCGCCGACGGGCCGTCCCCACTGGACCCGGTCGGCGGCCCACTCGCGGGCCACGTTCAGCGACCACTTGCCCGCGCCCACGCACATCGCGGGCAGCGAGAGCCGCCCGGTGTTCAACGTGGTCAGCGCGATCTTCAAACCCTTGCCCTCGCCGCCGATCACGTTCTCCTTCGGCACGAAGACGTCGTGGAACCGGGTGAGGCTGTTCTCCAGGCCGCGCAGGCCGACGAAGGCGTTGCGCCGCTCGACGGTGATGCCCTCAGCGTCGCCGTCGACCACGAAGGCGGTGATCCCGCCGCGGTGCCCCTCGGCGGCCGGCACCCGGGCCATCACCACCAGCAGGGTGGCGAGGGTGCCGTTGGTGGCCCAGAGCTTCACCCCGTTGAGCCGGTAGCCGGTGCCGTCCTCGGTCGGGGTGGCGACGGTGGCGAGCCGGGCCGGGTCGGAACCCACGTCGGGCTCGGTGAGCAGGAACGCGGACACCTCACCGCCGGCGAGCCGAGGCAGGAACGTCTCCTTCTGCTCGGCGGTGCCGAACATCTTCAGGGGCTGCGGGACGCCGATCGACTGGTGGGCGGAGAGCAGTGCGCTGATCGCCGGGCTGACCGAGCCGACCAGCATCAGCGCCCGGCAGTAGTGCAGGTTGCTCAGCCCGAGCCCGCCGTACTTCCGGTCGATCTTCATGCCGAAGGCGCCGAGCCGGGCCAGGCCCAGCAGGACCTCGTCCGGGATCCGGGCGTCCCGCTCGATCGCCGGGCCGTCCACCTCGGAGTCGAGGAAGGCGCGGAGTGCGGTGAGGAACTCCTCGGCGCGCGCGTCGTCGGCCGGGTCGGAGTGCGGCCACGGGTTGATCAGGCCGAGCCGGAACCGGCCGAGGAACAGCTCCTTGCCGAAGCTGGGCCGGTCCCAGGCGGCCTCCCGGGCCGCCTCGGCGACCTGGCGGGCCTCCTTCTCGCTGACCTGGCCGGCTTCCTTCGGCAGCGGCCCGGCGCCGTCGGAGACGGGTGTGCTGTCCTGGGTCGTGGTCATCGGCTGCCCCCTCGCACCTCGGTCCGGCTTCGTCGCCGTGCTCGACGTCACGGTGACGTGCTCGACATCACAAAGCTACCCCCGGGTGTTACCCAGGGGTAGCGGTGCGGGCACCTCCGATTTTCGCCTTTCGCCGCAAGGGTGGTGGGGTCAGTCCCGGGCGGGCAGGTCCTCCTCGTCGGCGATGTCGTCGTCGCCCCAGTTGCGGCGGGCGAACGGCAGCACGACCCAGAAGGCTAGGAAGCAGACCGCGGTGACCGCGGTGAGCAGGAACGCGATCGGCCGGCTGAGCACGAAGTCCGTGATCAGCAGCACCGCGCTGACCATCGCGATCAGCATGAAGGCGAGCCCGCCGGTGGCCATGGTGTGCGCGAAGCGCACCAGTTCCGGCTTGCGCCCCTGGCGGAACAGCGCCCGGTGGAAGGCCACCGGCGAAATGATCATCGCGGTGGCCGCCGCCGCGGCCAGCAACGCGACGATGTAGACGTCCTTCTGAAACTCGGTGGTCCGGGTGAAACCGTTGCTGAACGGCAGGGTGAGCAGGAACGCGAAGAGGATCTGCACGCCGGTCTGCGCGACCCGCAACTCCTGGAGCAGATCGGCGAAGTTGCGCTGCCAGCGCTGCTTCTCGGTTTCCTTCGACACTCGGCGCTACCTCCCACTCAACCGGCGACGCCGGCGGAGGAGCGCCCCGCCGGCAGCGCCGGAAGTGCCCCGCCACCACGTCGACGAAACCAGTTCATGATCCGCGGCGGATTCGGCCGGCGTAGCGGGCCTCCAGCGCGTCGTTGTGCTCGTCGCCACCGGCGATGTTGGCCGACAGGTACACCGGGGGCCGCTCCCCCGCCGCCAGCAGCCGCGCCACCACCTCGGCGACGATCTGCTGCGCCAGCAGCGCGGCGGTGATCGAGGAGACCGCGCCGACCGCGCCGCCGCCGGGCAGCGGGAGCGTCGCGTCGCCGTACGGGGAGCCGTTGTCCAGCACCACGTCGGCGAAGTCGGCGAGCTTGCGCCCGGACGGGTGGCGGGACGTCATCCGGGCCGAGTGCTCCGCCGAGGTGATCGCCACGAGCCGATGGCCGCGCTCGGCGACCAGGGCGGCGAACTCCACCATCGCCCCGTTCACCCCGGAGTTGGAGGCCAGCACGAAGATGTCCGCCGGGCGTACCGGGGCCAGCGCGTAGAGGCGGTGCGCCACGGCCGGGTCGCGTTCCAGCTTCGGGCCGAGGACGCCGGCCGGCTCGCCGCCGTGCAACACCAGGTCGCGCAGCGCGATCCGGTTGGTGGGCACCAGCCCGCCGGCCCGCCCGGCGATCTCCATGGCGAGCGCCTCGGAGTGGCCGGTGCCGAACGCGTGCACGATGCCGTCGGCCCGCAGCGCCTCGGCGATCAGGTCGGCCGCCCGCCCGACGGCGTCGCGTTGCGTCCGCGCCACCCGTTCGATCGTCTCCGTGACCACCGCCAGGTACGCCTCCGCGCTCACCGTCATGCTTCCTCCGTCCGTCGGTGGCGGGCCAGCCAGCCCACCGCGAAGTCCACCGCCGCCCGCTGCCGCACCAGCCGGCCCGTCCCGTCGCCGACCGGGCCGAGCCGGACCGCCCCGGTCGCCTCCAGGTCGGCGCCGAGCCGGGCGAAGTCGCTCTCGTCCAGGTCGACGTCGTCCCACCACACCCAGTCCCGGCCACCGTCGGCGGTCCGCACCGCCGCGCCGCAGCGCTGCCGGGGCGGCGCGGGTTGCCGGTACTCGGCCAGGTGCAGTGAGGTGCTGTGGCCGTGGTCGACGCCGAGCAGCAGCACGTCGGCGTCGAGCTCGTGCAGGCGGGCCAGCGGGGAGCCCTCGCCGAGCATGCCGGCCAGCGTGTGACCGGCGACGATCCGCTCGGCGGCCGGCCCGAGCGCGGCGAACGAGACGTGCGGGTGGTCGCTGCGCCGGGCGCCGGGCGAGGTCCGGACCAGCTCGGCCAGGGTGCCCATGAACCGGCTCGGGGTGACCGCCGGGTCGAAGCCGGGCATCTCCGCCCGGATGACCGGCCACCAGTCCGCCGGCACCGGCGGGTTGCTCCAGCCCGCCGGGTCGCTGTTCTCCGGGGTGTGGGTGGGCACCACCACCGTGCCGTCCGGGCCGAGTACGTCGCGCAGGGCGAGCAGCACGGCCTCCGGCCCGCCGCAGAGGAAGCCCAGCCCGCGCAGGGCCGCGTGCACCAGCACGGTCCCGCCGGGGCGTACGCCGAGGGCGCGCAGCTGGGCGGCGAGCGAGGCGCGGGTGTGCGGCCGGGCCGGCACGGCGGGCGCGCTCACCGGCCGACCCGGGCGAGGATCGCCTCGGCCAGCCGGTCGGGCGCCTCGTCCGGGATCCAGTGGGTCACCCCGGTCAGCTCGACGAAGCGGTAGTCGCCGGTCACCCGCCCGGCGCAGGCCGCCGCCGCGGTCCGCCCGATGGCGGCGTCCCGGTCGCTCCAGACGAACGTGGTGGGCACGGTCACCGGGCCGACCGCCTTCAGGTCCGCCCCAGCCATCGCCCGGTACCAGTTCAGCGCGGCGGTCAGCGCGCCCGGCTCGCGCATCGGGTCGGCGTAGCGGGCCACCCGGGCGGCGTCGCCGACCCCGGCGAGCATCCGGCGCAGCGCGGCGGCGCGCAGCCCGAGCAGCACCTTCTCCGCCTTGCCCGGCATCCGGAACAACGCCAGGTACGACGAGCGGGCCTTCTGGCGCGGGTCGTCGGCCAGCGCCCGCGCCATCGCGGCCGGGTGCGGCACGGAGACCGCGGTCAGCGTCCGCACCCGGTCGGGGTGGGCCGCCGCCAGGCCCCAGGCCACGATCGCGCCCCAGTCGTGCCCGACCAGGTGCGCGGTGGGCACGCCGAGCGCGTCGAGCACGCCGGCCGCGTCGGCCACCAGCTCCGGAATCCGGTACGCCTCGACCGCCGCCGGCCGCGCCCCCGGCGAGTAGCCGCGCTGGTCCAGCGCGTACGTGCGCAGCCCGGCGGCGTGCAGTGCGGGCGTCACGTCGTCCCACTCGCCGCTGTGCTGGGGGAACCCGTGCAGCAGCAGCACCGGGTCGCCGTCCGCCGGCCCGCCCGCGCGTACCTCGAACGTGAGACCCCGCGCGTCGATCTGCATGATCGGCAGCCTAACCCGGTCCACCCACGCCCGGCCGCCCACCTGGGCCCGGGCCCGGCAACGGTGCTAGCGTCTGCCGAGAGACAACTTCACCTCCGACAGGGGAGCGCACAGCGCTGAGAGTGCGGGCCGAGGCCCGCAGACCCTCGAACCTGATCTGGGTAATGCCAGCGCAGGGAGTTCGGTCGACCTCCAGCCGCGCCGTCGTCCGGTCCGTCCGGGCACGGCGTGCGTCTTCTCCTGGTTCGTACCACTGGACTGGGAGCACCGCATGGACAACACCAACAGCAAGCAGTGGCGCACCATCGACATCGTGGTCGCCGCGGTGATCGCCGTCGCCTTCGGCGTCATCTTCTGGGCCTGGGGCCTGGTGTGGAAGGCGACCGACCCGGCCTTCGCCGCCGCGCCGGCCACCCAGGCGATCCTCTACGGCGTCTGGCTGGTCCCGGCGGTGCTGGGCGGCCTGGTCATCCGCAAGCCCGGCGCGGCGCTGTTCTGCGAGGCGGTCGCCGCGACGGTCTCCGCGCTGCTCGGCTCGGAGTGGGGCGGCGTCACCATCGTCCAGGGCCTGATCCAGGGGCTCGGCGCGGAGCTGGCCTTCGCCGCCTTCGCGTACCGCTCGTTCCGGCTCCCGACGGCGCTGCTCGCCGGCGCGCTGACCGGTCTCAGCGCCGCCCTGTTCGACTTCTTCGTCTGGAACACCGCCTACGGGATGGGTTACCGGCTGACGTACGGGGCGCTCACCGTGGTCAGCGCCGCGATCGTGGCAGGTCTCGGCGGCTGGCTGCTCACCCGCGCCCTGGCCAACACCGGCGCGCTGGACCGCTTCCCCGCCGGCCGCGAACGCGCCGCGGTCTGACGCCGGCGCGGAGGAAGGGGCGCGGCCGGGTGAGCGAGGTGGTGCTGCGCGGGTTCGGGTGGCGGCACGCCGGGCGGAAGCGCTGGGCGGTACGCGGGGCGGACCTGCGCATCGAGCGCGGGGAGCGGGTGCTGCTGCTCGGGCCCTCCGGGGCGGGCAAGAGCACCCTGCTCGCCGCCCTCGCCGGCCTGCTCGCCGAGGACTCCGGCGAGCAGGAGGGCACCGTCGAGGTCGACGGGCTCGACCCGCGCAAGGCCCGGGAACGGGTCGGCATCGTCTTCCAGGACCCGGAGAGCCAGCTCGTGATGGCCCGCAGCGGCGACGACGTCGCGTTCGGGCTGGAGAACCGGGGCGTACCCGCCGAGGAGATCTGGCCCCGGGTGGACGAGGCACTGCGCCGGGTCGGCTTCCCGTACCACCGGGACCGGCCCACCGCCGCGCTCTCCGGCGGCGAGCAGCAGCGGCTGGCCCTGGCCGGGGCGCTCGCCCTGCGGCCGGAGTTGCTGCTGCTCGACGAGCCCACCGCCAACCTCGATCCGGCCGGCGCGGCGCTGGTCCGCACGGCCGTCGCCCGCGCGGCGGACGACGACACCACGCTGATCCTGGTCGAGCACCGGGTCGCCGAGGCCCTGCCGCTGGTCGACCGGGTCGTCGTGCTGGCGGCCGGCGGCGGGGTCCGGGCCGACGGACCGCCGGCCGAGGTCTTCGCCCGGCACGGCGACGCGCTCGCCGCCGAGGGCGTCTGGGTGCCGGGCCGCACCGCGCCGCGCCGGCAGGCGAGCGGTCCGGCCGGGGACGTGCTGCTCACTGCCGACCGGCTCGGCCTGCCGCCCCGGCTGGGCCCCACCGACCTTCGGGTACGCGCCGGCGAGGCGCTCGCCGTGCTCGGCCCGAACGGCGCCGGCAAGTCCACCCTGGCCCTGCTGCTGGGCGGGCTGCTCCGCCCCGGCACCGGTACGGCCACCGCCTCCGCCGAACTCGCCGGCCGGGATGCCCGTACTCCCCCGCACCGCTGGCGGGCCCCCGCCCTGACCCGGCGGATCGGCTCGGTCTTCCAGGACCCCGAGCATCAGTTCGTCACCGGCACCGTCCACGACGAGCTGGCGCTCGGGCCCCGCCGCACCGGCCAGCCCGAGCCGGCGGTACGGGCCACCGTGGACGCCCTGCTGGAGCGGCTGGGCCTCAGCCGGCTGGCGGGCGCCAACCCGTACACCCTCTCCGGCGGCGAGGCGCGGCGGCTGAGCGTGGCGACCGCCCTGGCCACCGCGCCCCGCCTGCTCATCTGCGACGAGCCGACGTTCGGCCAGGACCGGCGGACCTGGCTGGCGCTGGTCGACCTCTTCGCCGAGCTGCGCGACGCCGGCCACGGCGTCGTCACGGTCACCCACGACGCGGACTTCGTCGCCGCGCTGGCCGACCGGACCGTCACCTTGGAGGGCCGAGCCGCGCAGCCGACCGAGGCGGCCGGCCAGTGATCGACGTCGAGCCGGTCGCCGCGCCCGGCGCGCCGCTGGCCCGCCGCAACCCGGTGGCGAAGCTGGCCGCCGCGCTGGTCTTCTCGTTCGTGCTGCTGGCGACGCTGGACCCGGTCGCCCCGGCCCTCGCCCTCGCGGTCGAACTGGCCGTGCTGCCGCTGTTCGGCGTCCGCTACCGGGTGCTGGCCCGGCGGGCCTGGCCGCTGCTGGCCGGCGCCGCCGGCATCCTGGTCACGCTGATGCTCTTCGCCGCCGACCGCTCGGGCCCGGTGCTGCTGCACGCCGGTCCCGTCCTGGTCACCGAGGGGGTCCTGGTCACCGCGCTCGGCCTGGTGCTGCGGCTGCTGGCGGTGGCGCTGCCCGGGGTGATCGTCTTCGCCACCACCGATGCCACCGACCTGGCCGACGCGCTGGTCCAGAACGCGAAGGCGCCGGCCGGCTTCGCCATCGGCGCGTTGGCGGCGTTCCGGCTGGTGCCGCTCCTGGAGCAGGAATGGCAGATGATCAGCATGGCCCGCCGCGCGCGCGGCGTGGACGCCGGCCGCAACCCGCTGGCGAAGCTCCAGCTGTTCGGGTCGACCGCGTTCGCGCTGCTGGTCGGCGCCATCCGGCGGGGCACCCGGCTGGCGGTGGCGATGGATGCGCGCGGCTTCGACGCCGGCATCCCCCGGACGGTCGCCCGCCGGCAGCGCTTCACTCTCGCCGACACGCTGCTGATCGTCGCGGCGGCACTGACGGCCGGTGCGGCGCTGACGGTCAGCGTCCTGCTCGGCACCTTCCGCCCGCTGCTCGGCTAGGCCTAGGAAGCCACGCCGCCCGGTCGCGCCACCCCACTCTGGTACGCCCGCACCACCGCCTGCACCCGGTCACGGACGCCCAGCTTGGCGAAGATGCGGTTGACGTGCGTCTTCACCGTCGCCTCGCCGACGAAAAGCTGGCCGGCGATCTCCCGGTTCGACAGGCCCAGCGCCATCAGCCGCAGCACGTCGGTCTCCCGGGCGGTGAGTTCCGTCAGCCCAGGGCCGGCGGCGACCGGCGCGGCGGCGGTGTAGTGGTCGATCAGTCGGCGGGTGATCGACGGAGAGAGCAGGGCGTCACCGCGCGCCGCCGTGCGAAGCGCCTCGGCCAGGTCCCGGGGCGGGGTGGTCTTGAGCAGGAACCCCGACGCGCCGGCGCGCAGCGCCCGGTAGACGTACTCGTCGAGGTCGAACGTGGTCAGCATGATGATCCGGACGTCGGTGCGCGCGGCCAGGATGCGCTCGGTGGCCGCTATCCCGTCGACGCGCGGCATGTGGATGTCCATCAGGACCACGTCGGGTTCCAGCCGGGCGGCGAGGCGCACCGCCTCCGCACCGTCCGCGACGTCGGCGACCACCTCGATGTCGGGGTGCACCCCGAGGATCATGCGCAGACCGCCCCGGACCAGTGCCTCGTCGTCGGCGACAAGGACCCGGATCACCTGGCACTCCCGGTCGCGGACAGCGGCGACCCGGCCACGTCGGCGTCGAACGGCAACACGACCCGGACCTGGAACCCGCCGTGCGGACGCGGGCCTGCCTCGACCCTCCCGCCGAACAATTCGGCGCGTTCCCGGATGCCGGTGAGCCCATGGCCACCGTCGGAGCCGCCGCGGGCCGGGCCCGGTCCGTCGTCGACGACGTGCAACCGCAACTGGCCATCGCTCACCTCCACGGTGATCGCGACGGCCGCCCCGGGCGCGTGCCGGGCGGCGTTGGTCAGCGCCTCCTGGAGGATCCGGTAACCGCTGACGTCGGCGGCCACCGGCACCTCGGCCAGGTCACCGGTGACGGTGACGTCGGTCCGTCCCCCGGCCACCCGGACAGCGGTCAGCAGCGAATCGATCCGCCGCAGCGAGGGCAGGCCCTCCGGCGCGGGTTCGGTGCCCCGGAGGATCACCAGCAGCCGGCGCAACTCGGTCACCACCTCGCGCCCGACGTCCTGCACGGTTTCCAGCGACTCATGGGCCCGTGCGACGTCGGCGTCGAGCACCGCCTGCGCCGCCCCGGCCTGGAGCACCATCACCGAGACCCCGTGCGACACGATGTCGTGCAACTCCCGGGCCACCCTCAGCCGCTCGTCGGTCCGGGCCGCGGCCTCCCGTTCCGCGGCGAGCGCCACCAGCCGGGCCGCCTGCGCCCGCCGCATCCGCACCGCGTAACCGGGGCCCAGCACGGCCAGCGCGACGAAGACGATGAACACCCAGTCGGTGTCACCAGCCATGGCGTTCTCGACGCCGAGAGCGATGAAGTAGCCGCTGGCCGCGACCCCCGGCCCACCCCGCCCGCCGACCGCAACGCAGCCGAAACAGGCGGCGAGCAGGGCGACCAGCGGCACGACCGGCCATTCGGGGAGAACCGGCGTGAAGCTCTGCGCGGTGAAGCAGCCGGCGGCCAGGACGGCGGCCGCCCGGGGGTACGCCGTGCAGCCGGCCACCGCGAGCCCGTAGCCGACGAGCAGCACCGTGAGTACGGCCAGCCAGCCGGCGGGCAACGCCGCCAGGTCCGGTCCCTCGCCCTCGACGTACCCGGCGAGCGGGACGTAGAGCTCGGCCAGCCCGAACGCGACCAGCGCGGCCCCCGCCACTGCGACGGCGATCTCCCGCCACCGGAATCGGACGTCAAGGGCTGACATGGGGAGAGGGTATCGACGGCGGCCCCTCGCGGCATCCACCCGAGGGTGGAGGGCGCCGAGGCCTGATTCCACCCGAGGTCAACTCGGCGGCGGACGATCCCGGCCGGCGCGGCGCCTAGCGTCCAGCACACCGTTTCGAGAGGGAGACTTGTGATGGATGACAGCACCGGACGCCGGTACGGCCGATCGATCACCGCGTTCACGCTGGCCGCCGGGGGCTTGCTCTACGGCGTCGCGAACGCCTTCTACTGGGTGATGTTCCCCGATGACGTGTCGGAGGGCACCGGCAACCTGGCGGTGGCCGCCGCCAACCTGGGCGCGTGGCGGGCGGAGACACTCCTGTTCGCGCTGGCGCACCTGCTGCTGCTGCCGGCCACGCTCGGGCTCGCCGTCGTACTGGGCCAGCTCCGGCCCGTGGTGGCCACCGTGGGCGGTGCCGCGGCCGTGCTCGGGCTCTACTTCTCCACCGTCCACCTCTGGCAGTACAACGCCTTCTTCGGGGCGCTGGCCGGTGCCGGGGTCGACGCGGACACCGCCCGGCCGGTGGTGACCGCCCTCGAGGCCGACCCGTTCGTGATGTCGTCGTTCGCGGTCTGGCTGCTGGGTTGGACGATCGGTCTGCTGGTGCTGGCCTTCGGCGCCTGGCGCGCCCGTGTGGTGGCGCTCTGGGTGCCGCTCGTGCTCACCGCCGGCCTGGTGCTCGACATCGTCACCGAAGGCGTCCCGCTCAAGGTCATCGTGAGCGTCCTGATGGTGGCGGGCCTGTCTGGGCTGGCCCTGGGCGTACGGCGGCACCGGGCAACCGTCGCGGCACCGGAGGCGACAGCGCCCGTGGCGACGCACTCCTGAGACCGGAGGGGAGCGGGCGGAGCCGTGGTGATGACCACGGCCCCGCCCGCGGGCTGTCTCCCCATCGTGTTACCCGGTGCGTCAGCTGCGCCGGAACGCGTAAAACCTGGTCTGGCCCGCACGCTGGGCGCGCCCGGAGAAGCCGGCCTGCCGGTCGGTCGGCACGCTCGCCGGCGGCGAGGTGTCCGCCCGACGCGGCAGGGCCACCGGCGCCATCGGCAGCGCCAAGGGGGTAACGGCCAGGGTGTCGAGGTCCTCCGGGGTGACGTCCACCCGGGACGGCGACGGTTTGCGGGATTTCTTCGGACTGCGCTTGGCGGGCATACGCGGCCTCCTGACTGTCGACAGTGCCGGAACGGCACGGTGAGCGGGTTGGCTCCGGCGGGTCCGACCACGACAGACACCGCGGCGACGGCGGCGAGGAGGATGCGGACGCCCGGAGCAGGACGGGTCCGCGGCGAAACGGCGGCGGACCAGGCTCGGAAGAGGGCGTCAGTTACGCATGCCGGCACGCTAACCGACCGCCGCCCCGCCCCGCACCCGAATTACCGGCAGCACCGGGCCCGAGCTCGAGGCCGACGTACGGCCGGCGGTCACCGACGCGATGCACGCCAAGGTCGCCCACGTCGAGGCCCACCTGACGGAGGGCTGACCACCGTGCGGAACGCGGCCATCACCGGCCGTCGACGTCCGCACCCGGACCCTCGCCGGCCGCGATACGGTCGCAGGACGGGCACCGAGACGGAAGGCGGCGGTACGCATGGCAGAGCGGGCGCAGATCGGCGTGACCGGGCTGGCGGTGATGGGCCGCAACCTGGCCCGGAACCTGGCCCGCAACGGCTTCACGGTGGCGGTGCACAACCGGTCGCCGGAGCGCACCCGCAGCCTGGTGGCCGAGCACGGCGACGAGGGCACCTTCATTGCTGCGGAATCCCTCGCCGACTTCGTCGCCTCGCTGGAGCGCCCCCGCGCGGTGATCGTCATGGTGAAGGCGGGCGCCCCCACCGACGCGGTGATCGACGAGCTGGTCCCGCTGCTGGAAGAGGGGGACATCGTCGTCGACTGCGGCAACGCGCACTTCGCCGACACCCGCCGCCGGGAGGAGGCGCTGCGCGGGCACGGCCTGCACTTCGTCGGCACCGGCGTCTCCGGCGGCGAGGAGGGCGCGCTGCGCGGCCCGAGCATCATGCCCGGCGGCTCGGCGGAGTCGTACCGGAAGCTCGGCCCGATCTTCGAGAAGATCTCCGCGCACGTCGAGGGCACGCCGTGCTGCCGGCACATCGGCCCGGACGGCGCCGGCCACTTCGTGAAGATGGTGCACAACGGCATCGAGTACGCCGACATGCAGCTCATCGCCGAGGCGTACGACCTGCTGCGGGCCGGGCTGTCCGCGGGCCCGGCGGAGATCGCGGAGATCTTCCGGGAGTGGAACGGCGGCGAGCTGGAGTCCTTCCTCATCGAGATCACCGCCGACGTGCTCGGGCACACCGACGGGGCGACCGGCCGGCCCTTCGTCGACGTCGTGCTCGACCAGGCCGAGCAGAAGGGCACCGGCCGCTGGACCGTGCAGTGCGCGCTCGACCTGGGCGTCCCCATCACCGGCATCGCCGAGGCGACCTTCGCCCGGTCGCTGTCCGGGCACGCCGACCAGCGGGAGGCCGCCCGCCGCGCCTTCGCCGACGCGGGCGGGAAGTGGCAGGTGGACGACCGGGACACGTTCGTCGAGGACGTCCGGCGCGCGCTGCTGGCCAGCAAGATCGTCGCGTACG
The DNA here is from genome assembly GCF_040654475.1 of Micromonospora sp. NPDC050686. NCBI lineage: Bacteria > Bacillati > Actinomycetota > Actinomycetes > Micromonosporales > Micromonosporaceae > Micromonospora > Micromonospora sp. NPDC050686. The sequence goes on from NZ_JBFAID010000044.1 coordinate 21,440, forward strand.
CGCAGGGCTTCGACCAGATCCGCGCCGGCAGCCGGGAGTACGACTGGGACATCGACCTGGGCGGCACCGCCACCATCTGGCGGGGCGGCTGCATCATCCGGGCCCGCTTCCTGGACCGGATCAGGGAGGCGTACGACGCCGAGCCGGAGCTGGCCACGCTGCTGGTGGCCCCGTGGTTCGCCGACCGGGTCAACGCCGGGGTGCCCGGCTGGCGGCGGGTGGTGGCCGACGCGGCCCGCGCCGGGGTGCCGACCCCGGCCTTCTCGTCGTCGCTGGCCTACTTCGACGCGCTGCGCGCGGAGCGCCTGCCGGCCGCGCTGATCCAGGGGCTGCGGGACGACTTCGGCGCGCACACCTACCGGCGGGTGGACCGGGACGGCTCGTTCCACACGCTCTGGGCGGGCGACCGCACCGAAGTGGAGGCGTGAGCCTCACCAGGCCCGCTGGGTCTCGTCGGCCGGGGTCGGCGCCCAGCCGGCGACCGGCTCCCCGGTGGCCAGCTCGGCGATCTCGCCGGAGCGCACCGCTGGGGTGTGCCCGAGGTCGGCGCAGTACCGCTCGGCCACCCCGGCGCACAGGTCGGCGATCCGTTCCCGCTGCCCCGGGTCGGCCAGATCCGCCCCGGCCAGGGCGGCCGTCATCTCGTACCGGAGATCGCGCATCCCCCACCCCCGTAGGTGGGCGCGTCCCGGCGGCGCGCCCTGCGCCGATCGTATGCGGAACGCCCCGCGCTCCGGCCGGAAAGCCGGATGCGGGGCGTCCGTGGGACGGCCGGCGGGCACCGGCCGTCGAGATCAGAAGAACCGACGACGCTTGGCCTTCTGCGGCCGGAGCATGTCAGCGCCCTTGGTGAGCAGGCGGCTCACCCCGGTCGGGCCGCGACGGGCCTCCAGGGAGTTGCTGAGTCGGCGGGCGCCGGCCGCTGCCAGCGGCACGGCGACCGCCATGAGCGCCCACTGCGCGATCCGCTTCTGAATCATGTGGTTCACCTCCGCGTTGGCTGCTGTCCAGGTGATACCCCACCGGTCACCCCGGTAAGCCTCATCGGCCCGGGCCAGGCGCCGGATCCCGCGCGCGCGGCGCCGGGCGACGACCGGCGGGTGAAGGCCGCCGCGACGAGGACCGTCGCCGTGCCGACCAGCGCGCCGGCGAGGGCGGCCAGGCTGGGTTGCACGCCGCCCGGCAGGACCAGCAGCACGAGGGCCACCGAGCCGGCCGCGGCCACCCGGCGGATCGTGGTGCCCCGGGCGCCCGCCGCGAGGGGCACGAGCGCCCACAGCAGATACCACGGATGCACGACCGGGCCGGCGAGGACGACCACCCCGAGACACACCCCGAGCGTGGCGATCGGCCCGAGCCGCTCGCTGCGCCGCCACAGCACCAGACAGGCGCCGGCGGCGGCGACGAGACCGACCAGCCACACGACGTGCCGGGTCTGCTCGACGTCCAGGCCCTTCAGGTGGTGCAGTACGGTGCCGACCGCCCAGCCCAGGTCCGTGCTGATCGACATCCAGGTGCGGGCGTGGGTGGGCGTGCCGAGCGCCCGTAGCCAGCCGAAGCCGGTCCCCGTCAGGGCGGTGACCACACCGGCGGTGCCGCCGGAGACGGTGGCCGTCCACAGCGCCGCCCGCAGCCACGGTCGACGGCCCTCCAGCTGGCGGGCCCAGATGGGCACGACGAAGGCGATCGCCAGCGCCGCCGGCGCCTTGACGAGCAAAGCGAGCGTGACCAGCACCACCCCGAGCGCGGGTCGGCGCCGCAGCACCAGCACCAGACCGACGCACATCAGGCCCAGCATCACCGCCTCGTTATGGGCGTCGCCGACCAGGTGCAGCAGCACGAGCGGGTTGAGCACCCCCAGCCACATCGCCGCCGCGGGCCGCACCCCGCAGGCCCGGGCCAGCCGGGGCACGGCCCAGACCAGCAGCCCCACCCCCAGCAGCGCCAGCACGCGCATCCCGACGACGCCCACCCAGACGCCGCCGGTCACGTCGGTCACCACGGCGGCGAGGTGAAGGAAGACCGGACCGTACGGCGCCGGCGTGTGCTGCCAGATGTCGGGCACGTTCACGGTGAGCGGGCCGCCCAGCGCGGCGGGTCCCACCCGGTACGCGTCCAGGCCCGCGCTCGTCATCGCCCCCTGGGCGAGATAGCTGTGCACGTCGCCGCTGAAGACCGGAAGGGCGATGGCGAAGGGCAGCGCCCACCAGGCCGCCGTCGTCGCCAGGCCGCGCACGGACACACCGTCGGCGCGCACCAGCACGCCCACCCGCCACCAGGCGAGCAGCAGCATGGTGAGCCCGACGTAGACCACGGACACCGACAGTCCTGTCGAGTTCCGGAGCGCGGGGACGATCGGCAGCTCGATCGCCACCTCGCCCACCGGCCGTACGCCCGCCAGCAGCCCACCGAGCACGATCACCGACGAACCGGCTGCCCCGAGCAGGCGGCAGCAGACCGGGCCGTACGCCGGGGCCCGCCCCGACTGCCGGTCACCGGATTCCGTCGGGGCAGCACTGCGTACCGTCATCAGCAGTCAGCAACCATTCGTCCGGGCAGTGACCGCCTCCGATAGGCGAATCGCGACTGCCGTCCCCAGGCGGGGCAGCCTTCGCTGGTCAACACGCTCCCGCTGCCGGCGGGAATGGCTGCGCCCTCAAGGCGAATCTAACCGCTGCGAGCGGACCGCACCGGTACAACGAAGGGTGTGTTGCGTGACGCCGGAGAGACGAATTGGTGGCGGTGACTCAGGCGTCCGGCGCGACCGGGTTGGGCAGCGCCCCACCGAAGCGCCGGTCCCGCTGGGCGTAGAGCTCGCAGGCATACCACAGGTGGCGGCGGTCGAAGTCCGGCCAGAGCGTGTCCAGGAAGACCAGCTCGGCGTACGCGCTCTGCCAGAGCATGAAGTTGGAGGTGCGCTGCTCGCCGGAGGGGCGCAGAAAGAGGTCCACCTCGGGGACCTCCGGGTGGTACAGGTATTTCTGGATCGTCTTCTCGGTGACCTTGTCGGGGTGCAGCCGCCCGGCCGCCACGTCGCGGGCGATCGCCGCCGCGGCGTCGGCGATCTCCGCCTGGCCACCGTAGTTCACGCAGAACTGCAGGGTCAGCGTCGAGTTGCCCCGCGACATCTCCTCCGCGGTCCGCAGCTCCGAGATGACGCTCTTCCACAGCCGCCCGGCCCGCCCCGACCAGACCACCCGCACGCCCAGCTCGACCAACTGGTCCCGGCGACGCCGGATGACGTCCCGGTTGAAGCCCATCAGGAAGCGGACCTCATCCGGCGAGCGCCGCCAGTTCTCGGTCGAGAACGCGTACGCGGACAGGTAGGGGATGCCTAGCTCGATAGCGCCCTCGATGGTGTCGAAGAGGGAGAACTCGCCCTGCTCGTGGCCCTTGGTGCGGGGCAGCCCGCGGTCCTTGGCCCACCGGCCGTTGCCGTCCATCACCACCGCGACGTGCTTGGGCAGCGCCTCGGCGGGCAACGCCGGCGGCCGGGCGCCCGACGGGTGCGGTGTCGGCGGCACAGGCCCGCGCCGGCCGGCCCTCATCGAACGGATCACTCGGTCATCTCCCTGCTCACGTCCCCTGCCCCCGCGTCGGCCACCGCGTCCGGCGGCGCGCCGGGCCCGGTCACCCGGGGCGGCCCGGTCGCCGGGGCGGCCCCCCGGTCGACCAGCGGCAGCGAGCGTAGCGCGCGCTCCAGGTGCCACTGCAGGTGCGCCGCGACCAGGCCGCTGCACTCCCGGCGTACGCCGGTGTCGGTGGCGTCGGCGAGCACCCAGTCCCCGGTGGTGAGCGCCGACATCAGGTCGATGGTGGCCGGGGCCGGATGGGCGGCGCCCGGCGGCCGGCAGTCCGGGCAGACCGCACCCCCGGCGGGCACGGAGAACGCCCGGTGCCGGCCCGACTCGCCGCACACCGCGCAGGCGGTCAGCGCCGGCGCCCAGCCGGCCAGGGCCATCCCGCGCAGCAGGTACGCGTCGAGCACCAGCGTGGTGGCGTGCTGGCCCCGGGCGAGCGACTTCAACGCGCCGAGGGTCAGCTGGAACAGCCGCAGCGCCGGTTCCCGCTCGATGGGGGTGAGCCGCTCGGCCGTCTCGGCGATCGCGCTGGCCGCCGTGTAGCGCGGGTAGTCGCCGAGGAACCGCTTGCCGTACAGGTCGATCCCCTCGGCCTGGCTGATGCTGTGCAGCGAGCTGCCGAGGTTGCCCTTCGGGTCGCCGGCGAGCTGCACGTCCACGTGGCCGAACGGCTCCAGCCGGGCGCCGAACTTGCTGGTGGTGCGGCGTACCCCCCGGGCCACCGCGCGCAGCCGGCCGTGCCGGCGGGTGAGCAGGGTGATGATCCGGTCGGACTCGCCGAGCTTCTGCACGCGCAGCACCACCGCGTCGTCGCGGTACAGCTGACGGCGGTATCCGGCCATCCGGTCATTCTCCTCGGGGTGCGAAATCAGGGTCCGTTCGGGGTGCGGCGGCGGCGGAACCCGGATGTGGTCTCGGGGCGGGCGGCCGTAGCGTGCAGCCATGCCCGCTCCCCGTGCTCTCCCCGCCGCCGGCGCCGCCGCCCTGCTGATCGTCCTCGCCGGGTGCGACACCCTGCCCTCCCGGCGGCTGGACTTCGACACCACCGAACCGGCCCGGATCGACCGGGTCACCGTCCGTCCCGGCGCGGGTGACGTGGTGCTGCACGGCACCGGCCGGGCCGGCGAGGTACGGGTCAAGCGGACGGTGCGCTACCAGGGTGACCAACCGACGGACACCTGGCTGGTCGACGGCGCCGAACTGGTGCTGGACACCGACTGCGGTCGACGCTGCTCGGTCTCCTACGAGGTGACCGTCCCGAAGGGCGTCGACGTGCGGGGCGAGAACGGCTCCGGCGACGTCGAGCTCAGCGACACCGGGCCGGTGCAGTTCCAGGTCGGCTCGGGCGACGTCCAGGTGCGCGGGGCGGACGGCGCGGTGCGGGTGGAGACCGGCTCCGGCAACATCGACGTGACCGACGTGACCGCTTCGGTCCGGCTGCGCACGGGCTCCGGCAACATCACCGGCAGCCGGCTGGCCGGGGCGGTGGACGCCGAGGCGAACTCGGGGAACGTCACCCTGGACGTCACTGCCCCGGTGCCGGCCCGCGCCCACGCCGGCAGCGGCGACGTCGAGGTGGTGGTGCCGGCCGGCCGCTACCGGGTGCGGTCCAGCACCGGCTCCGGCGACGCCGACCTGGGGATCGCCGACGACCCGAGCGCGTCGGTGCTGCTCGACCTGAGTACCGGCAGCGGCAACGTGACCCTCACCGCCCGCTGAGGTAGCCGGTGAACTCGGCCGAGTGATCGCGGGGGCGGGGCAACGGTGGCGGCGTGCCGGCCACCGCGCGGCCGGCGCTCACCGGCAGCCCGGCCGCGCCGGCCGGGGGCGGGCTGGTCGGCACCGTCCGCGCCGCGCCGGCGCCGGCCCGGCCACCCGGGACCAGCTCCGGCCGGCGCCGGGCCGCCACGTCCTCGACCCAGCCCACCAGCAGGGTGACCAGGCCGACCAGGGCGAACACCAGCACCACCCGGATCGCCAGGCCGACCGGGTCGGTGCGGGACATCCCCACCACATCGACCAGCGGGGTGAGGGCGACCACGAACGACATGTGCCAGAGGTAGATGGTCAGGGCCCGCCGGTTCACCACGGTGACCGCCCGGCTGAACCGCGGGCTGCGCTCCACCCAGTCCGCCGCGGCGGGCGCCCGGCCGAGCGCGACCAGGATGAAGGCGGTCGACCAGAGCGCGTTGCCGAGGTGGATGTCGTTGAGGTCGTAGCCCCGGGGACCCGGGTGGGTGGCGATCCAGGCCGCGCCCGCGCCGCCGACGACCGCCACCACCGGCAGCAGCACCCGGTTGGCGAGCCGGCGGAGCAGGCCGTCGTGGTGGGCGAAGCCGAGCAGCCAGGCGCCGAAGTACAGGCCGAACTCGCGCAGCACCACCGGCGCCGCCGGGAGCAGGCCGAACTCGATCGCGGCGAGCAGGACGTACGGGGTGAGCAGGGTGGGCACCGGCCAGCGGCGGAACAGCCAGAGCGCGACCGGCGAGGCGAGCACGAACCACAGGTAGTCCCGCAGGTACCAGATGACGCTCAGCGCGAGCGCACCCCACCCGTTGGCGGGCGGGTCGGCGATCGGGAAGAGCCAGAGCAGCACCCTGCTGGTCAGCGGCAGGCCGGTCAGCAGCATCGCCGGCACGAAGACCGCCGCGACCACCCACAGCGAGGGCAGCAGGCGGCGCAGCCGGCGCGCCACCGCCCGCGGACCGGACCGGTCCAGCGAGGCCGCCATCAGCGACCCGGCCAGCGCGAACATGACCGACATGGCCGGGAAGACCAGGGTCAGCACCGCGTAGCCGGTGACGTGGTAGACGACCACGCGGATGATCGCCAGGAAGCGGAGGACGTCCAGGTATCGGTTACGCATCAGCCTGCAGCTATGTCCGGGGGCAAGGAAGCAAACTTTCCCTACCCTGCTGGCCGTCCCCGGAAAACGGCCAGCCGCCCCGAACGAAAGTGAAACATCCCATATGCCAGACCGGTACGGATCAGCGTCCCGGCCTGGGGGGCGTCAGAAGCCGAGCTTGCGAAGCTGCTTGGGGTCGCGCTGCCAGTCCTTCGCCACCCGGACGTGCAGGTCCAGATAGACCCGGCCGCCCAGCAACTCCTCGATCTGCTTCCGGGCGGTCGTACCGACCTCCTTGAGCCGGCTGGCCCGGTGGCCGATCACAATCGCCTTCTGGCTGGACCGCTCGACGTACACGTCGGCGTAGATCTTCATGAGCCGGCCCTCGGGGATCATCTCCTCGACCACCACCGCGATGGAGTGCGGCAGCTCGTCGCGGACCCCCTCCAGCGCCGCCTCCCGGATCAGCTCGGCCACCAGCACCTGCTCCGGCTCGTCGGTGAGCATGTCGTCCGGGTAGAGCTGCGGCGACGGCGGCAGGTAGCCGGTCATCACGTCGACCAGGGTGTCCACCTGATGCCCGGAGACCGCGCTGACCGGCACCACCTCGGCGAACTCCCCCAGCTCGCTCACCGCGAGCAACTGCTCGGCCAGCCGCTTCCGGTCCACCAGGTCCGTCTTGGTGACCACCGCGATCACGGTGGCCTTCAGCTCGGCGATCTCGCCGGTGATGAACCGGTCACCCCGGCCGATCGGCTCGTTCGCCGGGATGCAGAGCCCGATCACGTCGACCTCGCTCCAGGTCTCCCGGACCAGGTCGTTCAACCGCTCGCCGAGCAGCGTACGGGGGCGGTGCAGCCCCGGGGTGTCGACCAGCACGAGCTGGGAGTCCGGGCGGTGCAGCACGGCCCGGATCACGTGCCGGGTGGTCTGCGGCTTGCTCGAGGTGATCGCGATCTTCTGCCCGACGATCGCGTTGGTCAACGTCGACTTGCCCGCGTTCGGCCGCCCGACGAAGCAGGCGAACCCCGCCCGGTACGGACGCTCCTGCGGCTGACCGGCGCCGGTCACTCGACCACCGTGCCGAGCACCGTGCCGTCCGGCGCCGCCACGTGGATCGGCGCGTCGGCGGCGAGGTCGCGGACCGCCGCGTGCCCCGCCCCGTCCAGCGTCGACGCCTCGGTGACCACCACCGCCGCCTCCAGCCGGCTGGCCCCCGCGGCGACCGCCGAGGCGACCGCGAGCTGGAGCGCGGTCAGGGTCAGCGAGGGCAGCGAGACGCTCGCCGCGGCGTACGTCCGGCCGTCCTGGTCGCGGACCGCCGCGCCCTCCACGGCACCCACCCGACCGCGCGCGCCCCGGGCCAGGACGACCAGCTTGCCGTCCTCGGCGCTCAGCTCGGCCGGATCGGACGGGGTCGGCCGGGCGGCCGGTAGGGCAGCGGACTCAGGCATCGGCGGGTTGCCTCTCCTCAAATTCGTTCTGATGGTCACGGGACTCGGCGCGCTCGCCGCGCCCCGGGGCGTCCTGCCCCTCGTCCGGCCCGACCCGGCTGACCAGCAGCGTGTCGATCCGGTTGCGCCGGCCGGTGGTGCCCTCGGCGACCAGCCGGAGCCCGGCCACCTCGGCCGCCGCCCCGGGGATCGGCACCCGGCCCAGCGCCTGGGCGAGCAGGCCACCGACCGTCTCCACCTCGTCGGTGGGCAGGTCGGTGTCGAACAGTTCGCCCAGGTTCTCCACCGGCAGTCGGGCGGTCACCCGGACCGACCCGTCCGCCAGCCGCTCGACCGGCGGGCGTTCGACATCGTACTCGTCGGTGATCTCACCGACGATCTCCTCCAGGATGTCCTCGATGGTGACCAGCCCGCCGGTGCCGCCGTACTCGTCGACGACGATGACCAGGTGGTTGCGGGCGGCCTGCATCTCCGACAGCAGGTCGTCGACCGGCTTGGACTCCGGCACGAAGGTCGCCGGGCGCATCAGCTCCGACACCGGCAGCTGGGCCGTGCGGGGATCCCCGCCCTGGGTACGCCGGATCAGGTCCTTGAGATAGAGCAGGCCGAGCACGTCGTCCACGCTCTCCCCGATCACCGGGATCCGGGAGAAGCCGGAGCGCAGGAAGAGCGCGAGCGCCTGGGAGAGATTTTTGCTCTCCTCTATCCAGACCATCTCGGTGCGCGGCACCATCACCTCCCGGGCGATCGTGTCGCCCAGGGCGAAGACGGAGTGGATCATCTGCCGCTCGCCGTGCTCCACCACGCCGCGCTGTTCGGCCAGGTCGACCAGCTCCCGCAGCTCCACCTGGGTGGCGAACGGGCCCTCCCGGAAGCCCTTGCCCGGGGTCACCGCGTTGCCGATCAGGATCAGCAGCGAGGCGAGCGGGTTCAGCGCCCGGCCGAGCCAACGCACCAGCGGGGCCACCCCACGACCCACCGCGTGCGCGTGCTGCCGGCCGATGGTGCGCGGCGCCACGCCGACCACCACGAAGCTGACCACCGTCATCGCGCCCGCGGTGACCAACGCGGCCCGCCAGCCGGCGCCGAAGGTGTCCACGGCGACCAGCGCGACCAGCGTGGTGGCGGTCAACTCGGCCAGCAGCCGCAGCAGGAGCAGCAGGTTGAGGTGACGGACCACGTCACCGGCCACCACCTGGAGGGCGCGCGCGCCGCGGGCGCCGTCCCGGGCCAGCTCGGCGGCCCGGGCCGGGGAGACCGCGGCCAGCGCGGCCTCGGTCATCGCGATCAGCCCGGCGAGCACCACCAGGCTCGCCGCGAAGAAGATCAGTTGCAGGTCGGGCAGGCCGGCGGCGGCACCGGCCGCCAGTGTCGGAGAGGACATCACCGGGACCGGGTCGACCGCCAGCTGGCCAGCAGCCGGGCCTGGAGCTCGAACATCTCGCGCTCCTCCTCCGGCTCGGCGTGGTCGTAGCCGAGCAGGTGCAGCACCCCGTGCACGGTGAGCAGGTGCAGCTCGTCGGCGGCGGCGTGGCCGGCGGTGGCCGCCTGCTTGGCCGCCACCTCCGGGCAGAGCACGATGTCGCCGAGCAGCGCCGGCTCGCCGCCGGTGGCGGCGGCCTCCCCCGGACCGTGGTCGACGCTGCCCTCGTCCATGGGGAAGGCGAGCACGTCGGTCGGGCCGTCGCCACCCATCCAGCGGTGGTTCAGCTCGGTCATGTAGTCGACGTCGACCAGCAGCACGGAGAGCTCGGCGAGGGGGTTGACCCCCATCTCGTCGAGCGCGTGCCGGGCCACGGCGAGCACGGCGTCGGTGTCGACCTCGACACCGGACTCGTTGGCGATCTCGATGGACAAGTGGCTTCCTCTGGTGGATTAGCGGCGCCGGCCGGCCCGGCCGCCCTGGGCGGTCCGCCCCGGGACGGCGTGCACGCTCTGCGCCTGCTGGTTCTCCCGCTCGGCGTCCCAGCGGGCGTACGCGTCGACGATCTCCCCGACCAGCCGGTGCCGGACCACGTCGGAGCTGGACAGCTGGGCGAAGTGCACGTCCTCGACGTTGTTCAGGATCTCCCGGACCACCCGCAGGCCGCTGGACGTCCCGCCCGGAAGGTCCACCTGGGTGACGTCACCGGTGACCACGATCTTGGAACCGAAGCCGAGCCGGGTGAGGAACATCTTCATCTGCTCGGGCGTGGTGTTCTGCGCCTCGTCCAGGATGATGAACGCGTTGTTCAGCGTACGCCCCCGCATGTACGCCAGCGGCGCCACCTCGATGGTGCCCGCGGCCATCAGTTTGGGGATGGTGTCCGGGTCGAGCATGTCGTGCAGCGCGTCGTAGAGCGGCCGCAGGTAGGGGTCGATCTTCTCGTTGAGGGTGCCGGGCAGGAAGCCCAGCCGCTCCCCCGCCTCGACCGCCGGCCGGGTGAGGATGATCCGGTCGACCTGCTTGGCCTGCAACGCCTGGACGGCCTTCGCCATCGCCAGGTAGGTCTTGCCGGTGCCGGCGGGGCCGATGCCGAAGACGATGGTGTGCGAGTCGATCGAGTCGACGTACTTCTTCTGCCCGAGGGTCTTGGGGCGGATGGTGCGGCCGCGCCGGGAGAGGATGTTGAGCGTCAGGACCTCGGCGGGCCGCTCGGCGCTGCCCTGCTCGAGCATGCCGACGGTGCGCCGCACCGCGTCAGTGGTCAGGGTCTCGCCTTTCTCGATGAGTTCGAGCAGCTCGCTGAAGAGGCGCTCGGCGAGGGCATTGTCCGCGGGCGCGCCGGTGATGGTGATCTCGTTGCCCCGCACGTGGACGTCGCTGGTGACCGAGCGTTCGATGAGGCGCAGGATCTCGTCGCCCGCGCCGAGCAGGTTCACCATGATCTTCGGGTTGGGGACCGTGATCCTGGTCTGCACCCGGGGCGGGGCGGGAGGTGGGGTGTCGGTCATAGCTCGGGCCCGACGGGCCCTGCGCCACCTGCTCTCGATCTCGGCGCCGAACCCTGCTGGCCCGGCGGACGGACGTTGCCCCCATCGTATCGGGTCAACACCCGGGGCACCTCGCCCATTTCGGCTGGTCGAAGGTCAACTACCGGAGCGGAAGTCGTACCCGTCGAAGGTCTCCTGGTGGCGGGTGAAGCGGTAGGTCGCCCAGTGCATCCGGACCACCACGCCGCGCTCGTCGCGGGTCAGCCGCAGCAGCTCGCCGACCTCCCGGCCGGCGACGGTCCGGAACACGTCAGGCCGGTCCGGCAGCGGCGCGAACACCGCCGGCGGCTTGCCGGCCGGGTCGTCGGCGCCGCGGGCCCGCAGCGTCCCGTCGTACCAGGAGAAGACGTACTCGAAACCCTCGCCCCACCAGCGGCCCAGCGTCCCGCGCAGGTGCGCCGGGGCGGGCGGGCCGGGCCGCCACGGCTCGATCTCCGCCGGGTCGTGCTCGGCCGCGGCGGCCAGCAGCCGGTGCGGCAGGTCGAAGACCTCCGCGGCGGTGCCCGAGGAGGCGAGCACCGCGGCGCCCATCGCGCCCGCCGTGCCCTCGCCGCCCCGCCGGCCGTAGACGGCGGCCAGGAAGCCGGGCATCGCCCCGTCGTGCCCGACGTGCATGACCCGGCCTTCCTGCGGCACCAGGATCAACCCGAGCCCGAAGCCGCCGCCCCAGGAGGTCTCGTCGGTCACGGTCAGCGGCCAGCGCATCTCGTCGAGGGTGGCCGGGGCGAGCACCGCGCCGGCCGGGTCGAGCGCCGCCGGGTCGGCCAGGAACGCCGCCCACCGGGCCATGTCGGGGGCGGTGCTCCAGAGCTGCGCGGCGGGCGCGATCGCGCCGAAGTCGGTCGGTTGCTCCGGGTGGGCCTCGTCGGAGTACGCGTCGACCAGGAAGCCGGTCGCCGCCCGCTCACCCGGCACCGGGCCGGTGCCGGTCAACCCGAGCGGGGCCAGCACCCGGTCGGCCAGCACCTCCGCCCAGGTACCGCCGCGCAGCCGGGCGACCAGCTCGCCGAGCAGCGCCAGCCCCAGGTTCGAGTAGTGGTAGCGCCGGGCCGGGGGCAGTACCCGCTCGGCCCGGGCCAGGTCGGCGAGGAGTTCGGCGACACCGGGGGCGCGCAGGCTGTCCCACACGTCGCCGTACGGCTCGCGTTGCAGGCCAGAGGTGTGCGAGAGCAGCCGGCGTACGGTGGCGTCCCCGTGCGCCGGGAGGTCCAGGTGCCGCCCGATCGGGTCGTCCAGGTCGAGCAGTCCGTCGTCCCGGCACTGCAGGACCAGCACCGAGGTGAAGGTCTTGGTCACCGACCCGATCCGGAACACGGTGTCCGCGTCCAGCGGGGTGTCGTTGCCGGTGCCGCCCACCGCGCAGGCCCAGAGCGGGCGGTCGGCCCGGTGCAGGGCGGCCGCGAGGGCGGGTACCCGGGCGTCGGCCTGCACCCGCCGCACGATCCGTTCGTACCGTTCGTTCACCCGTGCAGTGTAAGGAGGGGCCTGTTGTTAACAGACGTCTGTTAACAACAGGCTTTTCCTTACCTGCAGAGCATCGGGCCGAGCGGGGCGCCACCGAGCAGGTGCGCGTGGACGTGGAAGACCTCCTGGCCGCCGTGCGGCCCGGTGTTGAACATCAGCCGGAAGCCGTCGGCGTCCAGCCCCTCCTCCTCGGCCACCGCCGCCGCGGTGACCAGCACCTCGCCAGCGAGGCCCGGGTCGTCCAGGGCGAGCGTCGCCACGTCGGCGTAGTGCTCCTTCGGGATGACCAGCACGTGGGTGGGCGCCTTGGGGTCGATGTCCCGGAAGGCGACGGTGCGGTCGGTCTCCCGCACGATGGTGGCCGGGATCTCCCCGGCGGCGATCCGGCAGAACAGGCAGTCGGTTCCCATCCGGGCAGTGTAAGGAAGGGGCCCCGCCTAACGCCTGGGGTGGAGGAAGGGGCCCCCCGCTCAACACCGGTTGCCGCTGCGGCAGGATGGCGGCCATGGCGGGACGGGCGGTATTGGTGACGGGGGCCTCACGCGGCATCGGCCGGGCGGTGGCACGGGCGTTCGCGGCGGACGGGGACCGGGTGGCGATCCACCACCGGGACTCGGCGGAGCTGGCCGAGGCGCTGCGGGCCGAGCTGCCCGGCGACGGACATGTGGTGGTCCGCGCCGACCTGGCCGACCCGGACGGCGTACGCGCCATGGTCGACGCGGCGGCACAGGCCCTGGGCGGGCTGGACGTTCTGGTCAACAACGCCGGGGTGTACGGCCCGCGAGACCTGCCGCACCCGGTCTTCGGCGCCACGTACGAGCAGTGGCGCGAGCAGTGGCGGCTGGTCGTGGAGACCAACCTGACCGGGGCCGCCAACGTCACCTGGTGCGCCGCCCAGCACATGCGCGAACGGGGCGGGCGGATCGTCAACGTCTCCTCTCGGGGCGCCTTCCGGGGCGAGCCGGAGCAGCCCGCGTACGGGGCCAGCAAGGCGGGCCTGAACGCGCTGGGCCAGTCGCTGGCGCTCGCGCTGGCGCCGTACGGCATCGCCGTGGCGACGGTCGCGCCGGGTTTCGTCGAGACGGACATGACCACCACCCACCTGGCTGGCGAGCGGGGTGCCGCGATCCGCGCCCAGTCCCCGTTCAACCGGGTGGCCCGCCCCGAGGAGATCGCCGCCGCCGTGCACTGGCTGGCCAGCCCCGAGGCCGAATGGGCCTCCGGCACCATCGTCGACCTCAACGGCGCCTCCTACCTGCGCACCTGACCCCGCCTCCCCGCGCTCCGCCCTGCGCGATGATCAAGGAGTTTGCGTCCGGATCCGGCGCGGAAGCCGACGCAAACCCCTTGGTCAACGAGAGGCCGGCAGGGTTACCAGCGGCCGAGGCGGGTGGCGAGGACGGCCAGGGCGGCCACTCCGGCGGTGGAGGTGCGCAGGACCGTGGGGCCGAGGCGGACCGGGCGGGCGCCGGCCTCGCGGAAGGCGGACAGCTCGGCCGGGGCGATCCCGCCCTCGGGGCCGACCACCAGCACGATCTCCCCGGTCCCGGGCAGCTCGGCGGTGCTCAGGCGCTCCTCGGCCTCCTCGTGCAGCACGAAGGCGGCACCCGCCCCGGCCAGTCGGCGGGTCACGGTGGTGCTCGACTCGTCCGGCGCACCGGCCACCACCGGCAGCCACGCCCGTCGGGCCTGCTTGGCCGCCTCCCGGGCGGTGGCGGCCCACTTCTCCCGGGCCCGTACGCCCCGGTCGCCCCGCCACTGCGCCACCGAGCGGGACGCCGCCCAGGGCACGATCTCGTCCACCCCGACCTCGGTCATCGCCTGCACGGCCAACTCGCCCCGGTCACCCTTGGCGATGCCCTGCACCACCACGAGCCGGGGTACGGGCGCGTCGACATACCCCCGGGAGGTGACCCGCGCGTCGAGCGTGCCCCGGCCGACGGCGGTGACCTCGGCGGCCGCCGTGCCGCCCCGGCCGTCGGCGAGCACGAGTTCCTCGCCGACCCGCAGCCGCTGGACGGTGGCCGCGTGGCGCCCCTCCGGGCCGTCCAGGGTCAGCGTGTCGCCGGTGGGCAGCGCCTCGACCAGGAACAGCGGCGCCGACACCTCAGGCGTGCCCGTTGAACGCGTCGCGCATCCGGGAGAAGAAGCCGCCCTGCTTGGTCAGCTCGGCGACCTCCTCGCCCCGGGTCTTGGCGAAGTCGCGCAGCATCCGCTCCTGGTCGGCGTCGAGCTTGGTCGGGGTCCGCACGTCCAGGTGGACGTAGAGGTCACCCCGGCCGGTGCCGCGCAGGTGCGGTACGCCCCGGGCGCGCAGCCGCAGCGTGCTGCCCGGCTGGGTGCCGGGCTTGACGTCGACGGTCTCCTCGCTGTCCAGCGTCTTGATGGTCAGCCGGGTGCCGAGCGCGGCGGCGGTCATCGGCACCGTCACCCGGCAGTGCAGGTCGTCGCCCTTGCGGGAGTACACGTCGTGCGGCCGCTCGTGGATCTCCACGTAGAGGTCGCCGGCGGTGCCGCCGCCCGGGCCGACCTCGCCCTGCTGGGCCAGCCGGATCCGCATGCCGTCCTCGACGCCGGCCGGGATCTTCACGGTCAGCGACCGGCGGGTCCGCACCCGGCCATCGCCCGCGCAGGTCGGGCAGGGGTGCGGGACGGTGGTGCCGTAGCCCTGGCAGACGGTGCACGGCCGGGCGGAGACCACCTGGCCGAGGAAGGTGCGCTGCACCGACTGCACCTCGCCCCGGCCGCCGCACGCCTCGCAGGTGGCCAGGTGGGTGCCGGCCGCGGTGCCGGCGCCCGAGCAGGTGGTGCAGAGCACCGCGGTGTCGACGGTGATCGGCGCCTCGACGCCGAACGCGGTCTCGTTGAGGTCCAGCTCCAGACGCAGGATGGCGTCGGCGCCCGGCCGGGTACGCGGGCGGGGGCCGCGCGCGCCGCCGGCCGCCCCGCCGAAGAAGGCGTCCATGATGTCCTGGAAGCCGACGAACGGGCCGGCGCCACCGGGACCGCCGGCGCCACCGCCCCCGCCGCCCGGGGCGAGCGGGTCGCCGCCCAGGTCGACAATCTGCCGTTTCCGGTCGTCCGAGAGGACCTCGTACGCGGCGTTGATGTCCTTGAACTTCTCCTGTGCCTCCGGGTCCGGATTGACGTCCGGGTGGTACTGCCGCGCCAGCTTGCGGTAGGCGCGCTTGATCTCGTCGTCGGAGGCCTCCCGGCTCACGCCGAGAATGCCGTAGTAGTCCCTGGCCACTGCGTTCCGTGTCCTCATGTTCGTGTCGCGTTGCGCGGTCGTCGGCCGGCGCCGCCCACCGGCCCGGCGTCGGTGGATCAGTTCTGGGCCAGCAGCTCGCCCACGTAGCGTGCCACGGCCCGCACCGTGGCGATGGTGCCGGGGTAGTCCATCCGGGTCGGCCCCAACACGCCGAGCCCGCCGAGCGCCGTCGCCCCCGGGCCGTATCCGGTGCTGACCACCGAGGCGGCCCGCAGGTTGTCGATCTCGTTCTCGTCGCCGATCAGCACCCGGGTGGTGGTCGACTCTGCCTCGCCGATGAGCTTGAGCATCACCACCTCCTCCTCCAGCGCCTCGAGGATGGGGCGCAGGGAGCCCTGGAAGTCGAGCAGGCCACCCCGGGTGAGGTTGGCGGTGCCGGCCAGCGCGATGCGCTCCTCGTGCCGCTCCACCAGGGTCTCCAGCAGCACCGTGGAGAGGGTGGTCATGGCGCCGCGCAGCTGCGGGGTGGCCTCGTCGACCAGGGCCTGGACCAGCGGCGGGGTGTCGGCCAGGCGGCTGCCGCAGAGTTTCTCGTTGACCAGCCGGCGCAGGTCGGTGACGTCCTCGGGAGAGATCGGCCCGGGCAGCTCGACCAGCCGCTGCTCGACCCGGCCGGTGTCGGCGATCATGACCACCATCAGCCGGGTGGTGGAGATCGGCACCAGCTCCAGGTGGCGCACCTTCGACCGGGCCAGGCTCGGGTACTGCACCACGGCGACCTGCCGGGTGAGCTGGGCCAGCAGGCGTACGGTGCGGTGCACCACGTCGTCCAGGTCGACCGCGCCGACCAGGAAGCGCTCGATCGCCCGGCGCTCGGCCGGGCTGAGCGGCTTGACCCGGGAGAGCCGGTCGACGAAGAGCCGGTAGCCGCGGTCGGTGGGCACCCGGCCGGCGCTGGTGTGCGGCTGCCGGATGTAGCCCTCCTCCTCCAGCACCGCCATGTCGTTGCGCACGGTGGCCGGGGAGACGCCCAGTTGGTGCCGTTCGACCAGGGACTTGCTGCCCACCGGCTCCTGCGTCGCGACGTAGTCCTCGACGATCGCGCGCAGCACGGCGAGCTTGCGGTCGTCGAGACCCATCTCCCACCTCCTGCCGGATCCACCCGGTGCACGCCCCACGCCGGGCGAGCGTCTGGCACTCGACTGTAGCGAGTGCCAGTCTACGTCGGCGTACCCGTCCGCGCGATGATCAACGACGGACCGCCGGTCCGTCCGGGCCCCGGCGGGCCGGCCGTCGGCGCGGAGAGTGACCGAACGTCGCCGTCCGGACACCGGTGTCGCTCTGGTGCGCCCTTGCCGGCAACACCTACCGTGACGTCCATGACTGAACCACCTCGCCCTCCGGGATCGGGTGAACCCGGCCCGCAGCCGGAACCGATCCCACCGTCGGCTCCCTTCGGCCCCTCTTCGGCCAACGAGCCCACCGCACCACTGTCCGGCGCGCCGGACCCCGGCGGCTATCCCCCACCCGGCGGCCAGCCCCCACCGGGCGGCTACCCCCCGCCAGGCGGCGGCTACCCGGCCGGCGGGTACGGCGCGCCGGCCGGCTACGCCAGCAACGAGGACAAGACCTGGGCCCTGGTGGCGCACTTCGGTGGCGCCGTCGGCGCGCTGATCAGCTTCGGGCCGCTGGGCTTCGTCGCCCCGCTGATCGCCTACCTGGTGCAGGGGCAGAAGTCCCCGGCGGCGCGGGCGCACGCCCTGGCCGCGCTGAACTTCCAGCTGCTCTGGTCGGCGATCGCCTTCGTGCTGCTCTTCGTCAGCTGGTGCCTGCTCTTCCTGCCCAGCGTCGCCGTCGTGCTGATCCAGATCGTGCTGGGCATCATCGCCGGCATGAGGGCCAACGAGGGCAACCTGTACCGCTACCCGATGTCGGCCAGCTTCATCAAGTGACGCCCGCCCGGCCGGCCACCCGCCGGCCGGGTTCCGGCGCCCCACCGGTCGACGCGGCCGGTGGGCGTCGGCGGCCGGGCGCACCGGTCAGGGCAGCAGGTCGCGCACCACGGCGTCGGCCAGCAGCCGGCCGCGCAGGGTGAGCACCGCCTGGCCGGCCGCGTACCGGTCGGGGACCAGCAGGCCGCCGGCCAGGGCCCGCTCGGCCCCAGCCCGGCCGGCCGCGTCCAGCGCCCGCAGCGGCAGGCCGGACGCGAGCCGCAGGCGCAGCATCACGTCCTCCATGTGCGCCTCGTCCCGGGTGAGCAGCTCCCGGGCCAGGCCCGGGGACTCCCCGGCGGCGAGCCGCTTCGCGTACGCGGTGGGGTGTTTGACGTTCCACCAGCGCACCCCGCCGACGTGGCTGTGCGCCCCCGGGCCGAGGCCCCACCAGTCGGCGCCGGTCCAGTAGAGCAGGTTGTGCCGGCACCGGCCCGCCTCGGTGCGGGCCCAGTTGGAGACCTCGTACCAGGAGAAACCGGCCGCGCCTAGGGCGGCCTCCGCGGCCAGGTAGCGGTCCGCGGCCACGTCGTCGGAGGGGTACGGCAGCTCGCCGCGCCGCATCCGGGCGGCCAGCCGGGTGCCGTCCTCGACGATCAGGGCGTACGCGCTGACGTGGTCCACCCCGGCGGCGACCACCTGCGCCAGCGAGGCGGCGAAGTCGTCGCCGCTCTCCCCCGGCGTGCCGTAGATCAGGTCCAGGTTGACGTGGTCGAACCCGGCGTCGCGGGCCTCGGCCGCGGCGGTGGTGGCCCGGCCGGCGCTGTGCCGCCGGTCGAGGATCGCCAGCACTCCCGGCGCGGCGGACTGCATGCCCAGCGAGATCCGGGTGTAGCCGGCCGCCCGCAGCGTCTTCAGCGACTGCGGGGTGACCGATTCCGGGTTGGCCTCGGTGGTCACCTCGGCGTCGGCGGCCAGCCCCCAGGTGCGGTCGATGCCGGCCAGGATCCGGGCCAGGTCGTCGGCGGGCAGCAGGGTCGGGGTGCCGCCGCCGACGAAGACCGTGTCCACCCGGGGCGGCGGCGAGTCGCCCAGCACCCGGGCGGCCAGCGCCAGCTCGGCCAGCACGGTGTCCGCGTACGTCTCCCGGCTCGCCCCGCCACCCAGCTCGGCCGCCGTGTACGTGTTGAAGTCGCAGTAGCCGCAGCGGCTGGCGCAGAAGGGCACGTGGACGTAGACGCCGAAGCCGCGCGCGCCCACCGCAGCGGTGGCGGTGGCGGGCAGCGAGCCGTCCGCGGGGACGGGATCACCTTCTGGAAGAGCGCCGGGCATGGCCACTAGTGTGCCCGGCATGACCTCCTCCGACGCGCTCGTGCGGGTCTCCACGGCCCGTGGGGTGACCACCCTCACCCTGGACAGCCCGCACAACCGCAACGCGCTCTCCACCCCGCTGATGACCGAACTGCTGGACGGGCTGGCCGCCGCGGTCGCCGACGACACGGTCCGGGTGATCGTGCTGGACCACACCGGCCCGGTCTTCTGCTCGGGCGCGGACCTGAAGGAGACCGCCGCCGCGTACGCCAGCGGCTCGGTGCCCGCCGGAAAGCTGGGCGACGTGCTGGCCGCGGTCTGGGAGTGCCCGAAGCCGGTGGTGGCCCGGGTGGCCGGGCCGGCGCGGGCCGGCGGGCTGGGCCTGATCGCGGCGGCCGACCTGGCGATCTGCGCCGAGGCGGCCACCTTCGCCTTCACCGAGGTCCGGATCGGGGTCATCCCGGCGGTCATCTCCGCCACCGTGCTGCCCCGCCTCCAGCCCCGGGCCGCCGCCGAGCTCTACCTCACCGGCGACACCTTCGACGGCCGCCGGGCCGCCGAGGTCGGCCTGGTCACCGCCGCCGTGCCGGCCGCCGAGCTGGACCAGGCGGTGGCGCGCTGCTGCGCGTCGCTGGTGCGGGGCGCGCCGACGGCGCTGGCCGGGGCCAAGGAGCTGCTGCGCCGGCCGGCCGCCACCGACCTGCGCGCCGAGATCGCCGAGCTGGCCGCCCGCTCCACCGGCTACTTCCTGTCCGAGGAGGGCCGGGAGGGGGTGGCGGCCTTCCGGGAGAAGCGGCCGGCCGCCTGGGTGCCGGTCGACTGACCCGGTTTCCGGCCGCCGGGTGGGGGAACCCCGACACACTGTGCAGCCGGTGCGACACGGAACGGAGGCCAACCGGTCGGACGACCCGCACGCCGGGTTCCGGAACGTACTCTTGTCGGACTGTCGGAACGGGAGGTGCGGGTGCGAACTCGGGCAGTCGTGGCAGGTGGAGTGGTCTTCGTTCTCGTCGCCGTGGTCGGAGTCTGGTTCCTCGCCCGGCAGGTGGGCGACAAGCTGCGCCTCCCGGTGGCCGACCGGTCCTGCGTGGTGCAGGCCGACGGCCGGGTCGTGCTCGACGGCGACCAGATGGCCAACGCCGCCACCATCGCCGCGATCGGCATCCAGCGCCAACTGCCCGAGCGGGCCGTGGTGGTCGCGCTGGCCACCGCGTTCCAGGAGTCCGGGCTGCGCAACCTGGCCGGCGGTGACCGGGACTCGGTGGGCCTGTTCCAGCAGCGGCCGAGCCAGGGCTGGGGCAGCCCGGCGGAGATCCGTGACCCGAGGTACGCGGCCAACAAGTTCTACGCCGCCCTGGCCAAGGTGCGCGGCTGGGAGCGGATGCGGGTCACCGACGCGGCGCAGAAGGTGCAGCGGTCGGCGTTCCCGGAGGCGTACCAGAAGTGGTCGGACGAGTCGGCGGTGCTGACCCGGGCGCTGCTCGGCGACGCGACCGGCGCGGTGGCCTGCGCGGTCGGCCCGTACCCGACGATGCGCGGGCAGGCGGCGACGCTGGCGCTGACCAAGGGGCTGACCCTCGACTGGGGGTTGAGCAGCGCCGCCGCCGACCTCACCGGCCTGGCCGTTCCCGCCCCCGACCCCCGGGACGGCTGGCGGTACGCGCACTGGCTGGTCTCGCACGCCCAGGACCACGGGGTGAAGCGGGTCCGCTTCGGCGAGCTGGAGTGGACCGCCCGGGCCGGCCGGTGGAACAAGATCACCGACGACCGGCCGGACCAGGCGCAGGTGCTGGCCGAGGTCTTCGCCGACGCCTGAGCCCCGCCGCCGGCCCCTTTCGGGTGCGGCGGAGCGGCTAGGGGCGGATGCCGGAGAGCCGGCGGTGGGCCTTCTCGCGCAGGGGTTCGGGCAGGTCGGTCGCCTCGATCAGGCGCGGCAGCAGCGCCGGCTCCAGGTTCATCGCCCGGAACACCTCGCCGATGGTGACCCCGTGCCCGGGCCGGTGCACCACCTCGATCGGGTCACCGGCGCCCACGTCGCCCTCCCGGAGCACCCGCAGGTACGCCCCCGGCGCCGCGCGCACGGTGAACCGCTTGATCAGATCCGGCATTCCCCAGAAGCCGGCGAAGGTGGTGCACGGGGTGCGCGGCTTGGTCACCTGGAGCAGCGCCGAACCGATCGACCACTGCTCGCCGATCACCGCCCCGGTGACGTCCACGGCGTACGTGGTCAGGTTCTCGCCGAAGGCGCCGGGCCCAGCTCGGCGGCCCACCAGCCGGCGTCCTCCTCGGCGTACGCGTAGACGGCCTGGTCGGGGCCGCCGTGGTGGGCCCGCTCGCCGATGAAGTCGCCGGCCACGCCCTCGGACGACACGGGCACCCGACCGTCGGCCGACCGCTTGTCGATCCCGCTGCGGCCGCTCGCGTCGCCCGCCCACTCCGCCTCGGTCACCACCCCGAGGTTCACCGCCACCACTCTGCCCGTCATGGCGACGAGCCTACGGGCAGCCCCGCGAGGCGCGGATTGTGTTAACCGGGGGCCGCTGCTCTACCGGAGGCGTTGAGCAGGGCCCGGCCTTACCCCTTCACCGCGCCGGCGACCAGCCCGGAGACCATCCGGCGCTGCACCAGCAGGAAGAAGACGATCACCGGGAGGGTGAACAGCGTCGACGCGGCCATCACCGACCCCCAGGCCGTGTCGTCGCGGCCGAAGAAGAACGTCATCGCGACCGGCAGGGTGTAGCGCCCCTGGTCGTTGATGAAGGTCAACGCGAAGATCAGCTCGTTCCAGGCGGTGATGAAGGAGAAGATGCTGGTCGCCACGAGGCCCGGTGCCACCAGCGGGAAGAGGATCCGGCGGAAGGTCTGCGCCCGGCTGGCGCCGTCGATGGCCGCCGCCTCCTCCAGTTCCTTCGGCACCGCCGCGACGAAGCCGCGCAGCATCCACACCGCGAACGGCAGCGAGAAGCCGAGGTAGGTCAGGATCAGGCTGGGCAGGGTGTTGTAGAGCCCGAGCCGCTGGATCATCAGGAACAGCGGGATGACCAGCGCCTCCAGCGGGATCATCTGCACCACCAGCAGCATGATCAGGAAGCTGGTCCGCAGCTTGAACCGGAACCGGGCCACCGCGGTCGCGGCCAGCAGCGCCACCAGGCCGCTGAGCAGCACGGTGGCGACGGCGACCAGCACGCTGTTGAGGAAGAAGTCGAGGAACGTGACGCCCGGGATGAGGTTGCCGCCGAGGATCTCCCGGTAGTGCTCCAGCGTCGGCTCGGTGGGCACCGGCCGTGGGGTGGACGCGAAGATCTCGCTGTTCGGTTTGAGCGAGGTGGCGACCATCCAGTAGACGGGGAAGGCCGCGAAGAGCGCGACCAGCAGGCCGGCCCCGTTCAGCGCGATCCGCTTCACGCTTCCTCCTGCCGGAGCACCATGCGGACGTAGAGGCCGGTCACCAGGAGCAGGATCGCGGTGAGGATGACCGCGATCGCCGCGCCGAGGCCGTACTTGGGCGGCGGGGAGAACGCCTCGGCGTACGAGTAGATGGAGAGCATGAACGTCGAGCGGTCCTGGGTGCCGCCGGCCAGCACGAACTGCTGGGTGAAGACCTTGAAGTCCCAGATGGTGGAGAGCACCACCAGGATCCCGAAGACCGGCCGCAGCACCGGGAAGGTGACCGACCAGAACACCCGCCACGGGCCGGCCCCGTCGACCCGCGCCGCCTCCTGCAGCTCGCTCGGCACGCTCTTCAGCCCGGCCAGCACGCTGACCGCGACGAACGGGAAGGAGTGCCAGACCACCACCAGGGTGAGGATGGTGAAGAAGAGCAGCGGGGCGTTGAACCAGCCGTACCCGGTCCAGTCGCTGCGCCCGAACAGGGCGGTGGAGAGCCCGTCGGGCAGCTTGTTGAACAGCCAGGTCACCAGGCCGCTGGTGTCGTCGAAGATCCACTTCCAGACGATGGTGCCGGTCAGCGCCGGCGTCGCCCAGGCCAGCATCACGCAGCTGGCGACAAAGGTGGCCATCCGCTTGCCGAGCCGGTTGAGCAGCAGGCCGACCAGGGTGCCGAGGATCATCGTCAGCACCACGTTCGCGGCGGCGAAGAGCACCGTGTTGCGCAGCACCGTACGGAAGAACGGGTCGCCCAGGATCTGGGCGTAGTTGGCCAGCCCCACCCACGGCCACTCGCGGTCCCCGCGCAACTGCCGGACGTTGTTCAGCTTGAAGAACGACATCGCGACGACCTGGCCGAGCGGCCAGAGCAGCAGCACCGCGATGATCGCCAGGCAGGGCAGCAGCAGCAGGTACGGCAGGCGGTCCACGCGGGGCCGCCGCCGCGCGGGGGTCTCCCGCGCGGCGGCCGTCCCGGGGCCCTTGGTCAGTAGGCTCACTTGCTGTTCAAGATGCCTTCCATCTCGGTGGCCGCGTCGGCGGTGGCCTGCTCGACCGTCTTCTGGCCCTTGATGACCGCGCTGTTCATCGCCTGGGTCACGGTCTTGGTCCGGCTGACCTCCACCCACTTCGGGGTCAGCGGGGTCAGCTTGGTGTTCTGCATGGCGGTGGCGAACGCGCCCATCACCTTGTCGTCGGTGTACTCACCGCCGCCGACCAGGTCCTGGTAGACCGGGAAGAAGCCGAGGCTGCCGGCGAACTCCTTGTCGTTCTGCTTGCTCAGCAGGACGGTGAGGTAGTCCCAGGCCAGCGCCTGCCGCTCGCTGTCCTTCCAGATGGCGACGTCCGAGCCACCGGCGAAGGCGGGGGCCGCCTGGCCGTCCGGGCCGGGGATGGGGAAGGTGCCCCACACCTTCTCGATCTCGGGGTTGTCCTTCTTCATCGCGCCCCCCTGCCAGCTGCCGGCGAAGGCCATCGCGGCCCTGCCGGTGGCGAACTGGGTACGGGCGTCGACCTCGTTCCAGCCGGCCGCCGCGGGCGGGGCGACCTTGTGCACGGTGACCAGGTCGGTCCAGAACTTGACCGCCTTCTGTGCCTCCGGCGTGTTGTAACCGGACTTCCAGGTGTCGCCCTGCTTGGTGGCGATCTCCGCGCCGGCGCCCCAGAGGAAGGAGTAGAACGGCAGCTCCGAGTTGCCGGGCAGGGCGATGCCGTACGTGCCGGGCTTCTTGGCCTGGACGGCCTTGGCGGCGGCCACCATGTCGTCCCAGGTCTTCGGCGGCTGCACGCCGGCCTCGGCGAACCAGTCGGTGCGGTAGTAGACGGCGCGCACGCCCGCGTACCACGGCACGCCGTACTGCTTGCCGTCGAGCTGGGCGTTCTTGACCAGGTCGGGCAGGATGTCCTTGCCCTCGGCCCAGCCGTTGAACTTGTCGGAGACGTCGGCGAGGGCTTCCTGCTCCGCCCAGCCCTGGGTCTCGGTGTTGCCGAGCTCGGTGACGTCCGGTCCCTCACCGCCGGCGAGCGCCGCCTGGAACTTCTTCGGCGCCTCGAGCCAGGGAACGTACTGGACCACCACGTCGGTGTCGGGATGCTTCTTGCGGAACTCGGTCTCGACGCCGTCGAGGAACGCCGTCTGCTCGTCGCCGCCCTCGCCCATCATCCAGACCGTCAGCTTGCTGTTGTCGGGGGACTCCGCCTTGTCGGAGCCTCCGCAGCCGGTGAGCACCATCGCGGCCGACGCCACGAAGGCGGTGACCGGGGCCAGCCGCTTCCACCTGTTCACGCCACTCTCCCTCGCGCCGTCCTGGCACTAACCTTCTCCGCCGCACCTTAGTAGGTAAAATTTCTTTACGACAGGGGGCGGTGGCGAGCCGCGCGAGGCGACGGTACCGCAGGAGTGCGGTGGGGCGGCAGATCGGGACGAGTCACCACGGGGCCGGCGGGACACCCGCGAGCGGGCGTCCGACCACGAGGGTCGGACGCCCGCTGGGGTGCGTGGGATCAGTAGCGCGAGACGCCGCGTCGGCGACCCACCCCGGAGACCAGGGCGACGGCGATGGCGGCCAGCACCACCTGGACGAGCAGCTCACGCCAGTCGATGCCGGCGGTCTCGGTGGCGATGCCGATCGCCCGGGCGAGGACCGTACCGAGCAGCGCGGCGCCCACACCGATGAGCATGTGCAGCCAGATCGGCATCGGGTTGCGGCCGGGGACGGCCAGCCGGCCGAGCGCCCCGACGATCAGACCGACAAACAGGGCGGTGATGATGCCCCAAACGGTGAGCTCCATGGTCGCCCTCCTCCTTCAAGACTCAGTCACACCAAACTGTGTGGTTTTCCTGTCGGAGCAATAGATTCCCGGGCCGCCGAATTGCCAAACCGAATTTCGGCCGCAGCCGGGGCCGGATCACCCGATCTGGGACGATGCATGCCGTTCTCCCTGCACAGACGCCGCCTCCCGGGGCAACCCCGGAGGCGCCTACGCGCGTCGGCCGGGCGCCCGAAGGGCCGGTGGCCATCGACGCGCGCCATCCTCGGTGAATCGGGGAGCCACGGAGACGAACGGTCACCGACGCGAAGCGGGCGCCCGACCGGATCGGTCGGGCGCCCGCTGAGGTCGCGAGATGTCGCGGAATTACCGGTGGGTGACGTGGCGGCGACGGCCCACGCCGGACACCAGGGCGACCGCGATGGCGGCCAGCACCACCTGGACGAGCAGCTCACGCCAGTCGATGCCGGCAGTCTCGGTGGCGATGCCGATCGCCCGGGCGAGGACCGTACCGAGCAGCGCGGCGCCCACACCGATGAGCATGTGCAGCCAGATCGGCATCGGGTTGCGGCCGGGGACGGCCAGCCGGCCGAGCGCCCCGACGATCAGACCGACGAACAGGGCGGTGATGATGCCCCAGACGGTGAGCTCCATGTCGATTCTCCTCGAAAAGCTACTGTCACACCGTTTGGTGTGTTTCCTGTCGTGACCGCTAGATGCCCGACCCGCCGAGAACCCAAACCGACTCAGCCCCAACAGGTGGCCGACCGTCGATGCCCGCGGCTGCCTCGATCGCGCCGGCGGCGGACGACAGCCGCAGCTCAGCGGGGCAGGAACGATCATCGGGGGCGTGGCGGACAGAGCGAAAATTCCTCCGCCGGCCAGCCGGTTTCGGTCTCCGCTCCCGCTGGCGCCTCGGCCGGCCCGCCCGCCGAGGCCCGGGCTACCGCCGCCTCGTCAAACGAAACGAGCGCGACACCTCAGGGGCACTCTGCGGTGTCGCGCTCGGTCGCACGTGGCTCCGCCGCCCGGCTCGGTCCGGCGGTCCGGGGTCACCGCGCCGCCGTCAGGTGGCTCCGGAGAACCCGGCTGGCGTCACTTCTTCCCGGCGGGAGGCTTGCCGTCGCCGGAGTCGGAGGAGAGGGCGGCGATGAAGGCCTCCTGGGGGACCTCCACCCGGCCGACCATCTTCATCCGCTTCTTGCCCTCCTTCTGCTTCTCCAGCAGCTTGCGCTTACGGCTGATGTCACCGCCGTAGCACTTGGCGAGCACGTCCTTGCGGATCGCCCGGATGGTCTCCCGGGCGATGACCCGGCTGCCGATGGCGGCCTGGATGGGCACCTCGAACTGCTGCCGCGGGATCAGGTTGCGCAGCTTGGCGGCGATGGTGGTGCCGTACGCGTACGCCTTGTCCTTGTGCACGATCGCGCTGAACGCGTCCACCGGCTCGCCGTGCAGCAGGATGTCCACCTTGACCAGGTCGGACGCCTGCTCGCCGGAGGGCTCGTAGTCCAGCGAGGCGTAGCCCTTGGTGCGGCTCTTCAACTGGTCGAAGAAGTCGAAGATGATCTCGGCGAGGGGCAGCGTGTAGCGCAGCTCCACCCGGTCGGCGGAGAGGTAGTCCATGCCGAGCAGGCTGCCCCGGCGCCCCTGGCACAGCTCCATCACCGCGCCGACGTAGTCATTCGGGGTGAGCACGGTGGCCCGCACCACCGGCTCGTACACCTCGGCGATCTTGCCCGTCGGGTACTCGCTCGGGTTGGTCACCACGATCTCCTGGCCGTCCTCGGTGATGGCCCGGTAGACCACGTTGGGGGCGGTGGAGATCAGGTCGAGGTTGTACTCCCGCTCCAGCCGCTCCCGGATGATCTCCAGGTGGAGCAGGCCGAGGAAGCCGCAGCGGAAACCGAAGCCCAGCGCGCCGGACGTCTCCGGCTCGTAGTCGAGGGCGGCGTCATTGAGCTTGAGCTTGTCCAGCGCCTCGCGCAGGTTCGGGTAGTCCGAGCCGTCGATCGGGTAGAGGCCGGAGTAGACCATCGGCTTCGGGTCCTTGTAGCCACCCAGCGCCTCGGCCGCCGGCCGCGAGTTGATGGTGACCGTGTCACCGACCCGGGACTGCCGGACGTCCTTGACCCCGGTGATCAGATAGCCCACCTCACCGACGCCGAGCGCGTCGGCCTTCACCATCTCCGGCGAGATGACGCCGATCTCCAGCAGCTCGTGCACCGCGGCGGTGGACATCATCTTGATCCGGTCCCGGGCGCTGATCCGACCGTCGATCACCCGGACGTAGGTGACCACGCCCCGGTAGACGTCGTACACCGAGTCGAAGATCATCGCCCGGGCGGGGGCGGCGGCGTCACCGACCGGCGGGACGAACTGCCGGACGATCTCGTCGAGCAGGTACGGCACGCCGTCGCCGGTCTTGCCGGAGACCCGGATGCAGTCGGCCGGGTCGCCGCCGATCAGGTGGGCCAGCTCCTCGGCGTACTTCTCCGGCTGGGCGGCCGGCAGGTCGATCTTGTTGAGGACCGGGATGATCTTCAGGTCGTTCTCGAGCGCCAGGTAGAGGTTGGCCAGGGTCTGCGCCTCGATGCCCTGCGCGGCGTCGACCAGCAGCAGGGCGCCCTCACAGGCGGCCAGCGAGCGGGACACCTCGTAGGTGAAGTCGACGTGGCCCGGAGTGTCGATCATGTTGAGGACGGCCTGCTCACCGGCCCGCTCGCCCTCCCGGATGGTCCACGGCATCCGGACGGCCTGGCTCTTGATGGTGATGCCACGCTCGCGCTCGATGTCCATCCGGTCGAGGTATTGCGCGCGCATCTGCCGTGGGTCGACCACGCCGGTGAGCTGCAGCATCCGGTCGGCCAGGGTCGACTTCCCGTGGTCGATGTGGGCGATGATGCAGAAGTTCCTGATCCGCGCCGGGTCGGTGGCACCAGGAGCGTTCGCGCCGGGATCGAGCGTCGGTGGCACAGCGGTCCGTTCTGGTCGGCTGACGTGAGCGGGCCGGCGCGCGCCGGCCCCCTCTATGCTCCCACGTCGCTCCGGACGCGGTCGGATCACTCCTCCGGTGCCGGCCGGACGGGCCCCGGAGGGGCGTCACTCCTGCGGCGGCTCGACGAAGAGGGCGGCCAGCTTCGGCAGCCGCCGGCGGGCCTCCTCCTCGTCGTCGAAGTCCCAGAAGTCGTTGAGGTCCGGCTGGACCACCGCGTCCCGCTCGGCCGGCAGCTCGGTGGCGGTCGCCTTCCGGTACGCCGCCCAGGCCACCGTCAGCATGTCGGGACACTCGAACTCCTCGCCGCTGAGCGCGGCGGCCCGGACCCTCGGCAGCTCGGCCAGCGAGTCGGGGTCACCCACCGCCCTCGCGAAGACCGCCCGACCCTGGGTCATCAGCCAACCCCGGAAGTGCTCGAAGCCGTCGTCGGAGGCGCCGCCGTTGATCAGGTACGCCGCGCCCCAGAGGTCGACCTGGTAGGAGGCGACGAGCACCCGGCGCTGATGCTCGGCGTACCCGGCGATGTCCGCCGGGTCGCGCTCGGCGAGCAGCGCGACCACCCGGGCCGCGACCGCGTCGGCCTCTCCCCCGGCGCCCGCCCGCGCCTCGTCGATCAACTGCCAGAACTCGTCGGTCCGCATGGTCTCGCAGTCTGGCAGAGCCGGCCGACAAGCGGTCCCGGCCGGGCCGCCTCGCCTCGGGCATCCTGGGAGGCGTGACCGCAGCCAGCCCGGTGCCCTACCACGCCACCGCCGTACGTCCGTCGTGGCCGGCGCTGCCGGCGGCCCTGCGCGCCGCGGTGGCCGCGCGGCTCGGCGGGCCCGTGGTGTCGGCGCGCAGCGCCGGGGCGGGCTTCACCCGCGGGTTCGCCGCGGTGCTGGCGACCGCCGACGGGGCCCGGGCGTTCGTGAAGGCCGCCGACCTGGCCCACCAGCGGCACCTCGCCGACTGGTACCACCGGGAGGCGGCCGTCCTCGCCTGGCTCCCGGCCGGCCTGGCGGTCCCCCGCCCGCGCTGGGCCCTGGCCGAGGCCGGTTGGTACGCCGTCGGCCTGGACGCCGTCGACGGCCGGACGCCCCGGCTGCCCTGGGCCCCGGCCGAGCTGGCCGCTGTCCTGGACGGGTACGCAGAGGTGGCCGCCGCGCTCGCCACGCCCCCGGCGGGCCTGGTCGCGCTCCGGCCGCCCCACCTCGCCGACCTGGCCCGGGAGGACATCCTGCGCTGGGGCGACGTGGCCGCCGGCCACGAGCCGGTCCCGCAGCTGCCGCCGTGGGCCGCCCGGCGGCTGCCGGACCTGGCGGCCCTGGAGGCGCGGCTGCCGGCGTACGCGGCGCCCGCGTCCGGGCTGATCCACGGCGACCTGCGGGTGGACAACGTGCTGCTCGACCCCGCCGGGCGGGCCTGGTTCTGCGACTGGACCTGGCTCTGTCACGGCCCGCCCTGGTTCGACCTGGTCACCCTGCTGCTCACCGGCCGCACCGCCGGACCGGACGCGGACGTCGCCTTCGCCACCCACCCGGCCGCCGCCGGCGCGCCGCCGGACGCGCTCGACGTGACCCTCGCCGCGCTCGCCGGATACTTTCTCACCAGCGCCCCGGCCGGCCCCTCGACCGCCTCCCCGCACATCCGGTCCCACCAGCGGTTCAGCGGGGAGCAGGCGCTCGGCTGGCTGGCCGCCCGGCGAGGGTGGACCTGAGCCGTTTTGGCTCGTCCGGGCAGACCTGGTAACCTGGCTTTTCGCGCGGCGATGACCCATGCTCGTTGCGTGTAAGCAGACCAACCCGAGCTATCAAGACGAGGCTGTCGCGTGGCGAACATCAAGTCCCAGATCAAGCGCAACCGGCAGAACGAGAAGCGCCGGCTGCGTAACAAGTCGGTCAAGTCGTCGCTGAAGACCGCCATCCGGAAGTTCCACGAGGCTGCCGAGGCCGGCGACACCGAGAAGGCCACCGCGCTGATGCGGGACGCCGCCCGTAAGCTGGACCAGGCTGCCAGCAAGGGCGTCATCCACGGCAACCAGGCGGCCAACCGCAAGTCGGCCATCGCCAAGCGGGTGGCATCCTTCTCGGCCTGACCGGCCGAGCCCAGACCTGACCGGAAGCCCCGGGTCCGACCCGGGGCTTCCGGTTGTCTGCGTCTCCGGGCTTCCGGTTGTCTGCGTCTCCGGGCGCAGGCCCGGCCCGCGCGGCCCGCCCCGGGTCGCCGGGCGGAACCCCGACCCGGCCGGGGCGACCCCGCCGCCGGGCGGTCAGTGCGATGGCTCGCGCCGCTCCCAGCCGGGCAGCTCGTGCTTGCGGTCGGCGGCGGGCAGCGCGGAGCCGGACCCGATCACCACACCGGGCACGGCGTGGGCGGACCAGTCCACCGCCACCCGCCCCACGGCCGGCTCCATCTCCCGGCGGAAGCGGTCCCGCTCCTGCTCGGGCACCAGGGCCGCGGAGCGGACCACCACCTCGGCCACCACGTCGTTGAGCTTCACCATCACCGCCACCGCGGCCGGCAGCACCAGCACCGCCCACCAGCTGACCAGCTCGGCGAGGGCGAGCAGGACGGCCAGCGCGACGGCGCCCTCGAAGAAGAGGAAGCAGAGCACCCCGCCGGGGTTGACGAAGCGCAGGCCGAGCAGCCGGGCGTAGAGCGGCCGGAACCGCTCCTCGTCCGCCGGGATGGTGGCCCAGGCCGTGCGGGGCGCCCCGGTCACCGGCCGCCGCCCTGTCGCGCGGCGGCGACCGAGAAGACCGCCTTCTCCAGGGCGTACGCCCGGTCGTCCGCGCCGCCCTTGACGGCCGCGTTGCACTCGGCGGCGACCCGCATCGCCACCACCAGGCCCTCCGGCGTCCAGCCCCGGGCCCGCTGCTGGGCGTTCTTGATCTTCCAGGCGGGCATGCCCAGGGTGCTGGCGAGCTGGTACGGGTCGCCCCGGCCGGCGGCGGCGACCCGGGCCACCGTCCGGACCCCGTCGGCCAGGGCATCGGCGATCGGCACCGGGTCGACCCCGACGTGCAGCGCCCACCGCAGCGCCTCCAGCGCCCCCGCCACGTCCCCGACCATGGTGGCGTCGGCGACCGTGAAGCCACTCACCTCGACCCGACCCCGGTAGTAGCGGGACACCGTCTCCGCCCCGATCCGGCCGTCGGTGTCGGCGAGCAGCTGCGAACAGGCCGCCGCCAGCTCGCGCAGGTCCGTGCCGACCGCGGCGATCAACGCCTCGGCCGCGTCCTCGGTGCACCTGCCGCCGCCGCGGCGGATCTCGTCGCGCACGAACGCCACCCGTTCCCGGTGCCCCTTGAGCTTCGCGGCGGGGACCACCGTGGCGCCGGCGGCGCGCAGCCCGTCGGCGAAGGCCTTGCCCTTGGCGCCCCCGAGATGCAGCACGACCAACTGCACCTCCGGGTCGGGGTTCTTCGCGTACGCGAGCAGCGCGGTGACCAGGTCCTTGCGGGCGTCCTGGCCGGCGCGGAGCACCAGCACCCGCCGCCCGCCGAACAGCGACGGGCTGAGCATCTCGGCGATCTCCCCGACGGCGAGTGCGCCCGCCTGGTACTCCCGGACGTCCACGCCCGGATCGACCGCGCGGGCCGCCGCCACCGTTTCGGAAACGGCGCGCGTGGCGAGCAGCTCCTCGTCGCCCAGGACGAGCAGAATGGGGGGGAGACTGGCGGCGGTCACGCCGCCCATACTCGCACGGCCCCGCGCCGTATCGTGCCTGCTCGTTCCACCCTCCGGCGGCCGGCCCCGCACACATCGCAAATCCCGACATTCACCGCAGTCTCATCATTCCCGGCAAGTTGCCCGAGCGCAGATCAGGGCCGGTGGCCGGGGTCGAGGCCCCGGGAGACCACCGCCAGCCCGTGCCGCCCCCACACCACCGCAACGTCCCCGTCAGTGTCGGTACGCAGCACCCGGGCGCCGCTGCGGGCCAGCCGGCCCAGCACCTCCTGACTGGGGTGGCCGTACCCGTTGCCCGCGCCGACCGGCACCAGGGCCACCGCCGGGCGGACCGCGTCCAGGAAGTCCGGATCCTGGTAGGCGCTGCCGTGGTGGGCCACCTTCAGCACGTCGGCCCGGAACGCGCCGGGCGGGGCGCGGTCCAGCAGCGCCCGCTGCTGTTCCGTCTCGGCGTCGCCGGGCAGCAGGATGCCGACCCCGGCCACGGTCGCCCGCAGGATGACCGAGTTGTTGTTGGGATCCGAGCGGGTGCCCCGCAGCGGGTACGGCGGCCCGAGCACCGCCAGCTCGACAGCGCCGAACCGGAAGCGCTCACCGGCCACGGCGGGCCGGAGCGACGTGCCGCCGGTGGCCGCCGCGGCCCGCACCAGGGCCCGACCGGCGGCCGGCTCCCACCAGCCCGGCACCAGCACCGCCGCCACCCGCCGTCCCCGGAACATCCCGGCCACCCCGCCGATGTGGTCGGCGTGGAAGTGGCTGACCACCAGCAGCGGCACCTCCCGTACGCCCAGCCGGCGCAGGCAGGCGTCCGCCTCTCCCGGTTCCGGTCCGGCGTCGACCACCACCGCCCGGCCCGGCGCGACCGGCAGCACCACGGTGTCGCCCTGCCCCACCGCGCAGGCCACCACCACCCAGCCTTGCGGCGGCCACCCGGGGGCGAGCAGGCGCACCGGCAGCGCGCCGAGCACCACCGCCACCGCGACGACCGTCAGCAGCCGGCGCAGCACCGGCCGGCGGGCCGCCACCAGCAACGCCACCGTCAGCGCGGCGAGCAGCAGGGCCCCGAGCGTGCCGCCCGGCCAGGGCAGCGTGCCGGCCGGCAGCCGCGCCCCGTACCGGGCGATGCACACCAGCCACCACGCCGGCCAGCTCCCCAGCCAGGCGGCGAACTCCGCCCCGGCCGGCCAGACCGGCGAGATGAGGGCGGCCACCACGCCGAACACGGTGGCCGGCGCGACGGCCGGAACCGCCAGCAGGTTCGCCGGGACGGCCACCAGGCTCACCGTGCCGGAGATGCCCGCCACCACCGGGCCGCAGGCGAGCTGGGCCGCCGCCGGCACCGCCAGCGCCTCGGCCAGCCCGGCCGGAACCCCGCGCCGGCGCAGCGCGTCCCGCCAGGGCGGCGCGAACAGCAGCAGCCCACCGGTGGCCAGCACGGACAGCGCGAAGCCCGGGTCACCGGCCAGCTCCGGGTCCACCATCACCAGCACGGTCACCGCCGCGGCCAGGGCAGGCAGCGCGGCCCGGGGCCGGCCGGCGGCCAGCGCGGCCAACCCGATCGCCCCCATGGTGGCGGCCCGGACGACGCTCGGCGACGGGCGGACCAGGATCACGAAGCCGACCAGCGCCAGCCCGCAGAGGGCGACGGCCAGCCAGGGGCCGGCCCGGGCCCACCGCGCCAGCAGCAGCACGGCACCCACCACGATGGCCACGTTGCTGCCCGACACCGCGTTCAAATGGGTCATCCCGGTGGCCCGGAAGTCCTCCTCCACCGTCGACGGCAACCGGCTGGTGTCGCCCACCACCAGGCCCGGCAGCAGGCCACCCTGTTCGTCGGGCAGCGGCGCGCACGCGCGTTGCAGCCCGGCCCGCAGCGCACCGGCGGCCCGCTGCGCCCAGGACGACTCGCCGTGCAGCCTCGGCGCTTCGGTCACGGTCAGCACCACCGCCGTCAGGTCACCACCCCGGGGCGCGGCGGTGCGCCCCTGCGCGGTGAGCCGTTGGCCGGGCAGCAGCCCCCGCCAGCCGTCGCCGGTGGCCAGCACCAGCATCCGTACGGAGGCGGTCACCCGCCGGCCGTCCCCGGTGGTCACCGACCGCAGCTCGGCCGGGACCAGCAGGGTGGCCGGCCGCCCGGCGACCCCGCGGAGCGGCCGCGGATCGTCCCGGACGACCAGCTCGACGGTGACCGCGACCCGCTCCTCGACCAGGCCCCGGATCGGCGGCGCGTCGCGGGCGGCCAGCCGGGTGGCGGTGAGGCCGGCGCCGCACACCACCCCGAGCAGCACGGCGACGGCGATCCAGCCGTACCGGCGGGCGGGGGCGCGGGGAGGGCCGAGGACGCCGAGCAGGTGGGCGGCGGTCAGCCCGGCGAGCCCGGCGGCCACCGCGGCCAGCAGGGCGGCCGTCCCGGCGGTCAGCCGCAATCCGGCCAGCGCGGCCAGCCAGGCCGCCGTCGCGAGGCCGGCCAGCCGGAGATCGGGTACGTCCTGCCGGTCCGGCTCGGCGGCCTCCCCAGTCCGCTCGGCGTCCACCCCGCTCCGGCCCGCCCGCGCGGTGTGTCCCGGTCGCGCGGTCACACCGTCACCAGGTCCTTGAGCTGCTCGTACCGGGCGTCGCCGATCCCCTCCACCTGGCGCAGGTCGCCGACCGACCGGAACCCGCCGAGTTGGTCACGGTGGGCGATGATCCGCTGGGCCAGCACCGGCCCGACGCCGGGCAGCGTGTCGAGCTCGGCCAGGCTGGCAGTGTTCAGGTTGACCCGGCCGCCGGCTGCCGGGGCGGGGCCGCCCGCCGGCCCCGCGCCCGCCGCGCCGGTCGCCGCCGGGGCGGGCTGCCCGGGCGGGGCGGTCACCCCGACCAGGATCAGCTCCCCGTCGGTCACCTTCCGAGCCGGGTTGAGCAGGGCCACCTCCACGCCGGGCAGCGCGCCCCCGGCGGCGTCGAGGGCGTCACCGACCCGGGCGCCGGCCGGCAGCCGGACCAGGCCGGGTCGGCGTACCTTGCCGGCCACCGCCACCACCAGCTCGGTGGCGGCGGTCGGTTCCGGTCCGGCGGGCCCGGGGTCGACCGCGGCCTCCGGGCCGGTGGGAGCCGCGGCGGCGGCCGGCGGACGGACCGGCTCGGCCGCCGGCCGGGACCGCCACGCCCACAGCGCGGCGCCGAGCACCACCACGGCGGCGACGGCGGCCAACGCGCGGACCCCGCGCCGGCCGGGATCGAACGCGGCCGGGCCGGGCAGCCGGGACGGCGCGCCGGCCGCACCGTTCGGAGCCGGCGGGTCGGTGGACCCGGCCGCGGACGGGTCGAGGGGCGGACCGGTGCTCGCGGCGGGTGGGTCGGCGAGCCCTTCGAGGTGGGGATCGGGACGGCGGCCAGAAAGCCCGTCGGGGTGCGGCCCGGGACGGCGGCCGGCGAGCCCGTCGGGGTGCGGGCCGGCGGGACGGAGGACGGCCGCCGGCCGCGCCGGGACCGGCCCGTCGGGCGGTCGCGGCGGCCCCGCCGCCCGGCCGTCGTCCCGCCGTTGCGCCGCCCCAGCGGGCGCGGTCGCCGCCCCGCCGGTCACCCGGAACAGCCGCCGCCGCACCCGCGTCTCCTCGTCCTCCGACACGCCGCGACGGTAGGGCCTGCCGGGCCGCTCGTTCCGGCCCGAGCGGGCGGCTGTGGACAGCGACCGCGCCTGTGGACAACCGCCTGATCATGCGCCGGTCTGCTATGGCGCGAACGGGCCCTGCTCCTCGAACCGGGTCGGCCCGGCTCCGCCTTTCTGATGAATCTCGCTCACGTTTGGCGCTGAAGGTCGAGGTGTCCTGCTATGCCCGCCGTCAGGTCACCAACGCCGCCGTCACCGGAGGCAGCCACACCGCGACGCACACCGCCACCGACCGCACCAGCGTCAACCACAACGAACACTGCCGCTGCGACCACCACTGGTGACGGCCGGGGCGGTCCCGCGCGACAGGCCGCGGGCCCCGCCCCGTCCCACGCCGGAGGCCCGGAGTGCTCAGTGCGCCTCCGGGTCGAGGCCGAGCGCCGCCCGCCCGCCGTCCACCGGCAGCGTCACCCCGTTGACGAAGCTCGCGTCCGCCGACAGCAGGTACGCCACGGCCGCCGCCGCCTCGTCGGCGCCGGCGATCCGCCCCAGCGGGTGCAGCCGGGCGAGTTCGCCGGAGATCCGTTCCGCCTCGGTCGAGGGCTGGCCGGCGAGGAAGGCATCGTGCCGTTCGGTGGTCACCGAGCCGAGCGCCACCGCGTTGACCCGCACGCCGTACCGGCCGTAGTCGACCGCCAGGGCCCGGGTCAGCCCCTCGACGGCGGCCTTGGCCGTCGCGTACGGCAGTGCGCCGGGGACCGGGCGGGCCGCCTGGTGGGAGGAGACGTTGACGACGGCGCCGCCGGTGCCGGCCTCCAGGAATCGGCGTACGGCCGTGGCCGAGCCGGTCACCGCCGGGCGCAGGTTGGCCGCGATCAGGTCGAACACCTCGGCCGCCGGGGCGGTGTGCACGGAGGCGTCGCGGAACACGGCCGCGTTGTTCACCCAACCGCGCAGCGGCGCCGCCCGCTCGGCGAGGTCGGCGGCGTGGCCGGTGACGTCCTCGTCGGCGGCGTCACCGGTGACGGGCACCACCCGGTCACCGGCGGGATGACCGGCCACCCAGGCCAGCGCGGCCGGGTCCCGTTCGATCACCACCACCGTGCCGCCGGCCGCGAGCAGCCGTTCCACCACGGCCCGGCCCACTCCCCGGCCGCCGCCGGTCACCACGTGGGACATCGGTCCACCTCCGGGTTTCTAGGTTCCTACGGTGGCGGTGTCAACTCAGCGGCGGTGGAGGACGACGCAGGCGAGGCCGGGGCCGGCGTGCGCGGCGATCACCGCGCCGGCCTCGGTGACGTACGTGTCGCGGAGCCGGTCGCCGAGCCGCTCGGTGAGCGCCTGCCGCAACTGGTCGGCCCGCTCGGGCGCGGCGAGGTGGTGCACAGCCAGGTCGACCTGGCCGTCGCCGGCCGCCTCGACCGCGAGGTCGACCAGTCGGGCCACCCCCCGGCTCGCGGTGCGCACCTTGTCCTTGAGCACGATCGCGCCGTCCGGCATGTGCATGATCGGCTTCACCGACAGGGCGGTGCCGAGCAGCGCCTCGGCCGCGTTGATCCGGCCACCCCGGCGCAGGAACTCCAGCGTGTCGACGTAGAAGAAGATGGTGGTGCGGTCGACGGCGGCAACCGCCGCGTCGCGTACGCCGGCCAGGTCCACGCCGGCCGCCGCGGCGGTGACCGCCGCGAGCACTGGGAAGCCCAGCCCCATGCCGGTGGAACGGCTGTCGACCACCTCGACCCGGTCGCCGCCGACCTCCGCGGCGGCCAGCCGGGCCGCCTCGACGGTGCCGGAGAGCTCGGCCGACAGGTGCACCGAAACCACGCCGTCGGCGCCGCCGTCCAGCAGTTGTCGGTACGTCCGGGCGAACTGCTCGGGCGCGGGACGGGAGGTGCTCACCGACACCCGCCGGCCGCGCAGCGCCGCGGTGGCGTCCGCCGGGATGGTCTCCACCCCCTCCAGTCCTTCCGCGCCGTTGAGCACCACGGTCAGCGGCACCACGGTCAGCCGGTGCGCCTGCACCAGCTCGGGCGGCAGGTAGGCGGTGGAGTCGGTGACGACCGCGACGGGCATGCCCGGCACGCTAGCGGATCCCGTCGTCCGGCGCCCGGGGCGGACGGCCTCAGACCGGCTCGGCCGGCACGGGGGCGGTGATCAAGCCGACGTTGTGCGCCCGCAGGTGCCAGCCCCGGGTGTCGTCGTGCCGCAGCTCGGTCCAGTGGCAGTTGGCCAGCGAGCCGACGCTGCGCAGCACGCCGTGGTCCCAGCCGAGCAGGTGGCCGATGCCCTGCCGGGCGGCGCCGCCGTGGGTGGCCAGCACGATGGTGCCGCCGGGGGTGACCTCCGCCGCGTCGGTGAACGCGGCGGCGACCCGCTTGCCGAGGTCGTCGAGGGTCTCCAGGCCGGCGCCGGGATCGGGGTCACCAGCCCGCCAGCGGGCGAACTCGGTGGGGAACCGCTCGGCGGCCTCGGTGAGGAAGAGGCCCTGCCACCGGCCGAAGTGGCGTTCACGCAGCCGGGCGTCGGAACGGACCGGCAGGCCGGTCAGCGCGGCGAGCGCGGCGGCGGTGTCCGCCGCCCGGCGCAGGTCGCTGGCGACGATGGCGTCGGGCCGCAGCGCGGCGAGCAGCGGTGCCGCGGCGC
Organism: Micromonospora sp. NPDC050686; assembly: GCF_040654475.1. Classification (NCBI taxonomy): domain Bacteria; kingdom Bacillati; phylum Actinomycetota; class Actinomycetes; order Micromonosporales; family Micromonosporaceae; genus Micromonospora; species Micromonospora sp. NPDC050686. The sequence continues at coordinate 59,268 of NZ_JBFAID010000044.1, forward strand.
GGGCCTGCTCACGGCCGAGGTCGTTGAGGGAGACGTCGGTCTGGCCCTGGACCCGGCTGGTGGCATTCCACTCGGTGTTGCCGTGCCGCCAGACGATCAGTCGGGTCATTCGGCGCTGGCGGTGCCGGCGGTCGAGTCGGCGAGGTCCCGGTCCACGAACGGGACCTGCGGGCAGTCCTTCCAGAGCCGGTCGAGCGCGTAGAACTCGCGCTCCTCGGTGTGCTGGACGTGCACCACGACGTCGACGTAGTCGAGCAGCACCCAGCGACCCCCACGCTCGCCCTCGCGCCGGACCGGCTTCGCCTTCTCCGGGAGCTCCAGCAGGCGCTCCTCGATGGCGTCGACGATGGCCAGCACCTGCCGCTCGTTGGGGGCGGCGGCGAGCACGAAGGCGTCGGTGATGGCGAGCTGGTCGCCCACGTCGATGATGACGATGTCCTGCGCCTTTTTGTCGGCGGCGGCCTGCGCGGCGGCGGTCGCCAGCTCGCGGGCGCGTTCGGAAATTGTCAACGTTCTCCTTCGATCAACCGTGCGATGCTCCAAGCCTCTCACACCCGGCGACGGCACGACCGGTCAGTTGTTGCCGGTTACCGGGACGAACCGGGCCATCTCCCCGCACCGTCCTGCTGGTAGAGCCGCCGTTTCGCGATGTACTGCACCACACCGTCGGGCACCAGGTACCAGACCGGCTCGCCGCGGGCCACCCGGGCGCGGCAGTCGGTGGACGAGATGGCCATCGCGGGCACCTGGATCAGGCTGACCGTGTCGGCCGGCAGGTGCTTGTCGGAGAGTTCGAAGCCGGGCCGGGTGACCCCGATGAAGTGGGCCAGTTCGAGGACCTCGTCCAGGTCCTTCCAGGAGAGGATCCGCTCCAGCGCGTCCGCCCCGGTGATGAAGAACAGCTGCGCCTTCGGGCCGTACGCGGCGTGCAGGTCGCGGAGGGTGTCGATGGTGTAGGTCGGGCCGCCGCGGTCGATGTCGACCCGGCTGACCTGGAAGCGCGGGTTGGACGCGGTGGCGATCACCGTCATCAGGTAGCGGTCCTCCGGCGGGCTGACCGGTTCGTCCGCCTTCTGCCAGGGCTGCCCGGTCGGCACGAAGACCACCTCGTCCAGCCCGAACCGGTCCGCCACCTCGCTGGCGGCCACGAGGTGACCGTGATGGATCGGGTCGAAGGTGCCGCCCATGATCCCGATCCGCCGGATGTCTTCCTCCACCCCGCGATCCTAGACGAGTAGTTCCGATGTCAGGGGTCGATGTCTGGGCATGAAGGGAGGGTGCCGATGATCATGTTGTGACGCAAGACCTCGACACCCTCTTG